>QIAL01000225.1:3685-20112 GCA_003225535.1 Acidobacteriota bacterium | reverse complement strand
CGCGGAACGAATCGTGAACACCGACTCAAGCTGGGAAGTGGAGGAGGAACTTGGACATACCGTCATTCCTCCCATGCCGGAGACCATGCACCAGTACTGGGCTGCTGGACCGGGAGAACGGATTGACGGCAGCAAGTATGATTGGACTTGGAAAGAAGCAGGGTCATCCCCAAACGCGCATTGGATCCGAGCAGTTGGTGCGATTCGAGAATCGCCTGATCCCCAACGGAGTAAACCCGGATACCGCCTTGAGGACGCCGGTACCAAATGGCTGCTCAGTCCTGACCTGCTTCCTCCGATGGAGTATAAACAAGTTCCCACAGGCAGCGTAGTTCGCACGAATCTGCAGGACACCAGGAATTTCCCCGCACAGCCCGTCACAATACCAGCACATTCTTCGGTGACGATTCTGATTGACCACGCAACGGTGCTGTCGGCGTTTCCGGAACTAGAGGTCAGCGGTGGGAAGGATGCCGTCGTTCGTATGGCATTCACCGAAGCACTCTATGATTCGAAGCAAGAACGTGGCAACCGAAACGAAATTGCCGACCGCATAGTTGTGGGCTTGACCGACGAGTATCTCCCGGACGGAGGCGAGCACAGAACGTTCCGACCACTGTGGTGGCGTACGTGGCGTTATGTCGAGCTCAAGATTGTTACTGGGGCAGAGCCGCTTACGCTCGACGGATTCCGCACCTATTACACAGCTTATCCGTTCGAAGAACGCGGCAAATTTGCAGCGAGTAACCCGAATTTGGCGAGAATTCGCGAGATCTGCTGGCGCACAGCCCGACTCGATGCACATGAGACTTACATGGATACGGCCTATTGGGAGCAACTCCAGTACATCGGAGACACACGCATACAAGCGCTGATCTCTTATGTGGTCAGTGGCGACGACCGATTAGCGCGCCAGGCTCTTCAGGCCTTCGATGACTCTCGAATTCCTGAAGGAATTACTCAGAGCCGTTATCCGGACTCTCTCGCCCAGTTCATCCCTCCGTTTTCTCTGCTGTATGTGAATATGCTCCACGATTACTGGATGTATCGTCCAGATCGGAAGTTTGTTCAGGAACTACTGCCTGGAACGAGAGCAATCCTGGAGTGGTTTCTGGCAAAACAGAGGCCAGATGGAATGCTTTCGTCTATCCCCGGATGGGTTTTCATCGATTGGGTGCGTGATGTGGAGAAGTTCCCCCCGGAAGACGAAGAGGGCCGCTCCGCGATCGTGACCCTGCAACTGGTTTCGGCGCTCGAAACAGCCGCCGACCTTGAGCAAGCCTTAGGGGATTCCGTCCTGGCGCAACGCTACCGGCGCCAGGCACGAGCAGCGCGAGATGCTGTTTACAAGCTGTGCTGGGATCCACGATTTGGCCTTCTGGCGGACAATCCCAGAAAGGACTCTTACAGCCAGCACGCAAACATCGCTGCCGTGCTGTTGGACGTGATTCCCACAGCAGACCAGAAATCGGTTATGGAACGAATTCTGGACACCAGACTCCATGCGAAAGATGGTTCTCCCAAGCTGGTGAAAGCTAGCTTCTTTTATCAGTTTTATATAGCGCGGGCACTCGAGCATGCCGGGATGGCGGAACGGTATGTTGGACTGCTGCAACCCTGGAGTGAAATGCTGGCGAAGGGCCTTACCACCACCCCCGAATTCGACGATCCTACCCGTTCCGACACACATGCGTGGAGCGCGCATCCTGCATTCGATTTGCCCACGCTTGTCGCCGGCATTCGACCGGCATCCCCAGGCTTCGAAACGGTGCAGATCGAGCCTGCTCTTGGTGACCTGCGGTGGGCTGAGGCTTCAATGCCCTACCCGCGCGGTGGCACGATCACGGTCAAGTATGAGCGGACACAAGCGGGAACCAAGGCTACGGTAACCTTGCCCGAAGCCCTGCACGGCGTCCTTGTCTGGCAGGGAAAATCTTATCCACTAAGGTCAGGCGAGCAACAAATATCGCTGCCCTAACAGCCTGTCGAAGGTTTTCTAACACCGCTGTCGTAGAGGTGTCGGGAAGCAAGGAACACCTTGCTTTCGAGTGGTCGTCCTACCGGAAACAAATTTTGACGCGGTCCAGAAACGGGCTTGGAGCAGATCAGCAGCAATTTCCTCGAAGCCGACTTATGGCGCATCTGGTTGTGCGTGGCTCAACTTCCGAGTGGCTCGTGGCTCGATCGCAATTCGACACCCAAGCAAAACGCGGAACACGTCTGGCTGCCTGGGAATGAAGAAACCCGAGAATCGCCCCAATCAAAGAGAGATTCGAACGCTCTTCATCATCGGCGGGCGCGGCAAGGTCATCTACGGCGATGTCGGCTTCTGTCCCACCCTCGAATTCGCCGTCGCGCAAAAGGCCGGCCTTATTGACGAAGCAGCGGCAAGTGCCTAGGATGACCGGACAGAATGAGTTTGAGATGCGCTTAGGAGGCGGTGACGAATGCGAGCACCAAGGTGCTTAAGCTGGAGCGTGAGAACGGCAACCGCCGTGGTTGCCATCGGTTCGCTCGGTTGTTCGGCAGCGGCAAACCCACAGGGACTCGTGAGCAATGACCTGTCGCGGTTAAGGTCGGTGGGCGGAGTAGCTGCATCGCCCGATGGGAAGCGCGTCGCATACACCGTCGTCATGAGGGATCGTCCCGGGCGCACGTACGATCAACTGTGGATCATGGATTTGTCAGCCCAGAAATCCGTGCGCGTCGGGGGAGAAAAGGACAGCGGCGGAAGCGGAGTCTGGTCGCCGGACGGCAAGTGGATCGCATTTAAGGGACATCAGGGCGACAAAGGCGGACTGTTCATCGTGCGGCTGGACGGATCGGAGGTGAGGATTCTGGCCGAGGCGCATGGAACCAACAGTCCCTTGCCGGGCATGGGCAACGAGATTTCCTGGTCCCCAGATAGCAAGCAGATTGCATTTGTTTCCTCGACGCCAGGTCCGCGAGCGGCCGAGGCCAGCGGCGATCCGATGGTGATTACTCGCTATCTTTACAAGCCCGACGCCGGCGAGGGCATGACCCGCTTCAACGACAATCAACGGCTCCATATTTTTGTCGTCGACGCGGCGACAAAGCAGCTGCGGCAACTGACGCAGGGCGATTTCGACGAGCATTCCGTCGACTGGTCGCCGGATGGCAAGAAGATTTTGTTCGGCTCGAACCGCGAACCGAATCAGGATGAATTCTTCAACTACGATCTGTTCACCCTGAATGTCGCGGACGGAACCATTCAGCGCCTTACCGCCACGGAATACAACGAGTACGATGCTATCTGGTCCCCGGACGGAAAATGGATTGCTTATCGGGGCACGCGGCGTGGAATCACCGACCGCGAGACCACGATGGAGGACACCCACGTCTGGGTGATGAATGTCGACGGAAGCAGCCGCCGCGAAATTGGAGCGGTGGTCGACAACCGGCAAGGCGCGCCGCACTGGTCAGAGGATAGCAGCGCACTGTACTTCACATTGCAGGAGCGCGGCAACAATGTGCTAATGCGTCTGCCAGTCAGCGGCGGAACAGCGCAATATGTCGTGAAAGAAAGAGGGGGTGTCTTTTCATTTTCGGTGACCAAGGATGGCAGACTCTTCTACGCCTACGGTTCGCCAAGCGATTTGCCACAGCTCTACCAGAAGACCGGAAGCGGCGCGCCAAAAAAGCTAACCGACCTGAACGCGGACGTACTGGCGGGAAAGCAGTTGGGCGAAGTCGAATCGCTCACCTTTATCAGCAACGACAACAAGTTCGAAGTCGAAGCCTTTCTGACGAGGCCAATCGGCATGAGCGCCAGTTCAAAGCACCCGCTCATTGTGAACATCCACGGCGGGCCCCATGGACAGAACAGCCCGGCCTTCAATTTTCGCAATCAGGTCTTTGCGGGGCATGGCTACGCGGTGTTGAACGTGAACTTCCGGGGCTCGACCGGATATGGCCAGAGATTCGCCGATGCGGTCTTTGGCGACCAGAACGGAAATGAAGCGCAGGACGTGTTGTACGGTGTAAGTGCAGCGGTACGGCGAAATCTTTGGATCGACCGCGAGCGCATGGGTATCGAAGGCGTCAGCTACGGCGGCCAACTCACCGAATGGCTCATCACCCAGACGAATGAGTTCAAGGCAGCGATTCCCGCGGCCGGAATCGTGAATCTGGTCAGCTACAACTACATGACCTACTACAACCAATATGAAGAAATGGAATTCGGCCAATTCTTGCATCAGGGCACGCTGATGGACGAAGCCTGGAAGCGCTCGGCCCTGAAATATGTGTCGGCTGCCCACACGCCGACGCTCATTATTCACGGCGAAAATGATAACGACGTTCCGATCGCTGAGGCTGAGCAATTCTTCATCGGATTGAAAGACGTCGGCACGGAAGCCGTCTTCGTCCGCTATCCTCGCGAAGGCCACGGGCTCCAAGAGGTCAAGCACCAGATCGACTGGACCGACCGTTCGATCGCCTGGTACGAAGAGCACTTCCCGAAGCCCGGCGCCGAAGGCGTCACCAACGTCCAGCCGTGAGCGTGCCGTTCATCAGCGAACCGTCGATGCCGTCTTGGTCTGGAAGCTAGATCGGTTCGCCCGGTCGCTCAAGCATCTGGTTAACGCTTTAGCTGAGTTCGATGCACTCGGCGTTGCCTTCATCAGCTTGCGCGACAACCTGGACCTTACCACTCCATCCGGCAGGCTCATGTTTCAGATGGTCGGCCTGATTGGCGCGAAGGAGATCGCCTGTGCGGCAGCATCGCTGTTCCTCACCGGTGACCGCCCTTCGACTCGTCGGCGATCTCGGCGACTGCGGATGTTTCTCTGATCGCTCGGACAATCATAGTTCTGGCAATCAATTCAGCCCAAGTGGAGGAACTTCGCAGGTTAAGCTTCTTGCACAACTTTGCCAGTTCGGGCGAATCAGGAATTGGATGTTCTAGATCCCGCTCCAGCGCTGTAGTGGTCGGCGTTCGTTTAGTTCGGCCGGCTGGGTTTCCGCATTGGCCCGGTCGAAATGCATACATGTTCCCTTTCTGAAATTGCCCGCTGTTCTTCACTCTGTTTCCAGCGGTAACGGCTAGTGCGCTCATTTTCACGTGCTCCTCTTGGAACAGCCTAGGCCAAATGTCTGTCCGAACTCTGACCAACCGGTCATCGCAGGTCGGCCTCGGAACGCACCGGTTGACACTTGAAAAAAATGTAAGTGGCAGTAACTAAAGAGGAACCAGCAACCTAGAAGTGAACGGGGCGGGACTCAAAATCCGCCGGCAAAACGCCGCATAAACACTTATCGTTCATTCCAGTTTGACCGGAGCCTGTAGGCGCTTGGCAGTAGGGGCTGTCCACCCGCGATAGGGCTATGTGCTGATTCGGACCGTCGCAATTGTCCCAAGGCTTCTTAGCGAATTCACCGCGGGATTTCCACAGTATCGCCGTCAGTCCAAGATTCCAGATTGGAGTCCAACGTCGGACTTTTGAGCGCACGAAAATGTACGTACAGTGGGAGAGCCGAGACGAAAGTTCGTACCATTTGGTTCGCATGTCGCCACCAGCCGCAGAAGACTTGCTCCCCGAAATAACGGACATGCAGGGTACGCCACCCATCGGTATCAACGTCTCCCATCGGAACAAAAGGTAGGTCCTGTTGAGACTGGTCGGCGTGCGGCGGCAATCCATTATTGAAGCTGACATCCATGCAGTTGGTGTCGAGCCGAAGACCTACGTGCAGCGCTTTGAGGGCGCTTTCTTTCGCACTCCACAGCAGATTCACTAGCAAGGCCCGTTCCTCATCGAGTGTTTGCGCAACGAGTGCTTGCTCACGGGCCGTGAGGTAATCGGCGATGAAGGCATTGCTGCGCGGCTCGATCACTTCCAGATCACAGCCGATGCCAGTCCCGGGATGCGCGACGGCACACATGGCGATACCGGCACGGTGGCTGAGTGAAATAGTGACAGGCGCTGTTTGGTTGAACAGAAATACCTCGGGTGCCCCCGACGCCGCAGCTCGTATTTCTACGTTCGCCAGGGCGAGAAGATCGCGCGGCAGGTTAAGACAGGCAGCCAGAGCGCGTTTCGCGGTCCAGCGACCTAGCCGCCAGTCGTTCCGACGTTTAGGATAGCGCATGCGGCCAAGGGAAAGGATTTCTCCCGCGCTCAGCCAGTGATTTTCCGCTGGCACATCGGCGTCGCTCTGTTCCAGCCAGTAGGCGTTCATTGAAGCTATCCACTCCAAACTCGGCCTTTCCACAAATCCTTCTGCCGTGACTAGGCCGCCTCCACGACCTCGAGTTCTGCCTTCCCGCTTTCGCTCTCCTCGCTTCTCATCCCACGTTCCACCGCATGGACGAGATATTGGCGGAGGTTTGCGGGCGGAATAATATGATTCAATGCGCCCACGCTGAGCGCCCGGCGCACACTGTGGATGCGGTCAAACTCGCCGGCCATTTCACCTAGCTTCTCGGAATATACGACTTTGAAAAGTTCGCTCCACTGGGCACGCAGCCGTCCTTTCTCAACGCCGTCGGCCTGAAGCATCGCCTGATTCAGAGCCAGGAGCCGCTCGTCTTTGCCAGTTCGGGCCTCAACCTCACCAGCGAAGACAACCGCCGCAGCGGGAGCGCCACCGATGACCGAGGCGTACGTACCCTCCAGAGCAGACACCTCAAGCTGATCGTTCAGAGCCCGCGAGAACACCACATACGCGCCGCCGTGATACCTCGAGATTACACAGAAGACGATAGGGCCCTTGAAGTTCACCACCGCCCTGCCAATTTCTGCGCCGTACTCAAGTTGCAATCGCCGCATCGACTCCGGTGAACCATCGAACCCTGACAAATTGGCTAAGACCACGACCGGGCGATTGTCGCTGGCAGCATTGATGGCCCGCGCCACCTTCTTGGAAGACTGTGGAAAGAGTGTTCCCGCGCACCAATGGTCGGGTCCGTCGGCGGGGACAAATCCCATGCGGAGCACCGAGCGAGACTCGATGCCGATAAGACACACCGGGTACCCACCAAGGTGAGCATCCCAAACCACGGCGGTTTCGGCGGCTCGCATTCCGGCCCAGCGCTCCAGGGGCACGTGGTCCTGGTCTATGGTTGCCATCATTACTCTGCGAATATCGAAAGGTCTCTTCCGTCCGGGATTCGTCTCGTTCGACAAGATCTCCCCAATCCGCGCGAACCCTTCCTCTCCATTCTTGTTGTGAGGATAGCTCTGCACATCGCGGTCGATGGGATCGGTTGTTTCAGCCCTGCGAGGAAACCTCTCCCCTTGCAAACGGTAGGAGTGCTCGTAGTATCGAAAGAGGATGTGACACGCTTCGTCGATGTCGCGGGCCCAGTATTGTGCCTGGCCGTTTACGCCCATGATGCGGTCGTAGCCGCCAATGCCTTGATTGTCTTCCGCCGAAATGCCGCCCGAGTAGTCGAGTGCACGCTTACCCGTAAGTACCATCGCTGCCTTCGGCGTCATCACCAGAATGCCTCGAGTGTGCATCAGCATGGTAGCCTCGGCGTTCCAGTATGGCTGTGCTCCCACGTTGATCCCATTAATAAGGAGATTGACTTCACCACCGGCTTGAGTGAACTGCACCAGCCTGCGCAAGACGTGGGCGATCCAGTCCATATTCTCGACGCCGCTGTCCATCGAGATCTTCGCTCCAGCTGAGATCGGGAACCACTCCACCGGGATGCCCTTTTCCTCGGCCAGATCGAGAGCGCCAATGATGAGTCGACACTCTGCTTCGGCGAGTGCTCCCAGGTCTTTACTCGGGTCTCCCAGCAGCAGAACACGTGTCATGCCCTCGGGGTATCGGCTCGTGTAGTTGCGGATGACTCCAACAATGATGTTTGCTTTGTTCTGACCATAGGGACGATTGACTGGGACCAGCCGCCCTTCGACGTCAAGATCGTGCTCCATAAAATCGCCGGGAGGAAATTCCGATCGTGTGTCTTCCCGGGCCGGAGTGAGCATCTTGATGATCTCGTAGGGGTAGACCATTCCGCGCCGACGGACACGAATTACTTTTTGATCGTAAGCACTTAGTGGTTTGAGCGGGAGCAGTTTGTCGGCGGGCCGAAATGTGATCAGCAGGCCACTGCCGACCGGGCTCGAGATGCGCACCACCATGTCGCGCAATTCCCCGGTGGCGGGGTTTGGAATACGCGCACGCACTACGACCTGCTCCAGCCCCAGACCTTCGGTCTCGGGTGCAAGTCTGCGCACAATATCGGTCAATTCATCTGCCTTGAGAGTGAGAAGAGGCCAGACATACAGAAAAACGCGATTCCAATACAAGCGATCCTGTGGCCGGCGCCGCGACTGAAATAGCCTGATCGCCCCCAGCGCTTCCATAAACATGCGTTCCAGATGCGGCAGTTGAACGATGCGCCCTGCGTCATCGCGTACGGGCGTCACATCACGCACTTCCGCTGCCGAAAACAAACGTTCATCTTTGGGGTTGTCGTGGGCAACAGCGTGCAGAAGGTAGACGTCCGCGACAGATGGCAGGCGCTCGATCTTGAAGTTGCTGAGGCGCCAGAGATGCAGCCGCTTGCCGATCATGGGATGCACTCCGCGGTACAGCGTTTCCTCCTCGTACCCTCCGTCTCTTGGACGATAGGTAAAGTGCTGCATGCCGCTTACGCGTTGACCCTGGCTCGCACCAGCAACAGCTACCACGATGCGCCGGATCGAACGAGGAAAAGGAATCTCATTCAGCATCGCCCGCACTTCCATTTGTGTCGTGTCCGCGGCGCTTAGCGTGCTGTTGGAGCAGACGTGAAAATCCAGGACGACATCGTGATCAGCCGGCATCCCCTCAATCACGGGAAGCAGGGCCTTCGCCACCGTAGAAAGACCGCGATATTCCGCGTAGGCAGCGAAGACGTGAATGCGCTTGCCCTCATGGGCATATTCGGCTGAGACATAACAATGTTCGTCCACCGCCGATGCCTTCAGGTTCTGGAGAGTCCGAATCTTGTAGTACCTCGAGGTGAGCACCTCCAACATCGTGACACGCAGGCCGAGGTCAGCAGTGGGGAACCACCCGGCGAACAGGCCCGCAAGAAGTTGCGGACAATCGATCAACGAGCGGATCCTGGCACGGCAGTCGGCAGCGTCGGGATATGCCGCCAGATATGCAAGATGCTCTTCCGCCTCCTCGTACACATTGCTTCTCGCCCGCTCAAACAAAGGCTGGTCGAAGTAGCGATAGCGTACTTCCCGGGCAAGATCGCTGACAGAAGGATAGAGCTCGCGAGTAATCGAGATCGTGCGATCAAGAAGCGTCCGAAAAGACCCGTTGGGAAGCGACTCCCTGGCTTTCACGAGCCGCAGACGACGCTCTAGGATGTCCAGAACGAACTGCGATTGCTGTTCCATTCGCTGGTGTGATTTGCAGATCCACAGCAAGCTCTCTTTCAGTTTGGGGGAACCGTCCAGAGTGTGTACACCATAATGCGCCAAAGCGCGCGTCAGTGCGTCGACGAAGGCTGGAGGTAGTCCTTCACCGTTTGTCTCCACCATGCGCAAATAGGAAAAAAGGTAAGCCTCTGCGCTAGGCTCTTCTCGTGTCGTACGATGACCCACTTCTGGCTCGCGTTGAAACAGAGAACATAAGTCGACGAAACTATTAAGGATCTCGTTCTCGGACTCTCTTATTTCGTCGCTGTTTGCAGGACAGTCTTTCCTCCATGTGGAAAGCTGGCGAGCGCAATCGGCTGGGTCGATGTCGAAACCCAACATCAGTTGACGGAGTTCCTTGAGACTTTCTCTGCATCGGGAAACAGCAGCCTGGCCGTTGTCACAAACATTTTGTGAAGCGCCAAAGACTACCCGGTTCAGCGGCGCAATCGTGTCATCGACGCCACTGACCTCAATTTGAAGCAGTGGTGCGCCAGTATCCACCTGCACATTCGGCATTGTCATCACGCTTCGGACTTTGCCAGAGAATGGAGCAACCACTTGGGCTTCCATTTTCATAGCTTCGAGCACGGCCAGCCGGTCCCCAACGGCCACCGTGTCCCCGGGCTTCACCGCAATCGAAACGACCACGGCTGGAGCCGGTGCATATACCACACCCCCGTCATCTCGATCTATTCGGTGCGATACTCCGTCGACTTCAATCCTGGAATTCATGCCTTGGGATATGGACACAACGTGGAAACGATGGCCGAGAGCGGTGAGCCAGCACTCGAAGGGACCCAGGCGGTCAATGTGCGCCTCGATTCGTACTTGGTCTACCTCGATTTTGTAGTCCTGTGGACTCAGTCGATGAGTCTTAATCAAGTAGTGCTGCCCGCGATAGCGCAGCGTTAAGTTGCGGCCAATATCGCTGCGCACCTGTGGCCGGCCACGCGCCGCGGATGCGTAGAACTGGGCTTGCTCCACGGCCAACGCTGCATCGTAAGCATCGATCCCAGCCTGCACCAAAGCCACGTCGGCGTGCTTGAGAGAGAGGTGATCACCGGCCGCCGCCAAGCGGTCGAGCCATCCAATATCCACTTCCCCGTCCTGTTCTTCACTGCGGTTGAGCATTTCCAGAAGAAACGCTTTGTTACTCGCCCCACCTTTAATGACGACGACGCTATCCTGCAGCACTCGCCGAAGGCGGGACATTGCTTCCCTTCGGTTTTGGCCATAGGCGATGATCTTGGCGATCATGGAGTCGAACTCTGCGGGAACGCTCTCGCCCTCGGCTACACCCGTGTCAACACGCACACCCGGTCCGGTCCCAATCCTAAAACGCTCAATTAGGCCGGGAGCCGCGGTAAAGCCGTTGTCGCAGTCTTCCGCATTCAGCCGCACCTCAATCGCGTGACCGCTGCTTCGCGGGCACTCCGCCTCGAGACGACCGCCCCGCGCAACATGGATTTGAAGTTTTACGAGGTCGAGACCGGTCGTGCACTCGGTAACGGGATGTTCAACCTGCAGACGGGTATTCACCTCCATGAACCAGAAGCGGTGGGTCTCCGGTTCGTAGAGAAACTCCACGGTGCCGGCATTGCAGTAGCGGGCGGCCTTACTCAGACGAACCGCGGACTCGCGTATTGCCTCATCTTCCTGCTGAGAAAGCACCGGGGACGGCGATTCCTCCAAGACTTTCTGATGGCGGCGCTGTATCGAGCAGTCACGGACGCCCAGCGCCCACGTCGCCCCATAGCGATCGGCAATAATCTGGACCTCGACATGGCGCGCGCGTTGGACCAGATGCTCAAGGTAAACAGTGGGATCGCCGAAAGCCTTGGCGGCCTCGGCCCGAGCGCTCTCGAAAGCCTGGGGCAGTTGGGCCATAGATTGCACACGTCGAATTCCCCGGCCGCCTCCACCCGCCGTGGCCTTAATAAGGAGAGGAAAGCTCAAGCGCTCAGCATGAGAGCACGCATCCTCGAGAGTCTCGACAGGTCCGCCACTCCAAGGGGCGACCGGTATCTGTGACTGCTCTGCCAGACGTTTCGCGGCGATCTTGTCGCCAAGGGTGCGCATCACCTCTCCGGGTGGTCCGATGAACACAAGGCCCATATCCTGGCAGAGATCGGCGAACGCCGCGTGTTCCGCCACAAAACCCCATCCCACCCAAACCGCATCTGCGCGAGCGGCTGCGAGCGAACGTTCGAGCCGCCCGTAATCGAGGTAGCTACTCTTGGGTCGATGGGTGTCTGGGTCGATGAATTGGGCGGCGCCGAGAGACACCGCCTCGTCTGCTTCGCGGACGAACATGCCGTGACGGTCGGGATCTGTGAACAGCGCGATGGTGCGCAACGGCACGCCGTGCTCGTCCCGGAACTCCCGCGCCGCGTGGATGAAGCGCATGGCGGCTTCGCCGCGATTGATAATGGCAACGCGTTGGAATTCGTCCTGCATAAGCGCCTTCGTGAACAATCGTGGTCTTGTTGAGACGCGCGCTAAGCCACCAGAACGCTCTCTCCAGACATGATGGCCTGTAGATTCTTCAGATCTCCTTTGTCAATCGCATCGGAGAGATCTACTGTCTGGTAACTGCTGAGACGCAGGTAGCAGTTCCCTTTTTCGTCCAGAACTTCAGCGTCGAAACTTCCACGAACCTCGTCAGGAGTGACCACGGCGTACAACCGGCCATCGGCCAAGTCCGGGGATCGGAACAAGGAGAATTGGCGAACGTGTTGTGGCAACCCCATTCGACCCTGTATGCCGAGCTGCCAGACGCCGGCCGTTTGGAAGCAAAGCTCAATCAGTCGTGGCGCCACTATAGTGTCTAACTGTGACGGATGATGATTGGGAGGCAAACCTTTTGCCAGCAAACCAATCATGCGCTTTCCATCGCACCATGCCTTCTCCACCACCTGGTACGCAGGCCCATGGAAGTAGAGTCGATAGATATCAGCCGCTTCGATGCAGGTCCCAGCCGGTGCGACAACTGCCCTCGCAGCTGGCGTCTGGACGGCTTGTTTCGTGAGCCGCACACACGCCGTGAAATGCGTCGTTGCTTGAGGCTCATTTGAGTTTGGTAGAGAGCGGTAGCCAATCAGCCTGCAATCTGCCACCAACCGATCGGCTTGTGGATGAATCTGTGTCTCGATTCGAACAACGCGCGGTTCGCTTCTGTAGAACTTGAACGGCGCAAGGAAGCTTACGTCTTCGATCGCCTCGACCCGCCATCCGGGAAGGAAGCACAGAGCGGCTTCAGCAAATGCCTCGATACCCATTACGCCGGGCAGAACTGGGGTACCGTCAATCTGATGATCGTGAAGGAAAGGTTGAGAAGGTGGGTCGAGCATCGTCTCGACCGCGTAGCCGTCATGACTTATGGAAGCGACTTTTCCCACCATGGGTCCCGTGACTGATAATTGCTTTCCTGCTTCAGCAGGCAAAGTATCGAACCCACCAGTCGCATCCCATTCATTCAGCAATACGCCAAGGCGCTGGCCGATCACAATCTCGCCGCGCGTCGCACCAGCGGTGAGTTCGCGACGAATCAGCGGAATGCCGGCTTCCGGCGGCAGCATATCGATTCCAGCGAGTTCCATGACCTTCGGGATCGAGCCGCGCGTGGCCATGCCAATTCCGCCCCACGCTGTCCAATCGATCGCGATGCCGCGCGTCGCGGGACGGGTGGTACGGAAACTCGACGTGATCTTGCACAGCAGATCATTCGCCGAACTGTAATCGGTCTGCCCGGCGTTGCCGAAGCGGCCTGCAATCGAACTGAACACCACCGTCGCACCGAGGGGAATGTCGCCAATGGCATGCAGCAGATTGAAGAATCCGTCGCTCTTGACGTCGAACACCAGGTCAAATTCTCGAGGATCCTTATCTTGCAGGGAGTGACTTCGCTCTACGCCAGCGGCATGCAGCAGCACGTCGATGCGGCCATCGTTCCGACACACCTGATCGATCACCTTAGCGACTGCCTCCGCATCTGCCAGGTTGACACTGAAATAATGTGGAGTGCCGCCAGCCGCGCGCACCGAGTCGATGGCGCTCTGGGCAGCTTGAGCCCTCTCCAGATTTGCGAGTTCTTTTTCGACAAGAGCTGGAGTGGCCCGTTCGCCGCGATTCTGGATGCGCGCAAACAGGTCGCGTTTGAGGTTTTCTCGGTCGTTCACGAAGCGCTTGAGATCAGGATTGTCCGGATCGGGCTTCGGCACGAGATCGAGCAGGTAGAAAGTGCCGCCGGATGCAGTGGCCAGATCAGCCGTGATGGTGGACACAATGCTTCCTGCCGCGCCAGTAATAACGAAGACGCTGTTCTTGTCGAGCACCATGCCGGGTTGTCCATCGATGGCTGGTTGCTCCCCCAAGCCGACGGTCCAGCGCTGGCCGTTTGTGTATCCGATTTCCACCGCTCCTGGATCGTGCAACGTTTCGGCGATCAGAAGTTCGGCAACTTCGTTCGGGTTGCGGTTAGCTTCAAAATCGACCGCCTTTACGAGGGATTCCGCCCGTTCCCGTTTGTAGGTCTTGGCGAAACCGGTTACAGCACCGCCAAGGGGAGTTACTGCTCCAGCATCGTCATACCCGTGATGTCCGCCGAGTGTCGTCGCCGTCACGAGGAATGTGCCCGGGCGGCCTACATCCTCATACAAGGCCTGCATCGTGGTGTACAGCAACTTCACTCGGACCCGCACGGCTTCGCGCCAGGCAGTCGAGTTCAGTTTGCGGAGGTTGCCTTCGGTGTCGAGCGCGGGCAGCCAGAAGACTCCGTTCACTGCTCCAGTTGTGGTCCAGGCTTTTAAAACGCCGGTCAGGGTGTCGGCATCTGGAGTGCCTTCAATGCATAGTACTTCGACTCCCATTGCACGGAGGCGTCCCGTTAGGGCTTTGCCCACGCCGCCCTTGTCGGGCATGAGTACCACGCGGCTGTTGCGATCAAGCTTCACTCCGGTTGCTTTACAGACGGTGAGTGGAGGACGTAGGGTGGCCACCGGCACGCGTCGTGGAATGCTATTGGAGGCATCGAAACTGGCGAGTGCGGGTCGCACAGGCTGGGGCGAAACCGAGGCTGCAGGAGCCGCTGGTCTCAGTTCCTCTTGGGCTGGTTTCGCGGAAGGCACCGAGGCCCTCGGCCGCGCGGACCGGTCGTGCGCAAACTTGATCACATGCGCCAGGGTTGGAAAATCGCGCAGCTTCATGTTTTCGTCGCGTGGAATGTTATATGCGGCTCGCACGGCGGCAAACATCTCCGCCTGTTTCACGGTATCGACACCTAGATCTGCTTCCAGGTCGAGATCCAGATCCAACATGTCTTCCGGATATCCGGTCTTTTCAGCCACGATCTGGAGAACCATCTTCTTGATGGGATCTTCGGAATCGGCTTGCGTCAGGAGTGATGCGGGAGCAGGAGCGAGCACCTCGGGGGTGATCGGCGTGATTGAGATCGGCAACGGTGAAACCGGCCCCCCCGCAGTCGCGCCGCCCAAGTCTGGCCGCCTCTCATACACGAATCGAATCACGTGGGCCAGCGTGGGATAGTCGCGCAGTTTGCGGTTCTCGTCGCGGGGAATGTTGTAGATCTCCCGGATCGCCGCGAACATCTCCGCTTGCTTGACGGTGTCGACGCCGAGGTCGGCCTCCAGGTCGAGGTCCAGGTCCAACATGTCTTGCGGGTATCCAGTCTTCTCTACCATTAGCGCCAGGATCCGTTCCTTCACGGGATCGCCGTTGTTGGCCGAGATTTCCGCGGCCACCGCCAGTATGACTTGGGCTTCGTGACTCTCCGCGACTTTCAGCCTTGGGACTTCTGGCGCTGCAACCGGCATTGGCTCGGCTTGCGCAGTTCGAAGTTCCGGCCGCTTCTCGTACACGAATCGGATCACATGGGCGAGGGTTGGAAAATCGCGCAGCTTGATTTTGTCATCACGGGCGATGCCGTACGCTTCACGGATCGTGGCCATCACTTCCGCCTGCTTTACCGTGTCGACACCCAGGTCCGCTTCGAGATCGAGATCCAGATCGAGCATGTCCACCGGATAGCCTGTCTTCTCAGCAACCAGAGCCAATACTCTCTCCTTTACCGAATCGACTTGCGGAGCCGCGGGTGGAGGCGTTTGCACCTGCAGTCGCGACTCGACGATCGGGCTCGGCGCGGCCACCCGCGATTCGTCGTTCACGGGAACTGGCGGCTTCGCAGGCGTGGGGCGGAGGACTTCGTTAGATTTCTGAACAACTTCTACCACCCGCGCTGCAGACCCCTGATCACGTATCCGCAGCGTGCGATGGACGACTTCCAGTTCCGCCGTGGGATACTTGGCGACTCGGCTCAGCCAATTCTTCCAACAGTCCTCGTCGACAACACGATAGGCGTAGCCCAACGCATTCGGGCGGCGACGGATGCCGTCGTTGGTGGCCACCCAACGCAGCAGCGTCATGCTGATTTGCGAACCGAAACCCGCGCCGAGACGTATGGCGTACTCGATGGGATACGCACCGCCCTTGGACAGATTCAAGGTGCCTAGCTCGGGATCGATCTCCTTAAAGTTGGCGACGGGCGGCACAATGCCAGTTTCCAGCGCCTTCACCGCAACGACATCTTCGATTCCAGTCCCCATCGCGTGACCAGTCATACCCTTGGTGTTGGCGATCACTATCTGATCAGCTGCATCTCCGAACACGCGACGTAACGCGTGAATCTCAGCCGAGGCGCTGCCCCCGCGCGCAGGGGTATAGGTTTCGTGAGAAACAAATACGGTGTGTGGCGCGATCTGCTGACGCGAAATACCACTGTGAGTTTCGGCGTGTGCAATCAGGTCTTCCATCACCTGACCGATATGCTGTACGTCGAGGCGAGTTCCGTGGAAGGCACTGTTGGCCGTAGCGGTGCTCAATACTTCGCAGATCGGTTGCATTCCGCGTTCGCGGGCCGCGTCTGCACATTCGACTACCAGGCCCGCAGCTCCCATACCGACGATCAAGCCATGCCGGCGGCGGTCAAAGGGGGTGGCAGCTTCTTCAACCAACTCG
>QIAL01000225.1:0-3654 GCA_003225535.1 Acidobacteriota bacterium | reverse complement strand
AACAATGATTACGCGGCGGCACCGTCCGGCGTGGATCCAGTCTTGCGCAAGCGCCACTGCTTGCGTGGTGCTTGCGCAGGCCGAGTTGATTTGGGTGTTCGGACCGCGGGCCCCGATGAGTTCGGCGAACTGCGAATGGCCCATCGCCAGCGTTCTGAGCAGGAAGCGCCGGTCGAAGACATAGGGTTCCTTCTCAATAGCGTCTCGCAAGTCTTCCGTACGGCGCTCGATTTCATGTTCAAGGATGGAATCGCCGTTCGACTTCGCGGCCCGAGCAAGCAGGGTTTCCAGCATCCCCAACTGCTCGCGGCGGGATTGATCCGCGTAGTAGCGCGACATTTCGTCCGCGAACGAGTCGCAGCCTGGAAAAGCAGACGCGAAAATCACGCCGGTCTCGTCGCGCAAATCGTCTGGGAGGCCCCATCGATCCGGCAACTGCGAACCCTTGCTCGTCGTCTTGTAACGCATGACCAGCGGAATACCGGCATCGTGTAAGGCATCGATGCCCACGGCAATCGCCAGTTGGGTGGCGCGATCAAGAGCCGCTTTGCGGTCGGCGGAAACGCCGAATTCACTTTCCAGGTCGAATGCGCCTCCCCGTCCCGCCAGCTTGATGACATCGGCGACATTGTTGATAGTTTCAAATGTAGGCTCACCATTGTCGCTCTTCATCAGGCGTGTGATGTGCTTGTCGAGCATAGCTTTGCGTAAACGAGTCGGGATGAGATCGATGAATTGATCGCCGCGCAGAATGCGAGCGAGGTTCGCATCATCAAAGATGCGCTCGGTACCCGGCAGACCCAGAGCAGCACCTGTAATGACGACCGACTGGTTCGCCGGACGATGGTCTGGTTCGCCTTGAATCTTGCGAGCGCGCTCAAGGACCTCGGCCATGAGGTGGCCAAGTTCAGCGAAATGGTCGCCCGCCGTTCGCGCCTCCGGTCGAGTGATAGGTGCGGAAGGCTTAGCGATGAACTTGTGCGACTCGGACGGTGTCGGTTTAACCAGATTCGATGCTTCTGCTTTCTGCGCCGGGGCTGGAACCGTCCCACGGCCCAAGCCCGCTGCATAAAGGCCGCAAAGTGCCTGATTGAACGATGCGATGTCGCCAATCTTCGGATGATTGGTAAAGAGCGAAACCACATCGCCGCGATCGCCAAGAACATCCTCGGCGAAACCCTGCAGCGCCTTTTTCGGCCCAACTTCCACGAACACGCGTGCGCCGGCGTCATACAGAGTGCGCAGGCCTTTAATGAATTGCACGGGAGAGGCCACCTGCTTGGCGAGAATATCCAACATCTGCGGCACGACACGCGACCCGGTGGGATAGAACTCACCGTTTACGTTTGCAACGATGGGCAGGCGTGGTGATTCCAGATGCAGACGCTCAAGTTCTTTCCGCAACGGTTCACTAGCTGGCGCGACGATCGAAGTGTGAAAAGCATGACTGACCGGTAGCTCCGCAGCGTCGTAACCAGAGTTCCTGAGAACCTCCATGGCTTGCGTGACGGCGTCGCTTGCACCCCCAATCACTGCCTGATGTTCGCTATTGATGTTGGCGATTACTACATAGCCTTTGACCGTCTTCAGGATTCGTTCGATCTCATTCAGCGGCGCAAAAACCGCTGCCATCCGGCCTTTGTCGGCTACTGCGACTTGCGTCATCCCGCGCCCGCGGGCGCTTACAGCCTCCAGCGCATCCTCAAAGGGAAGGGCTCCGGAGGCGACCAGTGCTCCGTACTCACCCAAGCTGTGTCCCATCGTCATGTCGGGCCGGACGCCGTAAGCAGCCAGCAACCGTGTCAGTGCGAGATCAATGGCGAGGACGGCTGGCTGAGTAATCGCTGTCTGCCGCAAATCTTCGTCGCACTTGGCGACGGCGTTGGGATCGGCCTGGTCAACAAAAACAAAGTCAGTGAGTGGCTTGCCCAACAGGGGGATCATCACTCGATCGGCCTCGGCGAAAGTCTGGGCCACAATGGGTTCGATGTCGCGCAGCGTCCGAAGCATGTTCACGTATTGCGACCCTTGGCCCGTATAGAGGAATGCCACCTTGGGAACTGGTCCTTGACCACGGAAGATGCCTTGCGCGCGCAGTGCTTTCCACACGACCGCCTGGTTAACTGCCAGCGCCTTCAGTGCTTTGGCTGCCTTGTCGGCCAAGTCCGCGGCATCGGCGTAATCAATCGCCAGACGTTCGGAAGCCCGCAGATCCGCCTCAGCAGGTGCCGCCGGTATAGGCGTGATGCCAGCTTGAGCATTCTTCATTACGGCGCGCAGACGCTCGACCAGCACCGAACCCGAAGCGGCGCCAATCACGAGCGCACCGCGCAGCGGCTGCTTGCAGACAGACAAAGGAGTGGACATAGAAACAGGAGGAACTTCTTTCGCGTTCATGACAACCTCATTGATCGCAGTAAGTGGGAGCGTGCCGACGGAGACCGATCGCTTTCCATTTCCGGTCAGCCTTCCGGGAAGGTGCTCTTCGAGCACGATGTGGAAATTTGTGCCGCCAAAACCGAAGGCGCTTGCGCCAGCGCGCCGCGGAACGTCGGGTGGGACGGTCCAGGGTTTCAGTTCGGTATTGACGTAGAGCGGGGAGTGCGCGAAGTCAATATCCGGACTGGGATGTTCGCAATTCACGCTGGGCGGCAACACCTTGTCTCGCAGGGCCAGTGCGGTTTTCAGCACACCGGCCGCGCCCGCTGCTCCTTTGAGGTGCCCGATGTTCGACTTGACCGAACCCAGCGCTACCGAGTGTGGCGGAAGACTCTGACTACTGAGCAGATTCGCCATGCACTGAGCCTCAACCACATCACCCACTCGAGTCGATGTACCGTGGCCCTCAATCAGCGTGGCGGTGGCGGGCGATAAGCCTGCGTTTTGCCATGCGCGCTCGAGGCAAAACTTCTGACCAACCGGGTTCGGCGCGGTGATCCCTTTTCCTTTGCCGTCGCTTGACGCCCCGATGCCGCGGACCACGGCGTAAATTTTGTCTCCGTCACGCTCGGCATCCGCCAGTCGTTTCATCAGGAAGATCGCAGAGCCTTCGCCCATGACAAAACCATCCGCACCATCCGCGTATGGACGAGTTCCGGTTGCAGACAGCGCACCGATCTTGCAGAACTTGACGAAGGTTTGGGCTCCCATGTTGCGATCGATTCCGCCGGTGATGACCGCGTCAAAATTGTTCTCTATCAGTCCCTCGACCGCTGCAGTCATAGCTGCCATCGCGGACGCACAAGCCGCGTCACAAACGTAGTTGGGACCATGGAAGTTGTAGATATTCGCGATGCGGCCAGCAATGCAGTTGGCCAACTCGCCGGGCATGGTGTCTTCTGTGACTTCAGGCAGGCGCTTGCCAATACGGTCGTGCAACTCGCGGGTAATGTCCGCGCGCACAGCCACCGGAAGGGCCGCGAAGCTCTCGCTTTCCGCGAGCTCGTGCGCATACTCCGGAAAATTCAGCCGCAGCGCGGTCTGATAATGTCTTTCACCTGCCATGGCGTTGCCCAGGATTACAGCCACTCGATCCGAGTCGAGCGGCCGCTTGGGGTAGCCGTAATCTTCTAGAGCTTGGCGCGTGGCCGCGATCGCCCACTTCTGCGCCTGATCCATGGCATCGGTGACACGCGGCGGGATCGGCAAATGCCA
>QIAL01000402.1 GCA_003225535.1 Acidobacteriota bacterium | reverse complement strand
ATACATAACTGAATAACAAACTAAGTTAGACACAAGTTGACTAACATTGACGCGAGAATGTTCGACGGCTCAGCGATTCACGTCCGTTGAAACAAGGCCGACGCCGCAACGATCACCGCGGGGAAGCACTCCAGCGTGTAGCGAGGCTCGGGATTTTCGAGGCTTCCGAGAAACAGAGAGCGCAGCGCGACAAACACGAGAAGCATTCCGATCCCAAACGTTGCGCGGCCGCGCACGAATCCGGCCACACCCATCAGCATGTAGGCGAGGTTGATCACGCCAAAGGCTAGGCTGAGTGCGAGCCAGCGATGGTCGTCATTGAATTC
This sequence comes from Acidobacteriota bacterium, assembly GCA_003225535.1. Classification (GTDB taxonomy): domain Bacteria; phylum Acidobacteriota; class Terriglobia; order Terriglobales; family Acidobacteriaceae; genus Sulfotelmatobacter. Next base: position 10,278 of record QIAL01000402.1, on the reverse strand, counting down.
CCACCAGCGGGGGTCGGATGGAAACATTTCGGTTCGGGGGCGCAGCCACATATCGGCGATGCGAAGCACTGGGAGCCACACATAGTAACGCAGCGGAGCAGCGTGGATGCGTTCCTCTGCCAGCACGGCAAAACGGGCGTCGATTTCCGGAGCCACGTCGTGGCTCGTGTTGTACTCGGAGAAGATGTCGGCGGTCTGCTTCCGTTGCTCGGGAGAATCGAAGGCGCGATGTGGGAGCCGGCTGAAATCGATGTCAGAGCCGGGGACCGGCCAGTAGATTTCCTGCACTGAAACGTAATCGGCCATCCATGTTTTTACCCAGCGGTTAAAGCCCGGCATCACCGATTCGTCGGAATCGTTGGCATAACGCGGTGCAAGAGGCTGAAAACGGTGAAGCGTGTGGAGGTTCCTTAGCGTCCACGGAGTCAAAGGGGCGAGAGCCCCGCTCGCTACGAGCACGCCAGCCAGAATGATTCGGGAAGGCGTAAGTCCCCACTTCGTGGAGTTCGTCGCTCGACGCAGGGCCTTCAGCAGCAGCCACAAGAGATATCCACCGATAGACGCGAGCAAAATGCCGCCGTCGGGTCTGAGCAGGATGGCGCCTCCGACGGCTAATCCGCAACCGAGCCACGCCAGGCGTGGCCTGGCAGATGCTCCTCCAATATTCAGACCACGGAGCGCGAGATCGAGCGCTAGGGCGGTGAAGAATATCTCGAGCGTCTCGGTGAGGGCAGCGGCGGCATAGTTCGCAAGAAAGGGGCACACCGCGGCGAGCAGGAACGCGGTTTTCGCCGCACGGCCGGAAAACAGGCGAAGAGCCATGTCGGCAATGAGGAAACAGGTCGCCAGATCGAAAAGCACCTGCACGAGCAGGACAGCTCGGAAATTGTCGCTGCCGAACAGACGGAAGATCGCGGCCAGGAATCCGGGATAACCGGGCAGACGGGAGAGCGTCGGCATAATCGTGCCCGAATTCGTGATCCCGTAGGTGCCGTGCTGCAGCCAGTTATTGGCGATGTCGGCGTACAATCGGGAGTCATCGACCACGCCCGGAGCACGGAAAATCAGGAAGCAACGGAAAGCCAAGCCCACCAGCGTGATCCCGAGGAAGAACCGCGCGTGCTTCCTAATCATTTCGCGCATCAGCGTCCCGCTGCGAATCATAGCGCGTCGGGCTACCCCGGCGGAGGGAAACTGCATCTTATGACTCTGAGCAGCTACTCACCCTGCCTTTCCGAGAATTGACCGTGTGCCTGCAGCGGCATACGATGAAAACCGTCCCTCATGGCTGAACCTGTCTTTTATGATCCGCGCCGCGCCCGCTGGAAACGGCTGCGCCGTCTCTTTGACGTCACGGCTGTCCTGGTTTCCGCTCTTCTCATTTTCTTCGTCTATAGCGCCCTGCGCGACGAACCCCTGCCCGAACTTCTGTTTTTCCCGCAGAAGCGTCCCTTAAAGGCTCTGAAGGAAACGGAAAAAGAGAAAGCCAAAGAACGCGCGAAGAAGGCAGTTGCCCGGTCCCACCGCAAAACCAAGCTGGCCGCCTCGCAGGTCAAGCTGAATCAGGAAGAAGGAATCCGTGCCGCGTTTTACGTGCCCTGGGATGCTGCCAGTTTTTCCTCCCTTCGTTCTTACGCTCACCAGATCGATATGCTGTTTCCCGACTGGCTGCATGTCTTCACCCCAGACGGGAGGGTGCAAGGAGTCGACGAGCAGACCAATAAGTATTTCGATGTAGTGCAAGGCGACAGGGTACTGCCGGTCGACGATCAGGTCATGCCGTTCTTGAAGACGGATAATGCCAGCGCGGAAGTCTTCCCGATGGTGAACAATTCCGACGGCGCGAACTGGGTGGATGTGTCGGAATTCCTGAACAATCCGGATTCGCGGACGCTTTTCCGGAAGCAAGTGGGACAGTTTCTATCATCGGGGCACTTCCGGGGATTGATGATTGATTTCGAAGCTTTCCCCGCCAGCGGCCAGGCGGGCTACGTCGCTTTGCTGAGAGACCTGTCAGGAGATCTTCACGCGCGCGGCCTGAATTGCGGCTGCAGCGGACGGTGTCGTTCTGATGAACTACGACGAACATTATCCGGGAGCGGCTTCCGGACCTGTGGCCTCGCAGGACTGGTTCGAACAGAACCTGAAATACGCAACTGGGGTGATTCCGAAGGAAAAAGTCATCTGTGCGATCGCGAACTACGGTTATGACTGGGTGAAGAAGCCGAAAAAGGGGACATTGCCGCCTGAGATTCACGACAGCACGGTTAGCGTGCAGGATGCCTGGCTGGCCGCGCGGGATTCTGATGAGGACGTCAATTTCGATGACGACGCGATGAATCCTCACTTCAGCTATCTCGACGAACGCAACCTGCGCCACGATATCTGGTTCGTCGACGCGGTGACGGCATTAAACCAGATGCGAGCCGCGCAATCGATGGGCATCAGAACATTCGCGCTGTGGCGATTGGGCAGCGAGGACCGTTCGCTGTGGCGAGTATGGGATATGCCGGGAGACACCGGGGCACCCGACAAACTGCGTGACGTCCCCCCGGGCGCCGAGGTCGACATGGAAGGCCAGGGGGAGATTCTTCGCATTGAAGATAAGCCCGCTCACGGCACGCGCGACATCAGCGTGGACGCGAACAGTAAAATGATTGACGACGAAGTCTTCCAGACCTTGCCAGAGCCGTATCGAGTCGCGCGATACGGCTACTCGCCCAACAAGGTCGTGATCACATTCGATGACGGCCCCGATCCGGAGTGGACTCCGAAGATTCTCGACGTTCTCAAGGCCAAACATGCAACCGCGACGTTCTTCCTGATTGGAATTCAGGCCGACAAGTTCTCCGGTCTGGCAAAGCGGATTAGAGACGAGGGCAGCACGATCGGGAATCATACCTTCACCCATCCTGACGTGACTAACATGTCGACTCCGCTAATCAAGGCGGAACTGAATCTCACGGAGCGGCTGTTCGCGAGCGTGCTGGGAGTGCGGACCACACTGATGCGGCCTCCATACGCCATCGACGAAGAACCGGACACGGCCGACCAGGTTCGTCCGCTCGAGATTCCACAGGAAATGGGCTATATCACGGTGGGCAACCGGATCGATCCCAACGACTGGAGCGGGAACCCGCGCCATACCGCCGAGCAGATCACTGATTACGTGCTTTCGCACCTCCCGCCTTGCCAAGTGGAAAACTTGCGCTGCGGCAATATTGTGCTGCTGCACGATGGCGGCGGCGATCGCTCTGAGACGGTGCGCGCTCTGCCCATGATCATTGACGGTGTGCGCGCCCGAGGGTACGAGATCGCCCCGGTATATGAATTACTGAACATGCAGAAGGCCGCTGTAATGGCCCCGCTACCTCGTGGCGAGCGATGGGCGGCGCGGCTGGACCGGCTGGGCTTCTGGCTGTTCGATTTCGGTGTTGTCAGCATTACGTGGATATTTCTGGTCGGCGACCTGCTGATGACGGGGCGGCTGATCTTCATAGGAGCGGCGGCAGTGTACGACCGGGTACACGAAAAGATATTCGGCAAGCCGGCTCAGGTCGCGTCTTACAAGCCGAAGGTCGCGGTGCTGATTCCCGCGTACAACGAGGAGAAGGTCATTGAGCGCACCGTGCGCGCGGCCCTGAATTCGAATTACCCGAACCTGCGCGTGATTGTGATTGACGATGGCTCGAAGGATCGGACTTTGGAGGTGGCACGCAATGCCTTCAAAGAAGAGGCAGCATCGGGCAAGGTCCTGATTCTCGGCAAGCGGAATTCCGGGAAGGCCGAGGCCCTGAATTACGGCATCGAGCACATTGGTGACGCAGAGCTTTTTGTGGGTATCGACGCCGATACGATCATCGCTCCTGATGCAATCTCTAGACTGGTTCCCCACTTCATCAATCCGAAAGTTGGAGCGATCGCGGGGAATGCCAAGGTAGGCAACCGAGTCAACGTCTGGACGCGGTGGCAAGCTCTGGAATACATCACCAGCCAGAACTTCGAACGACGCGCGCTGGACGTCCTGGGAGCGGTCAGCGTCGTGCCCGGAGCAATTGGAGCGTGGCGTGTGTCTGCCGTGCGCGAGGCCGGCGGCTATCACATTGACACAGTCGCCGAAGACGCCGACCTGACGATGGCGTTGCTGCGGCGGGGTTATCGCGTCGAATACGAAGACATGGCGCTTGCTTACACGGAAGCACCGACGAATGCGAATGGCCTGATGCGCCAGCGGTTCCGCTGGTCGTTCGGGATTCTGCAGGCCGTGTATAAGCATCGCGGTGTCTTCGCGCGCAAGGGTGCGCTGGGCTGGGTCGCACTGCCTAATATCGTCATCTTTCAGATTCTTTTGCCGCTGGTGTCGCCGCTCATCGATATCATGTTCGCAGTCGGTACCATCTGGTACTTCATCCAGAAACACTTCCACCCGGATTCCACCGATCCAGCCAGCTTCCACAAACTCGTGCTCTTCTTCTTTGCGTTCCTGGTGATTGATTTCTTTGCCTCGGCGATTGCTTTCGCACTTGAGCGCCGTCGCCCCGATGACAAGGAAGATCCCTGGTTACTCAGCCAGGTCTGGCTCCAGCGGTTCGCCTACCGGCAGCTATTTTCGATCGTGCTGTTCAAGACGCTGAAGCGCGCGCTGGAAGGTCGCAAGTTCGCCTGGGACAAGCTGGAACGCACGGCGGCGGTGAAGTACGTCCCTGCTGAGACTCACGATTCTGTAAACGTGCGCTAGCGCTACGATCCGTACTCCTTGACTCCGTCCCGAATCAGTTTCAGGGCAGCGTCCGACTTTGGCCGCGTTTGGCTGTTGACGCCCTGCATTCCACGCCCCTATCGTCTCGCCCATGACCAAGAGCGAATATCTCACCGAGTACGACGGAATCGTCAAGACCATGCAGATGTACATTGATGGAAGCAAGCAAGGCAAGAGCGAGCTGATGCGTCCTGCCTTCCATCCTGACGCATCATTCTTCGGCTATGCAGGGGAACAACTCGCCACTGGAACGAAGTTCCTTTTTGACTGGATCGACAAGAACGGTCCGGCTCCCAAGATCGAGCCTCGTGTAGTGAGTGTGGACATACTCGACTCGATTGCCGTGGTTCGTCTTGAGGTCGCTGGCTGGTCCGGAAACCTGGCGGGTTCGGACGTCCGTATGTCCGATCTGTTCACCCTGCTCAAAATGCCGGGTGGGTGGAAAATCATCCAGAAGGCGTTTCACTGGCACGCCTGAGATGGGGGCGGGGCAGTTTCTGGTGTATAGTCTTTCGGCGTAATCTTCCGCGGGGGATTTGGGGATGCCTGAGCGGAACACTCCACAAAGAACTTTGGAGTCCTGGAAGCAGATCGCCGCCTACCTGGACCGCAGCGAACGCACCGTGCGGCGTTGGGAAGCAAGCGAAGGACTGCCCGTCCACCGTCGCGAACACGAAAAGCAGGACACAGTTTTCGCGTACCGACACGAGATAGAGGCTTGGAGCCGGTTACGCACCAGGTGTCCCGGCGAAACCTTAAGCGATGAGGCAGAGAGCCTTCCTCAACTCAAACCCGCCGCCAACGCCTATCTTGCCGAACATGATGCCATCACCCGCACCATGCATTGCTACATTGCCGGCGCCCGCGCAGGCGACGGCGAACTCATGCGTCCTGCTTTTCATCCTTCGGCAACCATCTCTGGCTACTGTCAAGGAGTTGAATATAGCGGCTCGGTAGAACATGTGTTCCAATGGGTCACCGCAAACGGCCCGGCCCCGAATATCAATCCTCGCTTCGCTCGCATCGAGATCATTGAGAGCATCGCTGTCGTTCATCTCGAAGTTCAACACTGGTCCGGCAAGCTGGCGGGGGCCAATGCTCGAGCTTCTGATGTGTTTACCTTGCTCAAGTGTAACGGCGAATGGAAGATCACCCATAAGCTCTTCCACTGGCACGACCAATGATCCATCCTCGACTCTCACTTCCCCATGTAGATATCGGGAAACAACTGGCGTAAGTGCGCCACTTTTGGAGCGTCGTTGAAAACGATGTACGGCTGATTGGGATGCAGAGCGGCATAATTCTGGTGATAGGCCTCGGCCGGATAGAAGCCTTCGAGCGGAACAACCTGCGTTACGATCGGGCTGGAAAATACCTTCGCTTGATCGAGTTGCGTGATGTAGGCCTGCGCGATGCGCTTCTGTTCATCGTTCGCATAAAAGATCGACGATCTGTATTGAGTGCCTTCATCGGGGCCTTGACGGTTCAGTTGGGTAGGATCGTGCGCAACTGAGAAGAACACGCGCAGCAATTCTCCGTAGGTGATCTGCGAGGGATCGTAGACGACCTGCACCGATTCGGCGTGCCCGGTGTCGCCGGTGCTCACCAGCTCATATTCGGCAGTCTTAGCCTTTCCGCCGGAGTAGCCGGAGGTCGCGGTGATTACTCCCTTAACGTGCTGGAATACGGCTTGCACGCCCCAAAAGCATCCTCCGGAAAGCACAGCTGTCTGCTGACCCGCGCTGGACGCACGTGGAGCATCGACAGCCGGCGCCGGTACAGCCGCTGCGGCAGGATTTGCTTTTGCGTTGCAGGCTGTGACACCTAGCAGTGATCCCAACAGAACAAGGAAGAGGTGAGTGGAAGATTGCATGATGTCTCCATCTTCAGTACGAAACCATGAACCTGCTGGATTGGAGTCGCCTGATGGGAGAAAAGTTTCAGGCTCTTGCCCTACAAAGGGCTCAAAAGCGCTGCGGCCCGATACACCTGGGCCCGCTGGACAGCCGGGGCGGCTGTCCCTACATGGCTCTTGCCACTTAAAGACCCAGGGATTGGAGAGCTGACCGCAGCGTCGGGAAGCGGAAGGGGTATCCGCTGGTGATCAATTGGCCGGGCTCGACCCGCTGACTTCCAAGCAAGACAGTCTCTCCCATTTCGCCGAAGGCCAACTTCACGGCAAGGGCCGGGACGGGAAAAATCGCAGGACGGGACAACACACTCGCCAGGACCCGCGTGAATTCCTCATTGGTCACGGGTTTGGGAGCAACCATGTTCACCGGGCCTTGGACAAGATCGGTCTTCAACATGTGATGCATGGCTCCCACCATGTCTCCGACAGCAATCCAACTCATCCATTGGCGGCCGTCGCCGATGCGTCCGCCTACGCCCATTTTGAAAGGCGTGAGCATTTTTCCCAATGCGCCGCCTTTCGCGCTGAGCACTACGCCGGTTCGCATCCTAATGGTGCGGATGCCGGCATCGACAGCCGGTCGGGTTGCGGCTTCCCATTCGCGGCACACTTCCGGAAGAAATCCGCTGCCGGGAGCGCTTTGCTCGTTCAGCACTTCGTCGCCGCGGTCGCCATAGTAACCAATAGCGGAACTGCATAGGAAAACCAGCGGCTTGTGATGCGCCTTCGCCAAGGCCGCCGCGAGATGACTGGTACCCATGACGCGGCTGTCACGAATCACTTGCTTCTTAGCGACGGTCCAGCGCCCCACGATGCTTTCACCGGCGAGGTGGATGACGGCATCGAAGCCGGAAACTGATTCGGGAGAAACAGGTCGAGCTGGATCCCAGTGGATTTGGCCATCGTTCGTAGCTGAGCCACGCACCAGGCGGACGACCTTATATCCAAGCGTGTCGAGGGAAGGAACAAGGGCAGCCCCGATCGGGCCGGAAACACCGCTGACGAGAATTCGGGAAATCATGACAGAGAGACTGTCACTCTATCAGTTTGCGAAGCGTCCCAACAAACGTGAACAGATTTGAAACCTTCGATCAACGTGAAATCGGAGAAAAATCCGGGTGGAAGACGCGTCTTAGTTATTCCCCAGAACAGACCAGTGTTCGCCCAGTTTGAATTCCTGGCGGCGTTTGGTGCCTTCGGTGGCGAACCAGTTCTTCCATGTGGCGGGATCGTTCCCCAGGTGCTCGTTGGTGATCTCCCGCAATGCCTGATAAACCCAGGAGCGCGTGGTGCTGTCGAGCGACGGATCATAGGCCAGATCGATCAGCTCAGGTACGGCCAGCATGCGCTGCTCGCGGGTCAGCATGCCAGACTTAGCGAGGCTGCATCCGGCGCGCTCACGCACTTCCAGGGAAGGATCATTGCGGAAGACGTCCAAAAAGTCTTTGATCGTGTCGTCGGTGCCCAGATGCGCAATGCCCTCGACGGTCCAGTGCCGCGTCTTCTCGTTGGGGTCGTGGAGGTAGCCGCGAAGAAATTCGTGGATCCTCTCCAGTTCAACGCCGCGATTGGCCAACATGCCTAGCTCCCACATGGCAAAGGGACGCCAGCTTGGAGACTTCTCTGCCTCCGCCATCAGGTGATCAGCGGCCGCATCCGTTTTTGAGAGTTTGTAGACGGCGAGGTTGATTTCGATGGCCGCCGCTCTTACTCGCAGGTCATTGGAGTAAAGCGCCGTCAGCTGCAGGTCATCAATTTTGTTGGTGAAGTGCAGCTTGCCATGCCAGTCATCGACCATCTTGTTGATCATGTCGGTGGCGCCCTGGTCGTGATTGATGGCTGCTCCGAGCAGGAACTCGGCCTGGACTTGCGGAGGTTGAGTCATGACCCACTCCTGGTTGTGTTCGGAAAGCTGCCCGTAATCCGCCGGGACTGCGTGCCCGGGAACGGGAATCTGTTCGCCGGAGGTGACCGGCGGAGTGTTCTGCGACGCACATGTTCCCGCGAGAGCTATGGCGGCGATCACGAGCAGGAATGCCGCCTTCGAGCAGTTGCGGTCAGAAAGTTGCACCATGGCTCACCTCGGGGAACGCTCAATTGAGCCTAGGGCGCGCCGTTCGGGCGGACAAATTACTGTGGTCATATTCGGATGAATCGACCGCTCGACGACTGTCCAAGCGGAAGCGGCTGCAATTGGCGTTTATAATTAAAGTAGCGTCCCAACCGCCTACTGCGGAGCCCTCTTCCCTGGCGGGTATAATCCATCATGGCGAGCTTGCGCCAACAGATTGCAACGACGGCCCTTACGCTGACCAAGTTTCGCGACTTGATGAAGCGCATGCAGGAGAGCCGTCCGCAAGACGATCTCACCATCGTCAAGAAAGCCTACGACTACTCCCTGAAGCACCATGATGGGCAGACCCGCGCTTCCGGGGAACCTTACCTGGTTCATCCGCTCGAAGTCGCGCTGGTTCTCGCAGAAATGAAAATGGACCCGGTGGCGGTCGCCGCCGGCCTACTGCACGATTCGGTTGAAGACACATCCGTCACGATTGCCGACATCCGCAAAGAATTTGGCGAGCAGGTCGCGCACATCGTCGAGGGCGTCACCAAGATCAGCAAAATTGATTTCGCCACCCGCGAGGAGCAGCAGGCGGAAAACCTGCGCAAGATGATGCTCGCGATGGTGGATGACATCCGGGTGGTGCTCATCAAGCTGGCCGACCGCCTACACAATATGCGGACTCTCGAGCACCTTCAGCCTGACCGCCAGCACAAAATCGCCGAGGAGACGCTGGAGATCTACGCGCCGATCGCGCACCGGCTTGGCATGGGCAAGATTCGCGGCGAACTCGAAGATTTGGGCTTCCGCTTCCTCGATCCCCTTGGCTATGAGCAAGTGGAGAAGTCGGTCAATGCGCGGCGCAAGCAGGGTGAGGCGTTCCTCGCCAAAATGCAGAGGATCATCACCGACAAGCTGAAAGAGGCCGGCATTCAGGCGCGGGTCGAGAGCCGCATCAAGCGCGTATTCAGCATTCACAAGAAGTTGCAGCGACAGCGGATTTCGGTCGATCAGGTCTACGATCTCTGCGCGATGCGGGTGGTCACGCGATCGCTGCCAGACTGCTACGCAGTGCTCGGGATCATTCATAACCTGTGGCGGCCGGTACCGGGGCGCATTAAGGACTTCATTGCGATGCCGCGGCCGAATTTCTATCAGTCGCTGCACACTTCGGTGATCACCGAGGACGGCACGCCGTTCGAGATTCAAATCCGCACCGAAGAGATGCACAAGATGGCGGAGGAGGGCATCGCCGCGCACTGGAAATATAAAGACGGCCCGGTCTCGGCCCAGGACGAGCAGCGCCTCGCATGGTTGCGACAGGTAGTGGAGTGGCAGCGTGACGTCAGCGATCCCAACGAGTTTTTGTCGACGCTGAAAGTCGATTTGTATCCGGAAGAGGTCTACACCTTCACGCCGAAGGGCAAGGTGGTGGTGCTGCCGCGCGATGCGACCCCGATTGATTTCGCGTATACGATTCACACGGAAGTCGGGCACACGTGCATCGGCGCCAAGGTGAACGGGCGCATGGTGCCGCTCCGCTAC
>QIAL01001059.1:1187-1850 GCA_003225535.1 Acidobacteriota bacterium | reverse complement strand
TTTTGCGAGCGCCGCAGTTTGGCTTGCAGCTCTTCTAAGGCCCGCCGCTTCTTTCCGAGGTGCTGCTGGATGCCGCGAATTTGTTTGCGCTGCAATTCCGGACTGAAGGTAAGCACCAGGGTGCGTTCCTGTCCCCAGACCTCGCGTGTGAGGCGCAAGGCGAGGGTCGGTTTCAGGCGCGGGTCTTCGAGAGGCTTGTATTTCCCGAGCGGGAGAGTCAGCAGGTCGGCAAAGTGCGTTGGTACCAGAGAGCCGACAAAGTGAAAGCCGCTGCCGTCGAGGAGCTCTTGATTGCGGGCCGAGTTGTTACCCTTATCAAAGACCAAGGTGATGGACTGGCAGTCGCGGGCCAGGGCCTGATAGCGCTGGGTGAGTTCTTGCAAGACTTGGACAAAGGTGACGCTGTCGTGTTGATTGCCAGGGTAAACCTTCCACAGCAAGGGAACGTGAAAGTCGACACTCACGAGCAGGGCCAGACCGATGATGCGCAGATCGCTACGTTTACTTTTGGCGTGACCGCGCTGTGGCAGTTGGCTGGGATTTTCTGTATCGATGAAGGTATCGAAGTTAGTGCAATCGAAGATCAGACTGCTCAGCTCGAGGTGGAATTGCTCGAGCAATCGCTGGGTGAGCGCCGCGCTGATGGCGGCGATCGGTTTTTCC
>QIAL01001059.1:0-1068 GCA_003225535.1 Acidobacteriota bacterium | reverse complement strand
GGCCCAGGGAAGGACCCTGCCGGCGTTTGGGGGCGTGTTGATCAATGAGTTCGACCAACTGCAGTTGCTGAGCGAGGTCGTAGAGGGCGGCGACACCGCCAAAGTGGGAGAGGCGAGCACGGGTGGGGGTGAGCTGCTGGTGCTGGAGGCGCTGGAGCAAGGAATCGGCGGAGCCCAAGTACTGCAAGACGACGGGGCGCGGGCGGCCGTTCACGCGGCGGGACTCGACGAGGTAGTAGTAGGGGCGGCCGTGGATGATTTTGCGTTGAATGCTGGCCATAGATTTAGTGTATACAATAGATAGTAGTTGTCAACGGAAATCTGCAATAAGTAGTGTAGTCCTTGCAATATGTGCAAAACTAAAGGAAAACAGTGAGAGTAGAAAGCGAGGGAAGTACGGGGCGCGGAGGGTTGGAAGGTTATATTTAGGCTATACGAAAGAACGCAAAACGAGACACTTTGCCCGGTGAGTTCCCGAGAAAAGGAGAAACGACAAAACCCTTACTGGATGCGGCTTTTTCGAGTTGAGTCCAAGGGGCCGAAGACTAAAAGGCTAGGGCAAAGCGAAAGTCGGACCTGCTAATTCGTAAACTGAGGCTAGATATTGAGACGCTCTTCCGCGTCCACTATGGGCGGGTCGCCCGCATCATTGCACGAGCTGTTCGAGACCGCGCACGCTCCGAAGAGCTCGCTGCAGAAGTGTTTCTGAAGTTATAGCGTAATCACAAAGCGCAGAGTAAGAACGTAGAAGGCTGGCTCTATCGGGTTGCAGTCCGTGCCGGTTTAGACGAACTCCGACGGCAAAGGCGTCGCGGACACTATGAACGCATGCTCGCATGGGTCCAACCGCGTCCCCCAGCGGCAACCCCGGAGGATATCCATTCTGTGTCCCAGAAGAAGGATAAAGTCCGCTCAGTGCTAAGCATCATGAAACCACGCCAGGCACAATTCTTACTACTGCGCAGCCATGATTTTAGCTACCAAGAAGTGGCTTCTATTCTCAACGTGAATCCGGCATCAATCGGAACTCTGGTGAGCCGGGCAGAGGAATCGTTCCGAAAGGAGTAC
>QIAL01001058.1 GCA_003225535.1 Acidobacteriota bacterium | reverse complement strand
ACCCGGCCAAGGTGGAGCGCGCGTCGCTCGGTCTCAACTACAACCTGCTCTTCAGCCACCCAAATCCGCAAAACCTGATCTTCCCGCAGATGACTGGATGGGGTGATGGCATCTCTAATATGCTCAACACCGGATTTGAGCTCAACGGCACTGTCTATGCCAAGAAGACTTTGCCGTCCGTGGCCGACAATCTGACCAAGGTCTGGAAAACTCACACCTCCAAGTTCGGTTTCTACTGGGAGCGTACTTGGAACGAACAGCCTGGCAACTCCGCGGTTAACGGCTCGATGATTTTTTCTAACTGGGGGTCCGGTGGCACGGGCAATGCCTACGCAGACATGCTCATCGGTCAGACCACCCAGTATTCCGAACAGAATTTCGACGTGGTTCCCGCGTTCCGATACATCACTGCGGAATTCTATGCGACAGATTCGTGGAAGATTTCCCGCCGTTTGACTCTGGACTACGGCATGCGCTTCTCGCACCTGGGGCCGTGGAGCGACACGACTGGCTATGGCTTTGCAGCCTGGTATCCGAATTCTTACAGTGCTGGCACTGGGGGTTCAGTGAACGGATTCAGTTTCCCTGGCATTGAGTGGAATAAGGCGAACTCCTCGACGCCGCTCTCGGGTTCGCCAAGCAGGTTGTTCTTCTATAGTCCGCATGTGGGTTTTGCCTGGGATCTTTTTGGTGCCGGCAAAACGGTGCTGCGCGGCGGATATGGCATGTACCCCTTCCACGACGAACAGAACGTGCAGAATGGTGCTTATAGCATCGTTCGGGGATCGTTCGCGTCCCCGACGTTATGGAGCCCGAAAATCTCGCAACTTGGGCCCAGCCTCGCCAACTTAAACGCGCCGAGCGGAGTCACTGTGTTGGATCCCAAAGACGACCATGAGCCGCGGACCCAGAGCTACAGCCTCACTTTGGCTCAACGGCTGCCCTGGAAGAGCCAGTTGGAGGTTGCCTACGTCTGACATTGGTGTAAGGGCGATGTTCAATGCAGCCGTTTGTGGCACGACGGCAAATTCAACCGGAACGACTGTCTGTGGCTGGCTGCCGAATTGTGACCCCACAGTTACCAACGGTAGTGGTAGTTCTTGTGACCATCCAGACGGTAACCACGGCAACGGATACACTACCAACCAGGTACTGAAGGCCCGCCCCCTCTCTTACGGAACAGTGAAAATCATTGACCACAAGATGTACTCAAACTATAATAGCTTACAGGTTACCTGGAACAAACAGTCCGGGCCGCTTACGTTCCTGACCAACTACACGTTCGGCAAGGCCCTCGGCATTCGTGGCGAGGGCGGTTCGGCAATCGGAGACCCGACCGTTCTTAGGAACAACTACGGAACTCTTCCGAACAATCGCACCCACATTTTCAACGTGGCCTATGTCTATGAGTTCCCCAAAGTGGCCAATGCCAGCCGGTTCGTGAAACAGTTAGCGAACGGCTGGCAAATTTCTGGCATCGGCCAATACCAGACCGGAGCGGATTTGCAGGCTTCGGTAAGCTCGAATTTCAACTACTCCGCCTTCATCCCGGCTGGCACGACATTCATGGGCAAGACGCTTGCGGTTCCGATTCAGGCTAGCACCTCAAACGTGCTTGGCACAGGGGACCTTACACTGATGCCAGCGCTGACTTGCGATCCGCGAAGCGGGCTGAAGGCGCACCAGTACATCAATGGTGCTTGCTTCTCGCCGTTCGCTACGCCCGGCCAGCAAGGCGCCTACATTTTCCCGTCATTGACGGGCCCGGGATTCTTTAATACCGACGTGTCTTTGTTCAAGAATTTCACTTTCGGACCGTCGGAGAACAAAAAGCTTCAGTTCCGCCTCTCGGGCAATAACTTCCTGAACCACCCGAATCGCACGTTCCTCAACAGCGACCAACATTTGAACGTTTCGTTTAACAGTAGCGGGACTATTACAAACCCCAATTGCGGGTACGCCACAAACACGATTGGCCACCGCATCATGCAGATGATGGTCAAATTCACCTGGTAATCCTTGCATTTCCTGGATTCCGGGAAAGGGCGGCCGCACAAGCCGCCCTTTTTCTTTGGAGGGTCGGCGACGATGCATTTGTTGCTCGCTTGACAGAAAAAGCCGAGAATTGCTGCAATGACCAAGGAACGACGCGGTATTCATTTGATTGCGGAACTCGCCAAAGTGTCCATTGGCACCGTG
>QIAL01001057.1 GCA_003225535.1 Acidobacteriota bacterium | reverse complement strand
ATGTCCAACGTCTCGATATCTACAGCCGTTTCGGCCATCCACATGCCTCGTGGCTCACGCCCAAAGCGATGACGAAAGTCTTGCATTCCCCAGAGGATCTGGGTTCGCTTGTCACGCTCAGACGCTAACGGGAGAATGATATGGGTATATCCCTGAGCCAGGGCATTGTGATGAAAACGATCAGCTTCGATGATACGTCGGTACACCTCCGGGTGGGCCTTCTCCAACCAGCATGCCAATGTTGGTCCCAGATTGAAGCTCATGACATCAAAATTGCCTGCCTCAGCATTGGGCCGATAGCATTCCGCCGTAATCTTTTCGTTAAAATTGCGGAAAGGCGTGGCTCCTAGCTCTTCGGGAATAATTCCGGTAAAGGGATCTTCCCGGGGAGGCTGATAGAAGTGCCCGTGAACGGCTATATTCACCAAACCAACCAATGTTTGTGTTCGGTTAAGCAGTTGTTCTTCCCTCATAGATGTTTCTCCCAATTGGTTGTATTCCTGTCTAAAATTCCAGCTTCCCATAGGGCATATGCTTCTTCAGAACGGCCTTGCTGGAACAATTGAAAAAGCGTACCGGCCCCCCGCTCCATCCTGGCAAGTATTGCCTCATGGCTGGCCGTGATTGCCGGTCCACTGAGTGCAAGTCGCGCAGACTCTTCCTCTGCGGCTTGCCGCTGCCGAAACTGTGCTATTTCGCTCAGGTTCATTGCCGCGCCTCCTCTGCATTCTGTAACAGGGACGCATTACGCTTTGGCCCTGGTAGTTGGCCGTTCAACCGCAAGGCAAATGGCGCGGTCTTGCCGTTCGTCGGGTCTCCGTCCTGCACTTCATACCGGCATGAATGCCACGCCGAACGGACGGCTGCGAGGGCGTGATCTGCGCTTGCTGCACCGCTCACGTGGACAATTGCGATCTCTCCGCCTGGGAACACACACAGGTAGAGGTGTGGCGGCTGGCCGCGATTGCCTCCATCTCCATGACGTGGAACTGCTGGTCACAACGTGAGCCTGGAGCTGCCATCGTGACGGCCTTCTTGCCCATCATAGAGGCATAGCTCGTTGCATAACGTACTGTTATGGCAGTTGCCACATGAGCACAAAACATAGTTGCACGTTGGGCAGAATCTAAGTGGCCTCCTCATCGCTTCAAGTTCCTCATCAGTTGGCAAAGGCTTTGGCACATAAAACTGTGGAAGCTGGATATAATGAAATCCCTTGCTCAAAGCTTGGCCTCCTCTGCCTCTCCTACCAGGTGGCTGTTACGCTTTGGCTCTGGCCGGGAGTGCATCTGGCACTCCTCAGAGGTGCGCTGCTCACTCATTGGCTTGGCCTGGTTCCGGCTCAGAGTGGTTGTGGTCATTGCCGCACCTCCTGCACCTTCTCAAGCAGTGCCCCCAACTGGCTCGTCAGGTCTTCAAAAGAGATCAACACCTCTTGGAACAGTTCACGGATCATGACATGCATCTGTATGCGGGTAGAGATCTGATCCTCTCTCATGGCCTCAAGCATGGCAACGACGTATAAAAGCAGCTCTGTCAGCTGACTATCAAAGTCAGCAAGCTTGGCAATGGCCCCCCAGGGCTGGACAAGCTTCATACTCTGCGGGTCAAGTGCGCTATAAAACCGCTGCGCATATTGGGCAGCTCTGCGCAACACGATCAGGTGCGCTGC
>QIAL01001056.1 GCA_003225535.1 Acidobacteriota bacterium | reverse complement strand
CCAATGTTTGCCTCGAGTCTCATTGTCGCCCATCGTGGTCGCATCCGGACAAGTCGTTTCTGGAATTTGACGCACAGGCGCGTAGACTTATGGAGCCGCGCTTGCACACCACATAACGGGGAACTGGCATGAAGACTAAGGCTGCCATTGCGCATGCTGCCGGACAACCGCTGGAAGTGGTTACCGTCGATCTGGACGGCCCGAAGGCCGGCGAAGTACTGGTGGAGATCCGCGCGAGCGGCGTCTGTCACACGGACGAATTCACCCGGTCGGGCGCCGATCCGGAGGGCCTGTTTCCGGTGATTTTCGGGCACGAGGGCGCTGGCATCGTCGTGGACGTGGGGCCCGGCGTCACCTCGGTCAAAAAGGGCGATCACGTGATTCGCAAGACCAACCTGTGCACGGCCATCCGCGCCACCCAGGGCAAGGGCGTCATGCCTGACGGCACCAGCCGCTTCTCCCTGGGCAAGACGATGGTGCACCACTACATGGGATGCTCGACTTTTTCCAATTACACCGTGCTGCCGGAGATCGCGCTCGCCAAGATCCGCGAGGACGCGCCATTCGAGAAGGTCTGCTACATCGGCTGCGGCGTCACGACCGGCATCGGCGCCGTCATCAACACAGCCAAGGTCGAGCCTGGCGCGAACGTGGTGGTGTTCGGCCTGGGGGGCATCGGGTTGAACGTGATCCAGGGCGCGCGTCTGGTGGGTGCGAACAAGATCATCGGCGTGGATGTCAATCCGCGCCGCAAAGCGCTCGCGGAGCGCTTCGGGATGACGCACTTCGTGAACCCCAAGGAGGTCGGTGCGGATCTGGTGCAGCACCTGGTGAATCTCACCGACGGTGGCGCCGATTACAGCTTCGAGTGCGTCGGTAACGTCGATCTCATGCGCCAGGCGCTCGAGTGCTGCCACCGTGGCTGGGGGGTGTCGGTCATCATCGGCGTCGCCGGAGCGGGGCAGGAGATCAAGACCCGACCGTTCCAGCTGGTCACCGGGCGGGTGTGGAAGGGTACGGCGTTCGGAGGTGCCCGGGGCCGCACCGACGTGCCGAGGATCGTCGACTGGTATATGGACAGAAAGATCAAGATCGACGAGCTGATCACGCATGTCATGCCGCTGGAGAAGATCAACGACGCCTTCGATCTCATGCATAGGGGCGAGTCGATCCGCTCGGTGGTTACCTTCTGAAACGTGAACCAGGAGAAACGTCATGGCAACTGCGATTCATCCGGCCGTCGACGGCGGCGTGAAGGCCGGTAAAACGGACTTCGCGGGCGGTACGCTCAGCTGCAAGTGCAGTTCCTCGCCCGTGACGGTGAGCCTCGAAGGCAATACCGCGTTCAATCACGTCTGTGGCTGCACCAAATGCTGGAAACCCAAAGGCGCGCTGTTCTCGATGGTCGCGGTCATAGGACGCGACAAGCTCAG
>QIAL01000103.1 GCA_003225535.1 Acidobacteriota bacterium | reverse complement strand
CCTCGAGAAGGGCATGTCGATGGAGGACGCGCGCTACAAAGCGTCGCGGGCGCTCGGTGGAGTTACGCAGATCGAGCAACAGTGCCGCGACGCGCGCGGCCACAACTTCGTCGAAAATACCATCCAGGACTTGCGCTATGGATTCCGTCAACTGTTCCGCAGTCCGGGTTTTTCTATTCTCACTATTCTGTGCCTGACCCTGGGCATCGGCGCCAATGCTGCGGTGTTCAGTTGGGTGGAAGGAATCTTGTTTCGCCCCTACCCGGCGGTCCCTCACCAGGAACAGTTGCTCGCTCTGGGAGGAACGGCGCGTGGCGTGCCCGGAGGAGAGCCCACTTCGTGGCCGAATGCAATTCGAAATGCTTATCGGGATGCGCCAGGGCGTAATGCGTGACCAGCGATGCAATGTGGGAGAGTTCGGTCGACTCCGCTTTTAGAAATTTTTTGCGGGCGGGAATATTAAAGAAAAGATCGCGGACGGTGATCGAAGTTCCCAGCGGCAGTCCGGCTTCCTCCACGCGGGCCATTCTCCCGCCGTTAATTTCGATCACAGTACCCGCAGGCTCATCCGCCGCGCGAGTCTCCAGCCGAAGGCGCGACACAGAGGCGATTGAAGGCAGCGCCTCGCCGCGGAACCCGAGAGTCGCGACGCTCAACAAGTCTTCGGCATTCTTGATTTTGGAAGTCGCATGGCGCTCGAACGCCAGCATGGCGTCATCGCGCACCATGCCGCAGCCGTTGTCGGTGATCTGGATCAGCTTCTTCCCGCCCGCTTCGACGCTGATCTTGATGCGCGTTGCCCCGGCGTCCAGCGAGTTCTCGAGCATTTCCTTTACCACGGAAGCAGGGCGCTCCACCACCTCGCCGGCGGCGATCTGGTTGGCAACGGTCTCCGAGAGTACGTGGATGCGGCCCATGGGTCAGAGGTCAGGGATCAGGGATCAGGGATCAGTGGTCAGTTTCGCAGATAGGGTGGAAAAAACAAAGGAGGTGATTCGCGTGGGTCGTCATCGGTCTCGACGAACCAGCTTTCCAAAATGTATCCAACAGCCCGTTTTTTGACAAACTCAACGTCAACCAGTATGACTTGGCCGATGAGCGTGCCCTTGACCTTGGCGACGGAGTTGGGCACAGCAACATCCCGTAGCGCATCCCCGATCCAGCAAATTTATTCCACTCCCCTTGCTAACCGAGAGGAGCAGAGTTTAGTCTAACTCGGTAACCGAGAGGAGACCGAGGTGAGCAAGCCTTCCGACCTGGTCCAGGGAACACTGGACATGCTGATCCTGAAAATCCTGGCGTTAGAACCGCACAACGGGTGGGCGATAAGCCAGCGCCTGCAACAGATCTCCTGCGATGTTCTGGGAGTCAGCGACGGCTCGTTGTACCCTGCGCTCCACAAACTGGAACGGCGTGGTTGGATTACGGCTCAGTGGAAGTCGAGTGGAAACAATCGCCGCGCAAAGTTCTATTCCCTGACGCGGCTCGGGCGGAAGCAACTGGAAAAAGAGACGGCAAACTGGAACCGCATCTCGACCGCGATCTCCGGCATTGTAAAGCTCAAGGAGGCGTGAACATGGGTTTCGAACAATGGTTGTATGCGCTCCCTGTACGCTGGCGCGACCGCTTTCGCGGCAAACATGTAGATCAGGAGCTAAGAGAAGAATTGCGCGACCATCTTGAGCGGCAGATTCAGGTCAACCTTGAGAAGGGCATGTCGATGGAGGACGCGCGCTACGAAGCGTCGCGGGCGTTCGGTGGAGTTACGCAGATCGAGCAACAATGCCGCGACGCGCGCGGCCACAACTTCGTCGAACGGGTTTTTCTATTCTCACTATTCTGTGCCTGACCCTGGGCATCGGCGCCAATGCTGCAGTGTTCAGTTGGGTGGAAGGAATCTTGTTTCGTCCCTACCCGGCGGTCGCTCATCAGGAACAGTTGCTCGCTCTGGGCGGCACGGCGCGTGGCGTGCCTGGAGGAGAGCCCACTTCGTGGCCGGATTTCTTCGCTCTGCAAAGAAACTGCACATTATGCGATGCCATTTTCGTCACCAAAATTACCGGCACCACCCTCAGCATCGGCGACCACGCGGAAGTCGCTACCGGCAGCATCGTCTCGGCGAATTATTTCGACGCGATCGGCGTCCACCCGATTCTTGGGCGCGGCTTCGAACCTGGCGAAGATGTCGGCAGCAATTCCCATCCCCTGGTTGTGATCAGCTATGACCTCTGGCAGAAGCGGTTTAAAGGGGACCCGCAAATCATCGGCAAGATGCAGCGGCTCAACAATGTCCCGCACACCATCATTGGAGTAATGCCGGAGGGATTTTATGGAACGTTCGTGGGCTGGGCGATGAATTTCTGGGTTCCGGCCTCGATGGAAGAAACGTTCGAAAGCGGCGGATACAAACTCGAAGACCGCGGAGCGCGCTGGATCGAAGGGTATGTGCGGCTCAAGCCCGGAGTCAGTCGCGCGCAGGCACAAGATGAAGTCTCCGCGATTGCCGCACGACTGGAGGCTAACTACCCAGCCACCAACCGGGGACGCAGTATCAAGCTATGGCCACTGTGGCAAACACCATTCAACAATGCGCATACTCTGCTGCCCACGCTCCAGATCATGACGGCGGTCGTGGCATTCGTTCTTCTCATCGCGTGCGCGAATGTCGGCAACCTGCTGCTCGTGAGGTCATTCGCCCGACGTCATGAAATGAGCGTTCGCATGGCCATTGGCGCCAACGGCGGACGCCTGTTAAAGCAGCTTCTCACGGAAGGCCTGATCCTTGCCGCGTTCGGTGCGGCCGGCGGACTGCTGGTGGCGTACTGGTGCCGGCATGCCCTCGCGTTGCTGTTCCCGCGGCGCTCGGGAACGATGATGTACCTTCCCGGCCAAATCGATTGGCATGTAATGCTGCTCAGCACCGGCATTTGCGTTTTGGCCACGCTGGTTCTCGGGCTGGTTCCGGCATTTCAGGCGCGCGGCATCGATCTTGCCGGAGCTTTGAAAGCGGAATCTTCGAATGTAACCATGGCTCGCAGAAGGGCGTGGATGCGATCCGGCTTGGTCGTCTTCCAGGTTTGCCTGAGTTTTATTTTGTTGGCCGGAGCCGTTTTATTACTCGAGAGCCTGCAGAAGATTCGAACCGCCAGTCCGGGCTTTTCGACGAGCCGCGTTGTAGAAACGGGTGTGTCTCTGGTGGCCGCGGGATATGACGCTCAACGGGCCAAGACTTTTCAGGACGAACTGATTGAACGCGTCAGGGCTCTGCCCGGAGTGGAGTCCGCCGCCTACGCCCGAGTGACGCCGCTGGGCTATGGCTCATTCTCTTCAACGCCCATTGCGGTGGACGGCTATCAACCTTCGCCCGACGAGCAACCGTCCCTTGACTACAACGAAGTCGGGCCGGCTTACTTTGCCACCTTGGGCATCCCTCTAGCATCGGGCCGCGAATTCACCCGTGCGGACGACGAAAACGCTCCCTTAGTCGCAATCGTGAATCGCACCATGCAGTCGCGCTACTGGGGCAGCCAGGATCCAATCGGACGCCGCCTGCAAGTGAAAGGGAAGTGGGCGGTCGTCATCGGCGTCGCTGCCGACTCCAAGTACGAGAGCATGCGCGAGGATCCCAAACCATTCTTCTATGTGCCCCTCTTGCAGGATTTCGTGCGAGGCCCGCGTTCGAATGTCCGCACCACGGAACCTCTGCAGAGTATTTCGGCCGCACTGCTCCGCGAAGTCCATGCCTTGGACGCGAACCTCGCCCTGTACGAGACGATCACGCTTCAGGAACAAGTGGACCGTTCTACCTCTCCGCAACTTGTGGCCGTAACCCTGGTTTCAATCCTGGCAGGATTGGCGCTTCTGCTCGCAGCAATCGGCCTCTATGGGGTGATGTCTTACGCGGTGGCACAGAGCATGCGCGAACTCGGCCTGCGCATCGCCCTTGGGGCGGGCTCAGCTGATTTGCTTCGCCTCGTCATCTCGCGTGGACTAAGGTTAACCGCAGGAGGCGTCTTCCTTGGCGCGGTTGCAGGACTTGTCCTGACGCGGTTACTCGGAAAGCTTCTCTATAACGTCAGCCCCTACGACCCGCGCGCATTCGGGGCGGCGTTGGCGGTCATGACGATCACAACACTGGCTGCTTGTTTCTTTCCAGGATGGCGCGCGACCCGCGCCGATCCTGCTCGTGTCTTGCGGGATTGATCCCTGCAACGGATTCGGATTTACTCTTTCGCGTTTACCACCTTCTCCCGCTCTTCGTTGTATGTTCCAAACTGTTTCGCAACGGTTTTGAGAGTCGGATAGAACTGCACGAACGTGTGCTCCACCGCCGCGTGCGCGTCGTGGCACGCCCAGCAACTGTTGCCGTGCGCCATGGCGCCGGATGATTTGCTGTCGGCTGCGAACCCGTAATACGCCCACTTGTCTGGATTGCGCGTTGAATCTTTTACCTCGACCGCCAAGCCCATCAGGTCGGTCTGGTAATGGCCCTTCTGATTGATCGAACTGCGGCTGGCTGCCTCTCGCTCATCGATCACAAACATACTCTGCTCGGGCCATTTGCCGGACTTCGCGAACTCGTCGTACGCCCAGCGCTGCACGAAAACGTTGGTGAACATCTCGTGACTGCCGGGCTCAGGACTGTAGTTCATGCCGAATCCGGCGGAGAGAAACATCCATTCGCGGTAGTCGGTGGGGCGCAGAAGCTGGCCTTTCTCGTCATACTGCGGCTTGGGCATCTTTTCTTCGGGAGCAGCGGCCAGCATAACCAGGCAAATCATCCCGAGCACCACCAGACCGAGAATTTTCTTCATTGAGGCCTCCCCATGTGAGTGGCAGCTTAGCTTATAGCGCCGGGTCTTGTCTTGAACGTATTAAACATGAAGAGCTCTTTTGTTTCTGATGTTATCCATAGCGATGTAAGACGACATACACCTAAATGGTTCTAGCCCGAAACAGTGAACGGTTGTTGACCATTCCCTGCCGGCCACGTCTGAACATTCGTGCCCCAGTCTGCCCAGCCCGGCAAAATCCTGCGCGGTGGAGAGTTCTATTCGCCAATTCAGGCTCGCCTGAGCGCGAACGACGTTGTGCTCTCGGAACTGTGCCAGCCTGTCGCACGCTCGGTGCCCCGGCACGAGCATGAACTCGCCTACGTAACCATCGTGCTGCACGGCCATTACCGGGAAGGAGATCGCGGCAAACTCGACGAACTCCCGCCGCTTACTGCCGTCTTCAATCCGGTGGGCGTGGCACACTCTACGGTCATTGGGCCCGCGGGAGCATCGATGTTCACCATCGAATTCCGTTCTGAGAGCCTGCAAGAACTTGGCCTGCAACTACCCGATCGCACAACTTTTGATGGTGGTGTTGGGACCATGCTCTGGCCCGGGCTGCGCTTGTTTTCGTCCTTCAAGAATCAGAGCACGGACTCTCTTATGCTAGAGGCGCACGTGTTTGAGCTACTGGCGGCGATCACGCGGCTGCATGAATCGCCAGAGAAAACGCCGCCGCGATGGTTGAAACGCGTGAAAGATCGCTTGCACGCAGAATTCTGCGAGCGGCTCCGGATGCGCGATCTGGCGCGTGAGGCCGGAGTCCATCCCGTCCACCTCGCCCGCGCGTTTCGCAAGTTCGAGAAGCGCACTCCGGGCGAATATCAACAGCACTTGCAGATTCGCGCCGCGTGCGAGTTGTTAGGGAAGCCCGAGTGGCCTCTGGCGGAGATCGCCGCCGAATGCGGGTTCGCCGATCAGAGCCATTTCACCCGCACGTTCCGCCGCATGGCCGCCACAACTCCATTGCGCTTCCGGCAGGCGGTGGTTCCAAAAACTGCGGTGGCGTGAAATGACGGCGTGAAATGAAAAGGCGCTCCGCGAGCAGAGCGCCCGGTAGCGAATATTCTCCAGCGATTACTTCACAACGACGAGCGTGAAACTGGTCTGACGAGTGAGCGACCCGGACGTTCCCGTCACCGTGATCGTGTAACTCCCGGTCGGGGTTCCGGGATCCTTGGGGCCGTGGTTGGAACCTCCACAAGAGCCGAGCCAGATTGTCGAGAATCCCAAAACCATCAGGAGTCCGAGGAAGCGCACACTCCGCAGCGAACGCTTACGCGAAGAAGCGACGACCACGATTCCGAAGACTCCCGGCAACAGAGTCGCGTAGAGTATGCGCGAGTCTCTGTCGAAGGGCCGCTCGAGCCGGGCGATCGGAGCCTTGCTGGTAATGACAAAGCTGGCGTCCTGGGTGCTATCGATCGCGGTGGAAGGACCGGTGCAGGTCGATTCCGAAACGCTGTCGGTGCAGGTGTAAGTTACTTGCCCGGTGAACGAATTGATAGCCGTCAGGTGCACAGTCCCCGTTATGCTCGATCCCTGGGCGACCTGCAAGCTGCTTACCCCTCCTGTTGGCGCGAGTGTAAAGCCGGGGGCTGAGCCCATTGCCTGTGCAAGGGCGAATCCGTCCACCGAACCGAGGCCAGTGACTTCATCGTATCCGGCACCTGCACTAAAGCCGATCTGCGTCGTGCCAGTTGGGCAGTTGGTCGAGGGCGCAGTACAGGGGACGAGGTTGTTTCCGGTCTTTATGTCATGAAATGCCGATGGAGTACTCGCAGCCACCGAATAGAGAGTGGGATTAACCGGGGCGAGCCCCGGGGAGCCAAGGAATTGATTGATCAACGCCAGAATCGCAGCGAAGGTCGGGGCATCTGCCGAGGTCCCGCCGACGGCAGTGAGATTCCCACCAGCGCCGGTCCGGAATCCGGCCGTGCATGTCGAGACGATTTGGCCGGTTTGCTGGTCGTCCTC
>QIAL01001055.1:1312-1922 GCA_003225535.1 Acidobacteriota bacterium | reverse complement strand
ATCTTACCCATGCCCAGGCAGTTTATGCCCGGGCGACGGGCGCTTTCGAAAAGGCAATCGGGATTCCAATCAAATGGGCTTCGTTCAATGCCGGTCCATATGCGATCGAGGGACTGTTTTCCGATGCGATTGACATGACGTTCGTGGGGCCGAATCCGGCCATCAATGGCTATATCAAATCGAAGGGAACAAAGTTCGTGATTATTGCCGGAGCGGCCAGCGGCGGGGCCGCGTTGGTGCTGCGAAAAGACGCGGGCATTCATTCGGAAAAAGATTTCAACGATAAGACGATTGCCACGCCACAGTTAGGCAATACGCAGGATGTGGCGGCGCGGATTTGGTTTGCCCAAAAGGGCTATCGGTTGAAAGAAAAAGGCGGACGACTGGCGCTGGTGGCGCTTTCAAACCCGGATCAGTTGACGTTGTTTCAGAAAAAACAAATCGACGGGGCATGGACCGTCGAACCGTGGGTGTCACGGCTGGAAGTGGAAGGCGGCGGTGTGGTATTTCTCGAGGAGAAATCTCTTTGGCCGGAAGGCCGATTCGTGACGACCCATCTGGTCGTGAACAGGAATTTCCTGTCGAAAAACCGGGAGCTAGTGAAGAAGCT
>QIAL01001055.1:0-1281 GCA_003225535.1 Acidobacteriota bacterium | reverse complement strand
TGAATGTCGAATTGAAAAAAGAAACGGGCAAGGCATTGAAGGACGAGGTAATTACGAAAGCGATGAAGCGCATGGAATTTACGTGGGACCCGATCAGTGCATCACTTTACCGTTGCGCCGAGGCGGCGCACAGCGTCGGATTCATACAGAAGGACGCCGATCTGAAGGGAATCTATGATTTGGGATTGCTGGAGGAAGTGCTCAAGGAGAAGAATCTGCCGGCTCTGGCAAAGCAATGAACACAAGCGAGGTTGAGCAAAGCCGGACGGATGCCCGCGAGTCCGAGAAGCCCGCGGCAGAGGCCCCAGTGATCCTGAAACTGACCAATGCCTCGAGGACATTCGAGAATGGAGCGCAAAAGGTAGCTGCGCTGGGGTCCATCGATTTGGAGGTGCGCGAGGGCGAATGCGTGGTTTTTTTCGGTCCTTCGGGTTGCGGCAAATCGACTTTATTAAACTTAATCGCCGGGTTCGATCACCCGACCACCGGGGAGATTCTACTGGAAGGAAAGCCGGTCGAGAAGCCCGGGCCGGACCGATTGATGATGTTTCAAGAACACGCACTGTTTCCCTGGCTGAACGTAATCGACAATGTGCTTTACGGATTGCGGCGGCAACGGAAGTTCCGTTTCAGACGGAGGCTGCGTCATGTAAGAGCGAGGGAACTCTTGCAGATGGTGCACCTGGATGAATTCGAAAAGGCGTCGGTGCACGAATTATCAGGTGGGATGAAACAGCGGGCGGCGCTGGCGCGCGCCCTGGCGCCGGACCCGAAGATATTGCTGATCGACGAGCCATTTCCAGGACTGGACGCGCTGGTGCGGGCGAAATTGTACGCCGAGCTGCAGGAAATCATGCTGCGCACCCACAAGACGATTCTATCGGTCACGCATGATCCCAACGAAGCCGCGTGCCTGGCGGACCGGGTATTTGTGTTCACGGGCCGTCCCGGAAAAATCAAAGCGGAAATTCGGGTGGATTTGCCGCGCCCAAGAGACATCGCCGATCCGAAGCTCGCCGAATTTACCAGCCGCATCATGTCCGAGTTGGAACAGGGAGCCAAAGCATGAGCCGGACGAACGGCAAAAGTTCGCTGTATTACGTTCTGGGCTTTTACGTTCTCCTGTTTTCCGCTTGGCAATTGCTCTACACCTTTGGGGCGATCCCGGCTTATCTGTTTCCCTCTCCCTTCCAAGTTGTCGTGCGATTGTTGGAGCTCGGCCGAGAGGGCCTGTTGTGGCCGTGCCTCGAAGCCACCTTGGTGCGGATGGTGGTGGGCTTT
>QIAL01001054.1 GCA_003225535.1 Acidobacteriota bacterium | reverse complement strand
TGGCTACGGACTTGAGAGCCTGGTGCGAGAAAGAAGGGTTTGAAAATATTTCGGTAGCCGGGCGGCTGGAGATTGTGGCACAGGTGGCTGATGGCTTGCTAGCGGCGCACGAAGCCGGAGTGATTCATCGGGATGTGAAGCCCTCGAATATCTTGATTGCCGAATGCGGAGTGCGGAATGCGGAATGGGACCCCGGCGTTCTGCCAAAGCCTGCAAACGAACTCTCCTCGTCCTCGACAGATCCGAAATCCGAAATCCGAAAATTGGAAGTCAAGCTAACGGATTTTGGCATCGGACAGGTGGTTTCGCAAGAAGCGTTGGCGGGAATGACGCGGATGGGCTTCACCCAGACGATGCTCTCGCCCGGTTCTTCTTCGCAAGCCGGGACTCATCTTTACATGGCGCCGGAGCTTCTCGCCGGCGAGCCCGCTTCGAATCGCTCGGACATTTACTCGCTCGGCGTCGTTTTGTACCAGCTACTGATTGGAGATTTCACGCGCCCGCTCACCATGGGTTGCATCAAGCGGATCAGCGATCCATTACTGTGCGAGGACCTGGAAAAATGTTTTGCGGGAAATCCAGAGGAACGATTTACGAGCGCGGGAGAGCTTGCGCGGGCGCTTCGTTCGCTACCGCAGCGCCAGGCGAAGCGCGCGGCTTGCGAGAGATCGACCCGGCGCCGAAAGGTGGCGCGTGCCGCCGCGATCGTAGGAATCATTTTGACCGCGCTGGTTGCTTTGGGCGTTTTTGTCGTGAAGTGGGGCGCCTTGGGGAATGCTGAGGAAAGCGTCGGGACTAAGAACCCGCAGGCGATTGATTTCTACAACCGGGGAAAATCGTACCTTTTCAGCAACAGCAGCAAGGATGAACTAAAGAAGGCGGTGGATTGGTTTGAACAAGCCATTGCACAGGATACAAATTTTGCGCGAGCCTACGTAAACAAAGCCTATGCGTGCCGCCAGCTCGATACCGTTTGGGAGCCTCGCAGCGGTTGGGACGCAAAGGCATTGGAGGCGGCCGACAAGGCACTGTCGCTCGACCAGGGCTTGGCCGATGCCTGGGTAATTCGAGGAGCGTTATTCTTCACCCCCGCCCAACGGTGGGACGCGGTCCGCGACGTTGAATACCAGCGCAAGGCGATCAAATTAAATCCCAAAGTCAAAAACGCTCATTTTAGATCCGACGCCCAAATGGATTCGAGGCTGGATCCTTTTGTCGCATGGAGATTATCTGCAGGCCTTAAACAACTTGAAGCCGTTACCTGACGCGGCCTTTTTCCATCCCCGCATAAAGGCCTGGCAACTTGGTATGTGCCTTTTTTACCTGGAGCAAACAGACGAAGCGTCCAAGGTGTTGGAAGATTATCTGAAAAAACTACCGGAACCGGATGATCCATTGTTGCTGAGCACACTCGCAATCATTGATGCAAAGCGTGGGCACTCGGAGAAAGCCAAAGAAAGAATCAGGGGAGCCAAGGCATGGGAAAACCGCTTCATCCACTTCCATCACGTCTCCTATAATATCGGTTCCGCGTACGCCTTGTTGAATGAAAAAGAACCGGCAATGGAATGGCTCAAAAAATCGGCCGAGGACGGAAACCCCTGTTATCCTTGTTTCAAGAATGATCGCAATCTTCAGAACCTGCGTGGCGATCGGGAATTCCAGGCATTTTTTCGAAAACTACACGACAATTACGAACACAATCGAGTCTTGCTCAATCCATAACATCAGCACGCGAATCAAAACCGCCGCGTGAAGCTCGCGATGATCAGGAAATCCGCAAAGGCGCCAGGACCATGGCCGCCGTAGCGATCGTCGTAGATGTTCTTCTCTCGGTTGGCGTCCACGAGCACCGGCGTGAAGAGATTGAATGTGTTCTTGCCACCCGTCCACGAGATGCCCGGTTCGACGTAAACCGAGAACCCTGGCCGCCGGAAGCCTTCGCTGCCGCCGATCAGGTCGCGCGGCGGAATGCCATCGATGCGTCCGCCGAAGCTGAGGGAGAGACCTTTGTCAGGCCAGACCGCGTAATTGATCCCAACACGGCCAAGGTATT
>QIAL01001053.1:1217-2151 GCA_003225535.1 Acidobacteriota bacterium | reverse complement strand
GATCAGGACCCAGGGAATGCGCCCTAAGGTGAGGCCATACAACTCGTTCAAGGAGTGGCTCTTATCGGTCGATGCGCTGCTGCGACCCAGATTCGTATACACCCAGATGTTCTTCAGCACTTCCACCCGCACACCACCACTGAATCCTTGGAATAGATACTTCTCAAGCAGGTTGGATGCCAGCAAAGTTGGATCAAAGGTTGGTAAGTCTCTGAAATAAGTATAGTTAGCATCCAGTTCGATGCGCTGGTGCGGCTGAACTCGCACCGTCAGGAAATTTCTACCGATTCCAGCCCCGGGTGATCCACCCGCCTGGTAGCCGACGGGGCTATCTGCCTGGAGTGAGTCGTAAATTGCCACATACCGCTTGTAGTAGAGGCCGTTCTCAAAGAACACGAAAGGCCGGTCAATCTTCCAGTTGATGGTGCTTAACGCGACCCCGGAAGTGCTGGTATAGCGGAAGGCGTCGAAGGTTCCACCCTCGAAGTTCACGAAAGCGCCACCAATCCTGCGGTTCGGGTTGTAACTGTAAGAGGTGGGATCGGGCGTGGACCCAGCAAAAACTCCCAGGGTCGCGCCGTGGCTCACGCGCCGCCCGAAATATCCGCCATCCAGCGTGTCCAGGCTGGTCGCCCATGGCAGGTACATGCGTCCAAAGCCGGCAACCCAAGCGGAGTTGGGATTGTCGTAGGTCATGCTCAGGTGATAGGTGCGATTCAAGAGATCTTGCACGGTGGGCGTTCCGGTGTAGGAACTCGAATTCAAGCGACCGCGCCAGTAGCCGCTCAAGTTCCAATAAGTGCCGCCCAAGCGGGTCATATCCATGCGAGCGACCAGACCCAGATTGGTGTTCGTGCCACCGCCAGTCCCATGGAAAGACGTTCCCATGTAATCGATTCCGATGCGACCACGGGCGCGGTTCACGGAAGGCAAC
>QIAL01001053.1:0-1117 GCA_003225535.1 Acidobacteriota bacterium | reverse complement strand
ATATCCGTGACCGCAGAGGCCTCAGCAACGGAAGCCACTTCCAGCTCCGCGACGATGTCTTCATCCTTACCACTCGCCGCTGCTACCGCGGAACCGGTCGCCTTTTCGCGAACTACGAGTTTCATGCCTTCGGCGAGTCCAGCTCCCCGGCCGCCATCCAGATAGGCTGTTCCCGCAGCGACATACTTTATGCGGAAGGCCGTGCGGAAATCGGGATGGGTTGCCCGCAGAGCAAGAGCCGCGGGCATCTCAGGCTCAATCGCCTTGGCGACGACCGCGCTGGATGCGATCGCATCGGCGGCAACCGCATTGGTTACCGGAGCCTCTGCAATCACATCGTTGCTGGTCACTGGTGTTTCCGGCGCTTCTTCAAACGGTTCAGCTTGCAAAGTCTGTCCGGGCGCAAGACCCAGTGGATTCGCAACCGTGGCGCCTT
Organism: Acidobacteriota bacterium; assembly: GCA_003225535.1. Classification (GTDB taxonomy): domain Bacteria; phylum Acidobacteriota; class Terriglobia; order Terriglobales; family Acidobacteriaceae; genus Sulfotelmatobacter. The sequence goes on along the minus strand of QIAL01001053.1, from coordinate 681 downwards.
GCGGAGTGGCAGGAGCTGCAGAAGCGTTCTGCGAGGAACCATTCTGCGGAAGGCCCAGCGGATTGGCAACCGTCGCACCTTGCGAAACAGAGGTCGTCGGGTTGGCACTCGGGGGAGCGGCAGCAATTGTCGTCGGCGTGCTCGCGCCCTTACCTAATGGATTCGCCACGGTTGCGCCAGTTCCCGTTGGTGCGTTGCTGGCTGCATTCGTTGCGACGGGTGTAGCCGGCAGACCCAATGGATTCGCAACTGTTGCGACAGCGGGTGTAGAGGCCTGTGGCTGGCCGCTTACGGTCGCAGACAGCACTTTCGCCGTCACGTTGGGAGATCCCGCGGAAGTCGGAGCCGCGGCGGACGATGTTGCCGCAGAACTCGCGGACACTGGATTGGTCGTTGCCGGCGACGGATTCTGATTGCTGGACGAATTTCCAACCGCTGCGCTGGTGGTCGGCGAACTCGCTGGCGCGTTCGCAATGTTGACCGCTACGGATGACGCGCTCGGCTTGGTGCTGGGTAACGCGGTGTCGACCGCCACCGGGCGAGGATTTCCGGCTTGCGCAGCGCTCGCGACCGGTGCTGGTTTCCCGGTGGCCACGGCTGCTGGAGGAGCAAGCGTTGTAGCGGATGATGCTGGTGCGTTGCTGCTTGTGCTTGCATTCAGCGCAGAGGGAACTGCTCCGG
>QIAL01000102.1:5344-10322 GCA_003225535.1 Acidobacteriota bacterium | reverse complement strand
GTCGCGAGATGCAGCTTCGTCGGAGATCATTGGGAAGCTCTATCAGGCCGTCATCAGATTTTCCAAAGGCACCACGCAACAGGACGACCTGACCGCGGTGATCATCAAGCGCTTGTAGAAGAGGCGACGTTTGACGCTGGTGGAAGGAACTCGATGCTGGGGGATGACACAATGCCGAGGGCATTTGCTTTGGTTTGTTGCCCTAGCCTCGGTCCCCGGCTGCGCTCAAGACCTCGCCCCCCGAGCCTATATCATCACACCCATTCATACGAATGCTGTCACCATGGCTTACTCCTTCTCCACGGGCAACCTTATCTTCGATGGCGCGGTTCCGATTACCGATGCTACTGCGAAACTCAATGTGCCGGTCTTCAGTTTGTTCCACACCCTGAGCTTCTTTGGTCGCTCGGCGAACTTCTCGGCTTCGCTGCCATATGGAGTGGGGAACTTCCGAGGGACGGTGGCTGATGCCGAGACCCATGCTTACCGCTCAGGTATGCTTGATTCCTCGTTTCGGCTTTCAGTGAATCTGAAGGGCGGACCGGTGATGGGCCAGCGAGACTTCGTCAAATGGCGGCAAAAGATACTCGTGGGCATGAGCCTCAAGGTGGTAGCTCCGACTGGGCAATACGATTCAGCCAAACTGATCAATTATGGTGCCAACCGTTGGGCCTTCAAGCCGGAAGTCGGCTTGTCACGGCGCTGGGGGCATTGGGTAGTCGACGCCTACGGGGCGGGGTGGTTTTTCACCGCCAACCATGACTTCTTTTCGCCAGACCCGGCCTCTCCGCGCAACACCCGAACAGAAAGCCCGGTTTTCGCCTTCGAAGGACATATGAGTTACGACGTCAAACCTCGGCTTTGGGCTTCGTTCGACGGGAATTTCTGGGTCGGAGGCCGGACCAGCGTGAACGGCGTTGAGAACCCCAACACGACGCAGCGGAATTCGCGCGTTGGAGCGACCGTGTCGGTTCCGGTGAGCCTCCATCACGCCTTGAAACTCAGCTATAACCGTGGCGCCTACATCCGCTACGGCGGCAACTACGCCACTCTGTCCGTGGCGTGGCAGTACTCCTGGCAGGGCAGACCGAACTAGATAAAACTCGGCAGAAATCGCCGAAAGGAGACGCTCTCATGGAACCTCCCATTCCCCCTCTACTTTATGCGGTGCTCCTGTTCATCGGCATGCTCATCCTGCTGGAAACCGGCCGTCGCTTGGGTGTCAGACGCCGACCGAAGGAGTCGGAAGGCGAGCGGGGCAGCTTGGGTACGATCGAGGGAGCGGTTTTCGCTTTGTTTGGCTTGCTGATGGCATTCACTTTTTCGGGAGCGGCCTTGCGGTTCAATGAGAAGCGGATGCTGGTCGCCGAGGAAGTCAACACAATCGAAACCGCGTATCTCCGGCTGCACCTGGTTACCCCGGAGGCACACAACGCGCTTCAAGACCAGTTCCGGCAATATGTTGACTCGCGGCTGGAGACTTACCGTAGGCTGCCAAATATGGAGGCGGCCAGAATGGAGATGACCAAATCGAAAAACATCCAGGAAGAAATCTGGACCGAAGCAGTGGCCGCCACGCGCCTAAGGAATTCTCATGTCGACGCGGGCAAGTTGCTGCTTCCTGCATTGAACAATATGATCGACATCGCCACGACCCGTACCATGGCGCTGCAAATGCACCCACCCAGAATCATTTATGTGCTTGTTTTCGGGCTTGGCCTCATCTGCTCGCTCCTCGCAGGTTATCGGATGGCGGGTGGTTACCGGAGTTGGCTTCATATCCTCGGCTTTACGGTTATAACGGCCATCATCGTCTACGTCATGCTCGACGTCGAGTACCCACGCGCAGGGCTGATCCGCCTCGAGAACGCCGATCAACTCCTGGTCGATCTCCGCGCCAGCATGAAATAACCACGAGCGCTGGCAGGTTTGACAGTTTCCGCCGGATCGGCACTGTGTTCAGCTGTCGATATTGCCCATATGCCTAGAACTAGAAGAAACACAGAGTCCGACAAATGGTGGAAAGAGTGGAGCTCAAAGGGTCACGCAACGTTACCTAACAGTTGAGCGCCGAGTGCCTGCCAATGAGCTGGATCACGATGTAGAACGCACCGCGGGTGCAAAGCGCGTCATTCTGCCAATGGAACCGACACCGAAGGCGTTTGCGAATCAATGACGCCAGTGAAGGGTAATTCTTGGAACGCACGAATGCCACCAAGACAAGAGCGGCATGGAATCGGCTGGTGCGAGATACAATGCGAGGTGCACACGCAGTTACGCTTGCCGTCCTTGCGTCCACGTCCTTAACGTTTGCCCAGAACGATCTACCAACCTTCAGAGCGGATGGCGCGAGCGCATTTGTCTGGGGTGACGACAACTACTCCAGCGCTGTGTCCTCAAGCATCCACGACCCAGTAACCGGTAATGTAATCCACAAGCTGAGTCACGCAGGAATCGAAGTGAGTTCACAGGCGGGGTTCGAGAGCATCGGTTACGGAGCTGCAGGTGAACTCCTGAGTTTCACGACAACAATTGCCAACAACACGGAGTCTGAGCTCTCGGTGCGTCGCGGTGGTGCGAGCATTGATGGGCATGTGGCCTTTCCTTTATCAGTTGTTCCCACGAACAAAGGCCTCAGGAAACGAGAGCGGACACAGGCGTGGGAACTTATCAAAATGACCTGCTTTTTGAGTGGGTTTCTTGCGCACGAAAACTACTTCTCTCCGAACGATTCCTCAAGAGTCTTTACAATCCCTCCCAAGAGCGGATTGAAAGTCTCCTTTGTCACTCAAGACCCTCGAAAATATCCCTTCCGCTGTTCTACGGACGGTTGCTATCCCACTGGGACTGTGCGGTTTTATGTGACCATCAACACGACAGACTACGTATTTATCTGGCTCGGTCGCTCCTCAGTCAATTGTGGTAAGTGATCGGACGCGCCGTACCCCGCCTGACACTCCATTAGTTGATTTTCAAGTCTGGCTGCGCCCGTCCGTGGAGTGACACCCTGCTGGCAAGTTTGACAGTTCAACACCGATCTCTTGGGGAATATAAATCGAGACATTCGACCCCTTGCCAGGTACCTGCCGGATGAAGCGTGACGCTACAAGTGCTTGAAGGAGGTTTGCAGCGGCTGTTCATGTCAAGTAAGGGAGGGTCCTCACGAATCAGAGTTGTTGAACATGAGCCAAACTATCCACATAAATCGGGTTGGATTGGTAGCCTTGGCTCTGAGCTTGTGCGCTAATGCCCAATCGCCCCAGGAAAGATCTCCGATCGGTGCTGTGCTAGGCACGAGCACTCCGGTTGAAGAGCTAAGTACAAAAGCCTCTCCAGCAGTAGTCCATATAGAAGTATCTAGCTATCGAACTTCAGCAGATGACGGCGATGAAATTAAGAATCAGACCCTCACCAAGCGGCAAGGATCAGGTTCGGGTGTAATCGTCGACCCCGATGGGTACATCATCACCGCTTTTCACGTAGTCAAAGGGGCAAGACGAATACGGGTTGAACTCGACAGACGTGTCCGTGCTAACTCACCTGCTGGTGAACTCTTGAACGGGAAGCGCAGATCGTCATTTGAAGCGAGAATTATCGGTGTGTCCAAAGAGGCAGACGTTGCTGTCCTGAAGATCGAGGCTCAGGGCCTGCCCACGATCGCGTTCTCTGAATCCAACAACCTCAAACAGGGACAACTGGTTGCTGCTTTGGGAAGCCCCGAGGGACTCCGAAACTCACTTTCGTTGGGAGTCGTGAGTTCGGTAGAGCAGCAAATTGAACCTGACGATTCTTTGGTATACGTCCAGACGGACGTCGCACTAGCTGCGGGCAGCAGTGGCGGACCATTGGTCGACATTCAAGGAGGAATGGTCGGAATCAACGTATTCAGCTTAACGCAACGAGGAAGAGAAGAAGGCCTTGGGTTCGCGGTTCCCAGCCCGATGGTCCGGTTCGTTTACGGTCAGATTCGGCATTATGGTTTTGTTCCGAGGCCATATTTCGGTGTGGACGTGCAAGGGATAACACCAACTCTGGCTTCAGCACTGGGGTTGCCGACGGATTCGGGCGTGATCGTCGCGGGTGTTGGTCCAGGAAGTCTAGCCCAAAACGAGGGCCTGCAGGCGGGAGACGTGCTTGTTAGCCTCGATGGAATGCCCCTGCAAAATGTTCCTCAACTGACGTGGTTACTTCTTCACAAGCACATAGGTGACCGAACACGGCTTGAGATCCAGCGAAAGTCGAGCAAGATTGTTTTGGACGCGTCTTTGATCAGTGAGCCTTCGGATCCTGAGGGCTCCATCGCGACGATTGATATCGAAGAAAACCTCGTGGCCAAGTTGGGTATCGTGGGTTCTGCACGGAAGCACGGAACTGCTGGGCCGTCCCCCACAGCCTCGGGGCCGGGTGTGTTAGTCGTGGCTCGGCTGCGCGAAAGCGACACGCGAGCCGAATTAGCCGCCGGCGATGTGATCTGCTCCGTGAACTCCGTCCCGATTACTTCGGTCGCACAGTTACGCGCGACCATCGAGAGTTTTAAACCTGGGGACGCGATTGCGCTACAGTTGGAAAGGAAGGGCAAGCTGATGTATATGGCGTTCGAAATGGATTGAGAGCCTACAGCACATCTTCGCTCTGCATCTGCTTCACCACAAGCTTCACCAATTCGTTGATTGCCTTATGGGGTTTGGAAGGATTGAATGTGTCAGTAATGCCCGTCCACACGAGTTCTCCCTCCTGCGAGGAGACTACATAAAAATTAGTTTCGATGCGTACCTTCTTTTCTTTTTTCAGATAGTCGGGAGCGTAGACTACCGGGTATACCGCGCCGTAGTATCCATAGAAGCTATTGTAATAAGGATACGGAACCATGTAGGGACCACCGGGGATATAGGTGATGGTATTTTCCACCTTGATCAAGCGCGACACTACAACGGCGTCAATCTTGTTCTCGCGGATCTGGGTCCTGAGATAATTGAGG
>QIAL01000102.1:3901-5325 GCA_003225535.1 Acidobacteriota bacterium | reverse complement strand
GGCAAGCTGCGCGGCCAGAGCATCCTCGAAGTCGGCGCGAATCCCAGTTTTGTCGCTCAGCCCCAGGGCCAGCACCCGCTGAAATTTCTTGCTTGATGTATGGTTTGGATTCTTCCAGCTCATTACGACCTTGCTGGACTTAGCGGCAGCCAATACGACCGCCAACAGACAGATAGTCAAGGTCCCGTTCCAGCGATGCATCGACATTTGTCCTCGAAAAGAGAAAAGCTTCGGCTAATTAGGAGTGCGCCGGCCATACAGCAAGGACCGCATCCATTGCGAGTCCGGTTGACGTAAGCCTCTCAAAACGGGGATTAGCCCGACGCTTGATGTGCTCAGCCGAGCAGACTCCGCACGTGGTTGCCGCTGCAGATCCGGCGCGCGAGCTCACGAATCCCTCAACATCTTCAGGAGGGGCGAACAACCCCGCTTCCTCTGCTCGATCAGGGCCGCGATTCTCATTCGCTGCGCGATCCCCGGAATCCGCGTTTCGAGTCCTTCCGCATGCAACAGGTCGCGCACGTCCCCGTGGACCTCGGCCAGTGCGAGCGATGCCCCCGCTTGCGTTACTTGTTCATCGAGGTGCCTGAGCATCCGTACTCCTGCCAAGTCGATATTCGCCGAAGTGGAGAGGGCGCTAACCACCAGTTCTATCCCGCCGGGTCGACGCATGCGTTCCAGCACCGCGTTTTTTACGTTCTCAGCATTGAAGTAAAACAGCCCTGCTTCCACCCGTAGCACCAGAACGCGCGGGATCGCTTCACTTTCGGGATAGCGCGATGAATCGGCAAAGCCATCAGTGCCGGGCAGCCGTCCCAACACGGCTATTCTGGGAAAGGAGGCTCGTTTGAGCAGCAGCAGGATGGAAAAAATAGCGGCCAACAACACGCCCTTCAGGATCCCAAATGCCAACACTCCCACCGCGGCCACCATGGCCACGCGAAATTCCATTCTGCTGACCCTATACAGATGCTGGAGTTCGCGGGGCCGGATCAGTCCCCCCACAGCGATCAATACGACCGCAGCCAGAACCGGCTCGGGCAGGTTGTGCATCAGTCCAGTCAGAAACAGCAGGACGACACCGATGCCGGCAGAGGCAACAACCAGGGCCATCGGCGTTTGCGCACCCCCCTTTTCGTTCACGGCCGATTGCGACATGCCTCCCGCGAGCGGGTAGCCTTGTCCTACCCCGGCTGCAAAGTTGGAAATTCCCAGCGCCAGTAACTCCTGGTCTGAGCTGATGGGATAGCTATGCTTGAGGGAAAATGTCCGGGCCACGGAGATGCTCTCCACGTATGACAGCAGAAAACACGCTAGTGCAACTCCAAGCAGGTTATCCACTTCGCTCCATTGCACAACCGGCCAAGCAAAATGAGGAAACCCTTGGGGAATCGCGCCCACCGTTTTCACGCCTCGACCACTCA
>QIAL01000102.1:0-3851 GCA_003225535.1 Acidobacteriota bacterium | reverse complement strand
GTCCTACACCCAGGGTTGCCAGATTGGTCTCCCCGAGGTGCCAGAAGACTTCGATAATCCGAGTGAAGAAATTGCTCCCCCCACCCCTGATGCCGAACAACTTCGGCAGTTGGGTGGAAGCGATGACCAGACCTGCTCCGACCTTAAACCCGCTGAGCACCGTCTCGGAGACAAAATTGGCGATATTGCCCAAACGGAGCGTCCAGGCAAGGATGCCGATAAACCCTGCCAGCACCGCTACTGCCGCCGCTAGGTGGGTCTGGCGCAGCGCATCTCCAGCCGCCAACGTACTCAGGGCTGACCCAATCAAAATCGAGATTGCGGAGGTTGGGCCGATGGCTAGCTGGCGGGAGGTTCCGAAAGCTGCGTAGGCGAGACCTCCCACCAGGTAACAATAAAGACCAGCTTGAGGGGGCAAGCCGGCAAGCGAAGCATAGGCCACTGAAACCGGAACGGCGTAGGCTGCCAGGGTAAGTCCCGCAACCATGTCCGGACGCAGCCAGCTTCTCTGATATCGCGGCAACCACCCGATGACGGGGAGCGCCGAACGGATGCGATTACGCCAGGGGTGATCGTCATCCGACTGGGTCCTCATTGAGTTCCCTCCCCCGCGCCCTCGGTTCGGATATCAGGCCCGCGCACACCTAGCCTGCAACCTGTTCACGAGTAATCCGAGCCACCATGTCTGATTTCGCGATTTGCAACACATCGGCCGGTTTCAAACGAGCGAACGAATCAAGCGTGCGCGCGATGACTCCGGTCCATCCGGTTTGATGGCTGGCCCCAAGTCCGGCGCCGTTGTCCGCTTGGAAATACTCGTAGAACAAAATGTAATCCTTCCAGTGCGGGTCTTCCTGGAACTTCTTGGTTCCGCCATAGACGGGGCGCTTGCCGTTCTCATTGCGGAGAAAGATGCTCGACAATCTAGAACCCGTGGGGCACTCGACCTTGAAGTCGTCGCCGTAGAACTGGTAGAGGTTCAGCAAACCGCGGATCAAGAGTAAATTCACCGGCATCCAGACGGGGCCGCGCCAGTTGGAATTACCCCCGAACATCCCGTTATCTGACTCCGCCGGCAGATATTGGACTTTAAATTCCTGTCCGTTCAGGTTGAACACAAACGGATGCTCCAGGTGATATTTGGACAGGGAGCGGATGCCGTACGGACCAAAGAATTCATTTTCGTCGAGCATGTAAGCCAGAATGCGCTCGACTTTTTCCTTGTTGCAAACCGACAGGAGTCGACGCTCGGCGTACCCCACGAACGTACCATCCGCCGGTGCAATATGCTTGAGCAAGTCGGGATGGCGCTTCTTGAACAAATCAATCAGTGCCTGCAGCCGCGGATGGCGCACCAAGATGCCTTGTGCTTCCAACACGCTCGACGCGCAGAGTGGAAGCAATCCCACCATCGATCGGACTTTCAGTCGCATCGCGTCGCCATTCGGGAAATGGAGGAGATCGTAAAAGAATCCTTCCTTGCTGTCCCACATCTCGTCGTGGTTCTCGCCAATGCGGTCCATGGCGTAAGTGATCCAGACAAAGTGTTCGACAAAACGGTAAGCAACGTCCTCATACATGGAGTCGTAGTCCGTCAGAATGAGCGCGATCTCCAGCATGTTCTGGCAATAGAAAGCCATCCAGGCGGTACCATCTGCCTGATCGAGGTGACCGCCCGTCGGGAGTTGGGCACTGCGGTCGAAGACTCCGATATTGTCGAGTCCAAGAAACCCGCCGGCGAAGACGTTCTTACCCTCAGGGTCTTTCCGGTTAACCCACCAGTTGAAGTTCAGCATCAGGCCTTGAAACGAGCGCTCCAGGAAACGAAGATCCGCTCGGCCCAACTCTTTTTCAATGTTGTAAAGAAATAGTGTTGCCCAGGCATGCACAGGTGGATTGACGTCACTGAAATTCCACTCGTAGGCGGGGATCTGTCCGTTGGGATGCGAATAGAGGTTCCGCAGCATCAGCAGAAGCTGATCCTTGGCAAAATCAAAGTCCACCAACGAAAGGGCAATCGTATGAAAAGCCAAGTCCCACGCTGCATACCAGGGATATTCCCATTTGTCGGGCATCGAAATGATGTCTCGGTTCAGCATGTGGAACCACTCGGCATTGCGAACGTTCTTCTGATCAGATCCGGTCAGCGGATGACCTTCATGTTCCTCGAGCCAACGGTCGAGGTCGAAATAGTAGTATTGCTTGCTCCACAACATCCCGGCCAGAGCCTTGCGGTGCACGCTGCGTTCATCCTCACTCAAAGAATGAGGGGTGATTCGGTCGTAGAATTCGTCGGCATCGGCCAGGCAAGCAGCAAATATCTGGTCGAACGTAGCGAAGGCGTCGGCTGGTGGTTTCGCACTCAGGCGCAACCGGACTACCTTGCTGCCACCAGCTTGGACTTCAAGACGATAGAGAGCCGCGGCCTTAGTGCCCAGCTTGGAGGGATTCACAGCATCGTGATCGCCGGCGATCACATAATTATGAAAAGCATCTTTTACAAATGGCGACGGATTAGATTGGCCCCACAGGCGACTCGCGTTGGACTCATTTTCCGTAAACAACAGTTCTGGATTACCGTCGCACTGAAGCGTGCGGTCACCCAGCTGATCATGCGAAGCCAGTACTGTTCCCTCTTTCACCTGCTGTATCCCCGGCTTGAGTGCACCCTCGTCCCATGACCAGGTATTGCGAAACCATAGTGTCGGGAGCAAATGAATCTCTGCCGCTTCCGAGCCACGGTTGTACGCCGTGATGCGAACCAGCAAGTCCTCCGGATCTCCCTTGGCGTATTCGACGAACACATCGAAATATCGATCAGCATCGAACACACCCGTATCGAGCAGTTCATACTCCAGGTCTTCGCGTGATAAGCGCCCATTTGTTTCCACCAGGACGCGATAAGGGAATTCCTGCTGCGGATACTTGTACAGGTACTTCATGTAGGAGTGCGTCGGCGTGCTGTCGAGATAGAAGTAATATTCCTTCACGTCCTCGCCGTGATTGCCTTCGCTATTGGTTAGGCCGAACAGGCGTTCTTTCAGGATGGGATCCCGGCCGTTCCATAGTGCAATCGCGAAACACAGTTGCTGCTTGTCGTCGGAGATACCGGCCAGGCCATCTTCCCCCCAGCGGTAAGCACGGGAGCGAGCCTGGTCATGGCTGAAATAATTCCAGGCATTCCCGTCCTGGCTGTAGTCTTCCCGCACTGTCCCCCACTGGCGTTCACTGAGATACGGTCCCCATTTCTTCCATGGAATTTCCTTTTCGCGGGATTCGTTCAGCCTGCGCTGTTCGTTGGTTTCAACGTAGGCAAGGTGAGGTTTCTGGCTCAATTTCATTGCGATTTCTCCGAGGAGGTGAGCAGCATCCCGCGCGTAATACTAGGGGACCTTGCTAAGTCTCGGTACTGACAGAACTGACAGCTGAGTGCTGGTGCGATAAGCACCTTTAGGCGGGCATCGTCATCATCCATGGAACCCTGGCTATTCCTGACGAGGATTGAAGGACAAGTCAATGGCACGATGCATCGTCGTGAAAGCTGCGACTCCCGAACATCGACGCCAGGAAATGCCCACACGTGATGATCTTCTGGGAGAGCGGCTCATCGCGCAGGGCATTGGCTGATAGTGCATATTTCGCTGTGTCCATAGACTTTCGCGCTTCTACCAGTTTGTTGCTCCACTGGCGCACGGCCTCGAACTCGTTGTTGAGCAACTGAAGAGCATTGCGATCCGCTTCGGTCCTGGCCGCTGTGGACGCCAAATTGACATTATGCGAGGCTTGTTCGCGGTAGGTAGCCACCCAACCGTCTGTGACTTGGTATCCATTTTGAATGGCGTAGGCGAGAG
>QIAL01001051.1 GCA_003225535.1 Acidobacteriota bacterium | reverse complement strand
AGGTCACCGCGACTTTTGCGTGGGTCATCCCCATCGCTCTCTTGCTCGCCAGCGTGGGCGGTTACTTTCTCGCGCGCAAAAGCCTGGCTCCGGTGGTGGCCATGAGCACTCAAGCCGGACGCATCGGCGCGGCCAATCTGCACGAGCGTCTGGCAGTGCAGAATGACAGGGACGAAATGGGTCATCTGGCACAATCGTTCAATAGCCTGCTGGACCGCCTCAGCCAGTCTTTCGAACGCCAGCAGCGCTTCATGGCCGATGCATCACATGAACTGCGTACGCCTGTGGCAATTTTGCGCGGTGAATCGGAGGTCGCTCTTTCGCAACAGGCTCGTTCCCTGGAGGAGTACCGGGAATCGCTGGGAGTGCTTCATCACGAAGCTGAGCGGCTCACGCACATCGTGGAAGATCTCTTTACCCTTACGCGTGCCGACGCCGGTCAGTATCCCCTCCAACCAGGCGACTTCTACCTCGACGAACTTGTAGCCGAGTGCGTGCATTCCGCGAGAACGCTGGCGCTTGCAAAAAAGATTTCTCTGAATTTCAAGGAAGCGCCTGAGTCTCCCATCCGCGCCGATGAATCCCTGCTGCGCCGCATGATCCTCAATTTGCTGGATAACGCCATTAAGTACACTTCGGAAGGTGGCCGCGTCACTGTGACCTGCGGCCGCACAGCGCACGAATATGTTTGCATTTTCGAGCGATTTTTCCGCGCGGACAAAGCCCGTTCGCGGGCAGAAAACGACGGCGGTGGCGCCGGGCTGGGACTGTCCATTTCCCGCTGGATCGCTGAGGCACACCACGGCCGTTTGGAGCTTACGCGATCTGACTCGGCTGGAAGCACCTTCACCGCTTACCTCCCCGGACCGGCATCGCCTTCCGCATCAAGCAGTTAATCCTCTGTTTATGTTCGCCTAGCTAGGTTAGATTCTTCCTTGCCGTGCGTCTGTTTGGTCCGGCCCAGGAGTCTAGATTTTATGAAATCGTGCCGCATGTTTGTTCTGTTCTGGGTCTCGGTTGCCGCCCTTTTCTTAGCTTCCTCGCGAAAGGCCGCTGCCCAGGAAATGCCACCACCCGCGAGCACTTCAGCTGCGCAGCAGACACCAACCGGGGCATCGCAAATTCTTCGCCTGACTCTGGATGACGCTCTTGCCAGGGCCAGGAAGAACAGCACGCAATTTCTAGCAGCACAGACCGACGCTGCTATTGCGCGCCAGGATCGCTACCAGGCGGGAGCCGCGCTTCTTCCCAATGTCACTTATGATAATCAGGCGATCTCGACCAGCGTCAGCAAAGGCACCCTCAGCTTCATTGCGAACAACGGTCCACACGAATACCTAAGCCAAGCCAACGTGCATGAGTCTATCGATCTCGTCTCGATTTCTGCTTTCAAGCGGGCATCTGCGGCCTCTGCTCTTGCAAAGGCGCGCGCGGAGATTGCTTCGCGCGGGCTGGTCGTCACCGTCGTGCAGGGCTACTATGCCGTAGCGGCCGCACAGCTTAAATTGGAAGCTGCAAAGAAAAATGGAGACGAGGGCGACCGCTTCCTGAAATTGACCCAAGATCTCGAAAAGGGCGGGGAAGTCGCGCATTCCGACGTCATCAAGGCGGAGTTGCAGATGCAGGACCGTCGTCGGCAGCTGCTCGAAGCGCAGCTCGGGCTCCTGAACGCCCGGCTCGATTTTGCGGTGCTGATCTTTCCCGATTTCAACGACAACTTTGAACTTGCCGAAGAACTTCACGCGAGCGTTGCTCTCCCAACCCTCGCAGAAGTGCAGCAGCGGGCCGCCCGGGACAATCCCGACCTTCGCGCCGCCCTGGCTGCGGTGCAGCAAGCGGGACACGACGTTACCGGCGCGCGTGGCGGATATCTGCCTTCGCTCAGCTTCGATTATTGGTACGGAATCGATGCCGCGCAGTTTGCCGTGAACGGTCTGAATGGAGCCTCCAATCTGGGTTCAGCGGCTGCGGCTACCTTGAATAT
>QIAL01000101.1 GCA_003225535.1 Acidobacteriota bacterium | reverse complement strand
ATGGAAGAAGGCGGCGGAGAGACCTCGACCTTTCCCTTTGAGCAGTGGCGTTACCGCTACATCGAAGGCATCGGGCAGGAAGTCATCATCGAGTTTGTCGACACGTGCATGTGCGGTGAATATCACATGACGATGGATCGCTCGGAAAAAGATGCCTTGTTGATGACTCCGAACGCCGGCCTGACAATGTGGGAACAGATGGGTATGTCCAACAAGGCCGCCCGCTTCAACGGCGGCGGACTCGAGCGCCTTGGCGTTGGTCCTCAGAGCACCATGCTCCAGACCAAGCAATTCGACCGGCTCGAGCAATTCGCCAAACTGCAGCAGGCGCCGAAAATCAAGTTCACGGATCTCACCGAAGAGGTCAACTCCAAAGTCATCCTCAATCCGATGCCCTTTGACGTACGCTCTGACTTTGTGAAAGTGACGAGCGACACGGTCCTAGTTCCCGTCACCATCCAGATGAGGAATCGCGACATCACCTTCGTCAACAAAGAAGGCGTCCAGCGCGGAACCGTCAACATCTACGGCAAGCTCTCCACGCTCACCAACAAGATTGTTCAGACGTTCGAAGACACCGTGCAGGTCGATGTGCCCGCCGAGTTGTTGCCGCGCACCGCCGAGAACGCATCCGTCTACTGGAAGGCGATGCCGCTCCGCCCCGGCCACTACAAGCTTTACATCGCAGTGAAAGACGTGAACGGCGATCGCAAGGGTGTCTACAGTCGGAGCGTCACAGTTCCGGAATATTCCGAAGACAAGCTGGCGACCTCCAGCCTCATCGTTGCCGACCAGATGGAGAAGGTTCCGACCACGCAAATCGGCAGCGGCAGTTTTGTGATCGGCACCATGAAGGTTCGTCCGCGCGTCGGTACCGCCGACGGCAAGCCTGCCGTCTTCAAGCGCGACCGCGATCAGAAGCTGAATTTCTGGATGCAGGTCTATAATCTCAGTGTGGACGAGAAGACTCACAAGCCTTCCGCCACCTTCGAATACCAGATCACCAACCTCGCCACCAATAAATCGGTGGTCGAGAAGCTTGAGAGCACCGACACGATGGGCAATGTCGGCGACCAGGTCACCTTGCAGAAGTCGATTGCGGCTGCTAACCTTCAACCGGGCATTTACCGGATTCAGATCAAGATCAACGACAATGTTTCCAAGCAGAAGATTGATCCGTCCGCGATGTTTGCAGTAGAGTAACTCCCTGCATTCCCCCAGGGGGTGGGGCAGAGTTGAAGCTGAATAAGCTCGCAACTTGGGCATTTATTTTCGGACTCTCGTTTCCCGCTCTGGCCGCGGATCGGCCAGGAGCGATCTCGGGATTCGTCCGTAATAACTCGGGCACTCCCCAGATGGGCGCCGTGGTTCAGATTCTCGGCGCCGCCAACCGGACGCTTACCGTCTTCACCGATGAAGCCGGCCACTATACTGCGACCGGCCTGTTGCCCGGCTTGTATTCCCTGAAAGTCAGCGCTCCTTCCTTCTTGCCCGCGCTTCGCGAGAAAATCGGACTGCGTCCCGGCGGCAGTATCAATGTCAATATCACGCTGAGCACCCTTCTCGGCGCGATGCAACTCGGCCCCGTCCGCACTCTCCCCGATGACGACGACTGGAAATGGACCCTGCGTTCGGTTGCCAATCGACCGATTCTGCGCGTCTTCGACGATCCTGTTCCCGCAGAGAAGCAGAATCACGATTTCACCGGACAGGTTTCATTCGTTGCCGGTACCGCTGCCGCAGGTTACGGCACCGGTTCGGACATGAGCACCAGCTTCACTTTGGAACGCTCCATCTTTTCCGACAGCCAGCTCGCCTTCAGCGGCAACGTGGCCTATGGCGAGAGCCTGCCCTCGGCAGTGGTGCGCGCGCGTTATTCGCGTCGCCTGCCCAACGGTTCCAAGCCAACCATGGCTCTGAGCGTGAGCCGCTTCGCTCCTTCCGATCCTAACCTGCACAACGCCGCTCTCCAGGCGCTGGCGCTTTCCGCAGGAGATGACCTCGTTCTTGGGGATGTCCTCGAACTCAAGTTCGGCAGCGAACTCCAGACCGTTCAATTTCTCGGGCGCCTCAATGCCTTTCGCCCCTACGCCTCGGTCGACATGCATCTTTCCCCAAACACCGTGGTCGAATACGATTACACGACTTCGCGTCCCGATACGCGTACAGAAAAAGGTTTCGATTCCGCTCCCGCCGACTTGAGCGAATCCAATCCCCGTGTCAGCCTTCTGAACTTCTCGACCAGAATCGAAAGCGCGCATCATCAGGAAGTCAGCCTCTCGCAGCGTGTCGGTAAGAACAATTTTCAGGTCGCGATGTTCTCCGATCGCATCGCCGATCCAGCCCTGACTGGCCTGGGGAATGCGACGACGGTGAACGGATTCCTGCTTCCCGATCTGGCTTCGGGCACATTCAGCTATACGGGCCGTAATCTTGACACCAACGGCATCCGAGTCGTGTTGCAGCACAAATTCTCCTCCGATCTGACGGCGACACTCGACTACGCGTTCGGCGGCGCGTTAGACCTCTCTCGTCCCGACGTTCCGCTGCAGCAGGCACAGCAGTGGATCTCTACCCAACGTCGCCACGCCCTCGCTGCCAAATTGAGCGGCACCGTTGGTTGTACGCACACCCACTGGATTGCTTCGTACCGCTGGGTCAACGGGTCTTCCCTGACTCCGGTGGACATGTTCAATGCCTCGCCCGGGCACAGCGATCCTTACTTGAACGTCTTTATCCGCCAGCCCATTCCCACTCTCGGCGGCCACATGGAAGCTCTGATTGATCTCCGCAACCTTCTCGCCCAGGGCTATGTACCCGTGCTAGGCCAGGACGGCCAAACCGTCTATCTGGTGGATTCCGCCCGCTCCATCCGCGGCGGAGTAGCATTCACCTTCTAAGCAGCGATCCCACGAATGTTGTTGCGAAACGGTAAGCCTTAGTCGCATCGATCTGACGCAGAGGTTTTGAAAGGGCACGGCTTAGGCCGGAGCGGTCTAGGCGCACAAAAAGGCCGGGCTTCAGTATGCACGCGTGAGATCTCGTTTTGCAGATTCAGGGTGAAGCAGGTCAAGCGGTTTCTAGCCGCGACGCGGCGAAAGAATAAAGCCCACGACGTAAGCCGTGGGTACAAGTAGGAAATGATCCAGCCCCAACAGGGCGAAAGAGGAGTTTTCACGCCCACTCTCCAGCCCCTGAGGGATCGCGCAATCCATTTGTTTCGGATTGTGAGATAAACCCAGAAAGCGTCTAGGTAGCGCCGGCATCCTGCCGGCTGTCGTCGCCGACGTCCTCGTCGCGACAGATCCTGCCCTACGATCCTAGTTGACTCTTGCGCAGGTCTTTGATTAATGTTCTCCGCAGCTTTCTGTGGGTTTGGGGCTCCGCATCTCTTTCATAAGGCATTGCATTGAAGTCCTTGAGGGTGCGGAATGAGAACATTCGATCTCCACAAAGGAGACCAGCTTTCCTAAACAAAAACTGATTGCAGTTGAAGAGACCATCTTGCGAAGGATCTTCTGTTAGTGGATGCTATTTAGCGGATTAGTTCTACCGATTTTCATACGTTCCACTGACCCCGCACCGCGCTCTCGTAGTGATTTTTAGACGTAAGACGTTTAAAAATAGCAGTTTATGGTACCATCGCCAGATTTGGACGCAGAAGTGCAGCCGTTCGGAGCAAAACAGTTCCAGGTTTCTACGGCTCCAAGTCTGAGCCAGCGTTTTCAGAAAAGAACAAGAAAAAAATCGAATTTGCCGGAGAGGCGATGATGAGACACCTGTTTTGGTCGACCCTCATGCTGTTGCTCGTTGCTACCAGTCTGTTCAGCCAGACCTTCCGCGGTGCGATCAACGGCACCGTGACCGATGCATCCGGCGCCGTCGTGAATGGTGCCAATGTGAAAGCCACCAACACTGCGACAGGCGTCGTAATCACGAGCGTGACCACCAGCGACGGCCAGTTTGCTTTTCAGGACCTCCCGCTGGGTACATACAAAATTGAAGTGACAATGGCTGGTTTCCGCCCCGTCGCGGTCGACAATGTCGCGGTAACGGCTGGCGGCGCCTATACGCTGCCAGTCAAACTTACCCCCGGATCGGCCGGTACGACGCTGGTCGAAGTCTCCGCAGCTGCCCTCACACTCGACACCACGACCGCAGCGCAGGATAACATCCTGACAACCGAGGCCGTGCAAGACGTTCCCATGAACGGCCGTGACTTCACCCAGTTCGCCGCCGTGCAGCCTGGTTACGGCGGATACTCCGTCGGCGGCTTCGGTTCGCTGAACGGCACGCGCGCCAACCAGATGAACTGGCAGATTGACGGCGTCGACAACAACGACTTCTGGCACAACATTCCTGCAGTCAATCAAGGTGGCGTCTCCGGTATCGCCGGCATCATCATGCCGCTCGATGCGATCGAGATCGACGGTGTGGACAACAACGACTTCTGGCACAATCTCGCAGCCGTGAATCAAGGAGGTGTCTCGGGAATTGCGGGCACGCTGATGCCGCTGGATGCGATTGATGAATTCGCTGCGCAGACTCAATCCAACGCCGAAGCGGGACGCAACGCCGGCGGAATTGTGAATGTCGTTCTAAAGTCTGGGACCAATCATCAAGGACAAGACATTCTGGTTCATCACTTTCGAAAGGCAGAAATACACGATCGGTCTTTCCGGACTGAACACCGAGCCTTCGAAGGCGTACCAGGCGGATGCACTTGCTCTGCTGTCAGCCAACAACATCACTCCGAGTTCTATCTCAACTCAGATGATGGCGAACTTTTGGCCGAGCTTGATCGATAACCTGCCCGCTCAGCCTTCCAACTATTTCGCAACCAATCCTTCGACCGGATACAGCTATAACGGATTAGCCAAACTCGATCACAACTTTACGGAAAAGCACCACTTCTCGATTCGCTGGTTCGGCGGACAAGGAAGCCAGACCGCTCCTCTCGGCGGCAGTGCGGCGTTGGCGACCGCTAGCTCCAACCTCCCGTACTACTTTGAAAAGGCTCCAATTC
>QIAL01000100.1 GCA_003225535.1 Acidobacteriota bacterium | reverse complement strand
ACCGGTTTCCGACCGAATGCCCAGTATTCCAGGGTTTTGATCGGCACACGCAGGTAAAGTGCGGCTTCGGACAGGCCGTAAAGGGGGAGTTCTAATCGTTCGTCAGTTGCGATAAACTTCACAGGCCCCCTTCTCAAAGGCTTCCCAAGAACTCATATACCATATTCCCATTTTGTTCGCAGTACTCAGAACCAGCGAGAACACCAGCTATGCCCGATTTGGGAACTACTTCCCTGCTAATTCCTTCTTTACCAGATCGCTGACTACCTTCCCATCCACGCGCATGCCGGCCGCGTTGAACTTCGCCATGGCGTTCTTCATCACGGTGCCCATGTCTTTCATGGTGGGAGCACCCATCTCGGCGATGGTGGCTTTGACTCCGGCGGCGATGTCGGCCTCGCTGGCCGCCTTCGGCAGGTAGCTTTCGATCACGATGATCTCGGCGGCTTCTTTGTCGGCCATCTCCTGGCGCCCGCCTTTGGTGAATTGCTCGATCGATTCCTTGCGCTGCTTGATCAGCGTGGCGAGCACTGCCTGGGATTCCTTGTCGTCGAGCGGGGACATCTTTTCGACGGTCTTGAGTTGCAGGGCGCTCTTCACCATCCGAAGCGTGGAGAGGCGGGCTTCATCTTTCGCTTTCATGGCAGTGACGATGTCTTTTTGAATCTGATCGATTAAGGGCATGGGGCGATTATAGATGTTTGGCTTGGACCAAAGCGGACTCTCATGCATCTGATGGGGCATGGAGGAATCATCATGAGCAAACTTGCAATCTGGGCGCAACTCGAAGCGAAGCCTGGCAAAGAAAAGGAACTCGAGGAATTCCTCAAGTCCGCGCAACCGTTGGCCGAGCTTGAGCCTGGGACTCTAACCTGGTACGCCATTAAGATGGGTCCGGGGAAGTACGGCATCTTCGACACATTTGCCGACGAGAACGGGCGCAACGCCCACCTGAACGGGGAGATTGCCAAAGCGCTCTTTGCCAAGGCGAAAGATCTTCTAGCTCAGTCCCCAAAGATTGACAAGCCAGAGATTCTTGCGTCGAAACCAGCCCGCTAACAACTCCAGAATTCGGAATCGTCGCAAACTGCGGCAGGGCAGTGCCCCAGGGCGCTTTGCGTGACCCCGATCACTGCATAAAAGCGCAGTTTGCGCTACAGATCCTGTCGCGCAGACGTGCTCTGCGCCGGACCTTCCTATAAACTAAGAGACTATTCCTACACCCAAGGACTCCACTTATGTTGCATAAGAATCGTCTTTTTACTCCCGGGCCGACGCCGCTGCTGCCGGCGGCGCAGACGGCCATGGCTTCATTTACCGCGCACCATCGGACAGCCGATTTCAAGGCGCTGTTTCAACGCGTACTCGCCGACATGAAGGAATTCATTGGCACTAAGAATGATGTGCTAGTGCTGGCCTGTTCGGGGACAGGCGTGATGGAGGCTTCGGTCTCAAATCTGACGTCGCCGGGCGACAAGGTGCTGGTGCTGACCGCGGGAAAATTCGGCGAGCGATGGACGGGATTGGCCAAAGCTTTTGGCTGCAATGTGGACGTGCTCAGCGTTCCGTATGGAGAGACATTTTTGCTGGAAAACATTCGCGCCCGCGTGACGCCGGATGTCCGCGCTGTGTTCGTGCAGGCAACGGAGAGTTCGACTGGGGCGCGCCATGACGTGCAGGGGATCGCGAAAATTGTGCGGACTCAAGGGAACGACACGCTGCTGGTTGTGGATGCCATCACGGGACTGGGCACCACGCATCTTGATGTGGATGGCTGGGGCGTGGATGTGATCATCGGTGGATCGCAGAAGGCGTTGATGATGCCTCCCGGACTCGCGTACTGCGCGGTCAGCGAGCGGGCTTGGAAGCGGATGGATGCGACGACTTCGCCGCGCTTCTACTTCGATCTGCGCAAGGAACGGAAGTCAGCTGCAAAGGGAGAGACGGCTTATACGCCGGCGACCTCGTTGTTTGCGGCTTTAGGGGCGGCGCTTGAATTCGTGCGCGGCATGGGCAAGGGCGATCTGGCCAAGGGTCGCGAGGAGCTGGTGAACAACGCAGAGCTATGTGCGGAGATGACCCGCGCTGGAGCGAAAGCGCTCGGGTTGAAGCTCTACTCCTCAGCCCCGGCGGCCGCGCTCACTGCGATCTCGGCGCCCGATGGAGTGGATTCGGGAAAGATTGTGAAAGAGTTCCGCGAATCCTTTGATGCCGTGGTGGCGAACGGGCAGGGCGAGATGAAAGGCAAGCTGTTCCGGATCGCGCACATCGGATACTACGACTATCTCGACACGATTGGCATTCTCGGCGCCCTGGAGCATGTGCTGGCCCGGGTTACCGATAGGAGCGTCGAATATGGCGCGTCCGTGCGGGCGGCACAGCAGGTGTACGCCAGGAGTCACGACGTGGCGCTGGCGGCCCGTTAGAGCGGCTGGTTCCGAGCAGCGGATGAACCGGACTTAGTTAATCGTAAACGGCATCGCGGCCGAGGTTTGCGCAGGTGTTCCGCCACCGTAAACGCCACCACTGCTTGTCGCTGGGTTCGTAACTGTGATCTGGACGGTCGCGGCAGTTGCGACTGCCGATGCCGGGACCGAGATGCTGAGTTGACCGGTCATGCCGGCGGTCGTCGTCTGAGCGGCTCCGTTCCAATTAACGGTGGCTTTCGAGGCGAAATTGGTACCGGTCACAGTCAGCGTGAATGCGGGGCCTCCGGCAGTCGCGCTCGTGGGATTGAGATTCGAAATGGCGGGCATGTTGCTGGTCCCTGTGCCGGACGGCTTGGAGTAGCCGCAAGCAAGGGTAACGGCAATCAATGTCCCTAGCAAAATCGTGTTGACGGTTTTCATAGCGTTCTCCCAGGGGCGGAGGCCCATTGGGACAAAAGTTTAGAAAACGAGCGTGGCGGGATTGTCAGCAGTGTGTCATTTCCCCGTCAAATGCATGTCAGTCGGGTTTTCCCCAGCAGTCTCATATACATACAAAGGAACGCATTCATGAAAATTATTGTGGCGGAAAAGATCTCGTCCTCAGCGGTAGCGCAGTTACAGGAGCCGGGATGGACGGTTCTGACTGCAGACCAGCTGGACGGGAAGCTGGCTGAACATCTTGAGTCTGCTGATGCCCTGATCGTGCGCTCCGCGGTACAGGCCGACGCCAAACTGCTGGCGCATGCGAACAAGTTGCGAGTGATTGGCCGGGCTGGCGTTGGCGTGGACAACATCGACCTGGAAGCCGCTACGCACAAGGGCATCGCGGTCATGAATACGCCGGGGGCCAATGCAGTGGCGGTCGCGGAGCAGACGATTGGAATGATGTTGGCCATGGCTCGTCACCTGTGCCGTGCGGATGCCTTGATGCACGCTGGCAAATGGGAGAAGAAATCTCTGCAGGGAACCGAGCTGCGCGGGAAGACTCTTGGAGTGGTCGGGCTGGGACGGATCGGGATGGAGGTGGCGCGGCGGGCGCGCGCGTTTGGGATGGATCTGATCGGGCATGATCCGTTTGTTTCCGTGTCGGTGGCGAAGGAGCAGGGTATCCGGCTGGCGGAACTCGATGAAGTCTACGCGGTCGCAGACTACATCACGCTGCACGTCGGGTTGACACCGCAGACGAACGGGATGATCAACCAGACCTCGATTGCGAAGATGAAGAAAGGGGTCCGGCTGGTGAATTGTGCGCGGGGCGAATTGGTGAACGAGGCTGATCTGGCGGCCGCGCTGAAGGATGGGCGCGTCGGGGCGGCGGCGATCGATGTGTTTGTTGAGGAGCCTCCGAAAAACTCGCCTTTGCTTGCGGTCGACAATGTCATTTTGACACCGCACATCGGTGGTTCGACCCAGGAAGCGCAGGAAGCGGTTGGAGTGCAGATTGCGCGACAAGTGAAGGAATATCTGAAGCACGGAGTGATTCAGAACGCGGTGAATGTGCCTTCCGTATCCGCCGACGAGTACGCGGTCATGCAACCATACATTGTTCTGGCGGAGCGCATGGGGGCATTCCTGGCGCAGGTTTCTGAGGGATCGCTGGAGGAGATTTCGATTCGTTATGGCGGACACATCGCCGAGTGGAAGACGGAATTGATCCGGAACGGGGCCATCAAGGGGATCCTGAACCAGGCGCTCGAGGAGAAGGCGAATCTGGTGAATGCCGCGACCATTGCGGACGAGCGCGGGTTGCGCGTATTGGAGTCGCACAAGGCGAAGGCTTCAACCGGCGGCGCCGGCAGTGTTCTTTCGATTTTTCTGAAAACCTCGACCGAAGAGCACATGGTTAAGGGCGCGGTGCTGCATGGAGAGGCTCCGCGGTTGCTGCATGTGGATGGCATCGACGTGGAGGCTCCGCTGGAGCGCAATCTGATTTACATGCGTAACCGCGACGTGCCGGGCGTCATCGGGAAAGTGGGGACGATCCTCGGCGAAGAGTCGATCAACATTGCGGACTTCTCCCTGGGGCGGCGAGCCGGGGAGCAGACTTCCGATCAGCCGCGGGAAGCGATTGCGGTCGTACACGTCGATGGCGCCGTGTCGGATGTGGTGTTGACACGACTACGCGGGATTCCCGCGGTGCAGAGAGCGAAAGGTGTGAGGCTGTTCTGAAGAGCAATTTCCCTTAGCGGGAGTCGTAGAGGGTTAAGCTATTGATTCCTTGTGACATTGAGTTCTTGAAATAAACCTGCAACCGGCGCATGATGACTGTAATCCGTGATGAACGGAGGAGGACGTCTTGTACGTCGCCCGGCTCTAATATAAGAGCCGGTTTTATTTTTTTAGGGTAGCCATTTGGTCCCCCATCCAGTTACGTGCCCGTCGTAAATACTTCGCAAGTATTTCTTCTTGTATAGAATTTCTACCACTTTTTGCCCAAACTCGGCCGTCATCTCCTCCCTGTTCTGTCTGCAAATAAGTTCGCGACACGACGGGCTGGCTATTAGGTCTGCCAATTGCAGACCGGCGATGTTCTCGGTCTTCGGCTTGAGTTTAATTTCGGTGGAAGTCAGTCGTGTTTTGAACAGGCGGTCAGGAACATGGTCCGTACCACGTGCATATATA
>QIAL01001050.1:1281-1722 GCA_003225535.1 Acidobacteriota bacterium | reverse complement strand
CTCGTATTCCGATTATCGTCCTCTCAGTAAAGGGCGAAGAAGCGATCAAGGTGGAAGCACTCGATGCAGGCGCGGATGACTACGTCACAAAGCCCTTCAGCGTGAATGAATTGTTGGCCCGAGTGCGAGCAGCTCTTCGTAGAACTCATACTGACGAACAGTCGGAGGCTCCGGTCATTGATGTCGGCGATTTCCACATCGACATTCCGGGTCGCCGCGTTGAAGCGCGGCATCAAGAAGTGCGGCTTACTCCGAAGGAGTTCGATGTTCTCGTGTACCTCGCAAGGAATCCTGACAAGGTCATCACACACCGCGCTCTGCTGGCGGCCGTCTGGGGTCCGAACAGTGTGGAGCAGACGGAATATTTGCGCGTTTGTATAGGTCACTTGCGCAAGAAGCTCGAACCGGACGAAGCTGTACCACGCTATATCGTCACCGAGC
>QIAL01001050.1:0-1243 GCA_003225535.1 Acidobacteriota bacterium | reverse complement strand
TGGTTGATCGGTCGCCTTTTACAAACTTTTTATGAACCTTTTATTCGTAATTTACGCGGCTTCGTATATCCAATCATTAGGCCGATTTCAAAGCGTCATATCGCTCGGGAATCGAGCCGGAAGATTGTGATGCTGGTGATTTCAGTAATCACGACGTTGTGTACGGCGGGTATCGCGTTCTACGCGCGGTTCCTGTTTGCCCTTTGCCAAGAGCTCTCTCCTCGTTGGAATAACCAGCGCAAGCCTCCTCGGCTGCGGTTGGAGAAGAAGGGTACCCGCAAACGGTTGCCGTCCAGACCCCGTCAGTCGCGCGCAGCATTGCAAATCACCGAAATATCGCTGAACACGACTTTTCGTGAGTTGAGAAGGGACCACACCTAATGTCAATCCAAGAAGCGGCGCCTGAACAGTTGGCAGAATTGTTTCACCACTATCACCAAGCACTTGCCCCAGATTTCCAATGCGCAAGTAAGCCCTCCGAAACGTGGGACCAGGTACCGACGCAGGAAAAGAGCCGACTTGTCGCAGCGGCGCGGCTGGCACTCCTGGAACTGACGGCTACCCCACAGGAGCACGAAAATTCGCGGCGCCATTTTGCGAAGCCCGGCAGTGCCGAGTGGGGCTGCTGAGTCTACGACATTTGCGAGATCACGAAGGCTATCCCCACATGGGAGTTGCTGACGCGCACTTTTTTCTTGTGGGTTCCCAGTATGTCTTTATGACTTCTTTACGAACTTTTTAGACCAGTTTTACGCCCGCTCATTTTCAATAAAGGGCAGCGGGTGTGTTACTGCGCGTGCGCACTCCTGCACTAAGGCAAAGATGATGCTGTAGTGATAATCGAAATCTGCCTTGAGGAGTTTTATGCAAGACATTCTTTGGATAACAGTTACCGTCGCATTTTTTGCTGTCGCCATTGCTTATGTTCACTTTTGTGAACGGGTGAAGTGAGGGAAAGTCATGAGCCTCGAATCGATCATCATGCTTGCGGTCAGCGCGCTGACCACCGTGTATCTAATTTACGCGCTATTGCGTCCGGAGAAGTTCTGATATGACCGCGAATGGGTGGTTCCAGATACTACTGTTTCTCCTGCTCGTATTCCTGGTGACCAAACCTCTGGGCATTTTCATGGCGCGCGTGTTCAACCGCGAAAAGACATTCATGGATCCAGTCCTGCGGCCGGTCGAGCGGCTGCTATACCGCGTTACGCGCGTCGACGAAAACCACGAGATGCGCTGGACG
>QIAL01001049.1 GCA_003225535.1 Acidobacteriota bacterium | reverse complement strand
ATCGTGGTTTGCCCGCCGGTGCGCGAAGCGGATGGATTGGCGCTATCCTCGCGAAATGTTTATTTGAATGCGGAGGAACGCAAGGCGGCCATTGTTTTGTATCGCGCATTGGAGGCGACAAGAAGCGAGCTTGCCGCCGGAGTTCGCGATGCGCTGCAATTGCAAGCAGTTCTTCAGCGCACGCTCGGCGCGGAACGTCGTGCGCGGGTGGACTATGCGGAAGTTGTTGATGCTGAATCGTTTGAGCCGGTCATGCGCGTGAGCAAACCCTGCTACGTGCTTCTGGCAGTTTTCATCGGCAAGACGCGATTGATCGACAATTTGTATATTGAACCGCAATCACCAGGTTCCGAAGATCTGGTGTTCCACTTTTAGCGGTCTTGGTGTGCTCGCATTCCACTCCCCCCGTACTTTCTGCTAAACTTTTGTTACAGCCCCAATCCAAGTCGGAGGTGACGGAGATGAATCCACGAATTCGCAGCCTCGCCGTTTTTCTGGCGCTGGCGCTGGCAATTCCCGCGCTGGCGCTGGCAGGCGGCACGGTTCCACAAGGAGCGAAGATTACGGTGGTGACCGACCAGTCCGTGAGCTCCAAAACGGCCAAGATCGGCGAGACTGTGACAGGGTCGGTCGCGCAAGATGTAACCTCGGAAGGCAAAGTGGTGATTCCCAAGGGAACGCCGGTCAAGCTGACGGTGAGCAGCGTGCAGGCTTCAGGACGACTATCCACGCCGGCAAAACTTTATCTGCGGCTGCGCACAGTGACGGTGGGCGGCAAAACGTACACGATGGCAACAAGTTCCGCCGGCAAGACGCTAGGCGGCAAGGGCAAACGCGACAATCGGGGCAGCGGCTGGTGCGGGAGCCGGAACGGCTGGTGCGGCGGCGACGGGGAAGAAAGACATCGAGTTTCCCGCGGAGACCAAGCTGGCATTTACCACGCGAGCGGCTGTAGCGATCAACTAGGCAACTAGGGCGAATCGCCGCGGGAGGGCCGAGCGGAGCCGCAGCAGCCTCTCCTCAGGCGACCACGGACAGCGACCCGGCGAAGTGAAGCGTGGCGATTTTTGGTTAACAATAACTGGACCCCCTCCCCTATGTTTTCATAGGTGTCTAATTTAAAGGTTAAAGTCCTTTGTTTTGATACACTTTTGGAAATGTTGATTCTAAAGAACGTTAAGGTCGTTTTGGTTTTGCATTTTGTGGGTGTTGATCCTAAATGGGTTAACGGATGGCGGCACTTGCGTTCATCGGCAAAAGTGAAAGCACACAAACGAGAACGGTCCTTCTTATGCGTGACTGCAAAGCGGTCAACGGAGCGATTGGTGAACATGGAAGTCTCCAGAAATGGAACGATTTGAGTTGTAAGGGGGAGTCTCGCGGAGGCGAGGCACACTACTCTGCGGGAGTAATGTACGAGAGCGTTGCTGTTGCTGTCAATAAATAAATTGGGTCATATTACGTGACTTTCCTAAAATCCCCGGAAACGGACACGTGAAGCTGCTACGGTCGCTGCGGGCGAACTACGCCGAAGCCCCTCGCAATCGGCATTCTGGCGGGATTCACTGCAAAACCTTTTGGGATTTCAAAGAGCGCAGGGTCAGGTTCTCCCCTTTTGATGGCCATCAGTTCGGATCTACCTTCGCTTCCAGTCTTCAGATCCTTCCTAATCGACAGCATTTGTGCGGCCAGGTCATCGGAAACCCAAAGCTCACTCTCGCTGATGGGTTTTCCATTCCAGTCCCCATCCTTTTCGGTTCCGAGCGTCGTAGTCTTCACTCCCCGCGCCGGAATCCCTTGAAATTCGTGGGTTCCCAATTGTTCGATAGTGATGTTCGGCGGTGTTTTCACCCCAAGACTAGGAATGTAAGGTGTGGAAGACACATGTTTTGACTGCACGACCGGGGCCGCGCTGGTGCTTTCTGTGATGGCCGCGATTCTCATTCCGGGCTGGATGCGAATGAAGGTTCCTGAAGCGCAATCAAAAATCTCAATCAGAGTGCCATACTCCTCCCGCGTGACCGTGAAGGGCTTGCCGTCGGGAGTCTCCAGGGTCACGGTTTTCCGGTCGTCGGGGGGTTGTGACACGCCG
>QIAL01000099.1 GCA_003225535.1 Acidobacteriota bacterium | reverse complement strand
TTTGAATCGCTTTGCAGCTTCCGGTCGAGCAGCAGTATGGGTCTTGGCCGGCATGTTTTTGCTGGGGTCGGGACTAACAGCTCGAGCGCAATCTGAGGGGCATTCGCAGAAAGGTCTTGAAGGCGCATGGCGCTTGCAACTCACAGTCCGCGACTGTAACACGGGTCAGGCGCTAAGGACGTTCCCCGCCGTGTTCACGTTTGCCAAAGGGGGTACGGCAACTTTGATCACAGCAGGCCAGCTCCCCTCCTTGGCCACGACCGGTTTGGGTGCCTGGCGGCACGCCCAGGGCCACAATTACAGCGCAGTCACCGACGCCTTCGTTTTTAGCCCTGCCGGGGTCTGGATACAGACACACAGACTCACCCGCGCCATCGAGGTCAGTGTTGACGGGGACGCATTCACTGATACAGTTGCGCTTGAAATCTTCGATCCCAACGGTAACGTGATTGTGACGGGCTGCGCAACGAGCGTCGCGAGTCGCCTCGAATGAGTTTGGGAAAGATCGGTGGGAGCTGAAGGCAATGAGAGTCAATGAAGGGGCGAGGTGGCTCGCCCCTTTCCGGTTCCAGCAAGACGGTCAGCGCTTATGGGCGTCTCCCCCTGAGGGAATCGAGCTCCGAAACTTGAAACCTGAGACCCTGAAACTTTGAAACCTTGCAATCCCTTCCTACTTCGGCGGCTGTTTCTTCTTGCCGAACAGCCCCATCACGCTGTTGATCGGATTCTGCTGCTGTTGGTTGTTACTCTTCCCCTGATTATTCAGATATCCCTGCAACAGGCCCGTCGCGATTCCTTTCACGTCAGGCGTGAACTTCGGATCCGAAGTTGTCCCTCCAATGCCAAACGGAACTCCCATCCCGCCCACATCCGCCTTCATTTTGAAAGCAAGTTCATTCGAGGGACTCACGGTTCCCGCCCCCGTGAGTACACCAATGGCGGGAACGGTGAGATTGACGTTGTTCGCCTCAGTCCCGGCCGGCGACATCTTCACATCCGAGCTGAAATTCTGAATCGTAGTGTCATTGCCTGTGTTCTTCCCGGATAAGGCTGAAATGGCAGCGCCCATCTTCTCGCCGAGGTTGAAGTTCGCCAGTTGCGTGTTCTCCATCTTCACCGACCCGGTGCTAACCAACTTGTCAACAGGACCAGAACTGACCACGTTCACGATCAAGTCGCCGCCCTTTAGAGTTGCCTTCGGAGGTAACACCACTCCGACTGCGGGCAGCATAGCTTCCAGATCGTCCACCGGCATCTTGTCGCCCACGAGTTTCAGATTGACCGCGGTGACTTTGCCGTGTGCATCGTAGGTCCCGGTCAGATGCGCCATCGCCTGTCCCATGGAGACGTCTCCCTGCGTGATGTTTCCCGTCTCCCGCACCAGGTTGTGCACCACTGCAAACTTCACGTTTACCGGGCGCCCTGCCGGCGATCCCTTCTTCACGACCACTAGATTCGCGGCTTTCAGGTCACCGTTCACCTTGGCCTCATGACCGTCGGAAGCGATGGTGCCGTCGAGATCGGCGATGCCCGCAATTCCCGCCGCAGGATCGATAAATCCTGAAGTCGCCAGATTCGCCTTCTGAACGCTGATCTTGGCATTGAGAGGTGTGAGCGCTGCGTCGGCCGGGTTGATCGGTCCCGCGGTGCCCGACAGTTTCATCGCTCCGCCCGAGGGAGTGTTCGCCGTCACCGTGAACGGGAACGATGAATTGAAAGAGAAGTTCACAACCTCGACATTAACTTTATCGTACACACGCTGAGGCTCGGTCGAATCAGCCTTCGAAACCGTGAGCTTCCCATTGTTCACATTGAGCTTGCCCACCGACAGATTCGGGTTACCGCCGCCAGCACCTTCTTGGGCGGGCGTTTGCGAGGAAGTTTTCGGCGCAGCCTTCTCGGTCGTATGCGACGGCGCCGACGGATTCTTCCCGCCCAGGCTGGAGAAGTTCCACTTCTCGCCATTCTCCGATTTCACCAGGCTGATCTGTGGCTGATCCAGCGTCACCTGCGTAATATTCAGGGTCCGCGAAAAAATCAGCGGGATCATCTCGACCCCAACTTTGAATGACTTGGCCTGCACGAACGGAGCCTTGCTGAACTGCGGATCATCGGCGATCGAAATGTTGTCCGCCGTCACGCCACCCGACAGCAACGACAGCGATAAGTTGCCCACCTTCACTTCCCGCCCCAAAGCATCGGTGAGTTCCGCCTCGAGTTTCGGACGGAAGGCGTTCGCATCAATGAAAAAGGGAATTGCGATGGCGATCACGACGAGTACCGCAATAACAATGGCCACAATCTTCAGGAATCTTTTCATGATTTCTTACCTCCTGTAAGAACGGCGGTAGCAACCGAATTGAAGGAAGTCCGTGCGGCGAGGCAAGTGTATCACTGCGACTCCTGCATCAGTTCGGGAGAGGGCACAGAAACGTCCTTCCTCGGATTGGCGGCCGCCGTCATTTCTTTCTTGGCTTCCTCTTTTCGTCCCAGTCGAAGCAGGACCTGCCCGCGTACGTAGTGCGCCTCGGTCCGCTCCGGGTCCAGTTTCACGGCCTGATCGGTTTCGGTCAGCGCCGCCGCATACTTCTTCTGCCGTTGATAAATCTTTGCCAGACCAAGATGTGAACTGACCAGCCGGGGATCTCTTCGTATGGCCTCGCGGTAACACTTCTCGGCGTTGGCATCGTCTTGCATCTGCCAATAGACTTCTCCCAGCTGGTCGTAGTTCAGCGCCAGGTCTGGCTCGATATTTACATCCTTCAGAAACTCCTCCCGCGCCTGGGAGTACTCCTGCTTTCTCAAATGCGCGACCCCCAGATTGAAATGGATGAATGCGAGCGTGGGGTTGGTTTTCGCCGCGGCCTCAAACTCCGCAATCGCCATGTCATATTCCTCGCGATTGAGATGATATTTTCCGGCGAAGAGATGGTACTCGGCTGAGTCATTACCGATTTTCAGCAGTTGCCCCGTCGCGCGGTCGTCCCATTCCGCGTGGCCCGCCCGGTGCGCTGCATTGGCCAGCACGTACAGGTACGGCAAATTCTCCGATTCCTGCCCCCATAAAGGCTCTAACGTGGCCGCGGCATCCTTCCAACGCTCGGCGAAAAAGTAGCACAGCCCTAGCAGATATCTCGGCTGTACCGCCTCAGGTTGCTCCCGCACTACCGATTCGAAAGGCGGGATCGCTTTCAGAAACTCATTCTGCCGGTAATAGGCAAGCCCGATGTTCAGCCGGATCCCCGGTGCATTCGGCATCAGCTCTTCCGCCTTATTCAGCGCCTGCAGAGCCTTAGCCCACTGTTTGCCCCGCATGTACACGACCCCCAGATTCGCATAGGCCGGTCCGGCTTTCGGATCCACCTGCAGGACCTCGCGAAAATCCCCTGCGGCTGCTGCTAACCTGTTTTCCCTAAGGGCCTCCTCCCCACGCTGAAAAAGTACTGCTGGATCCACCGCTTTAGAGCCTGCAGATCGCCTGTTCGGCGCGCCTCCGGATCGGGTCTGCCCCGCACCATCCGCGACGGTACCTGCCAACGCAAAAAGCAAAACGTAACCGATCGATGTGATCCGTGTGCTTGACACTCGCATAACTCTCTGCTGTAGTGTCCGCCAGCGATCGCTTGAAATTCAAGCGACGCGGTCCGTGATTTTCGAGGAACGTACCCGTAGGCGAGAGTCGTGAGCAGCGCGAGCAATGAGCAGTGACCTGTGAGCAACCCACGGTTCGCTCATAGCTCATTGCTCACCGCTCAAGGCGGTCGCGACCGAAACTCTGAACTAAGAACTGAGAAGCCCTGAGTCATGGTGACGATTCGAGATGTGGCGAAGGAAAGCGGATTCTCTTCGACCACCGTGTCCATTGTTCTGAACAACGCGCCGCTGGCCCGCTACATCCCGCCCGCCACCAAGAAAAAAATCGAGCGCGCCGCGGAGAAGCTCGGATACCGTCCCAACCAGTTTGCCCGCTCGCTGCGCAGCAAGCGCAGCCACACCGTCGGCGTCATGGTCTTCGACATGACCGACCCGTTCTGCACAATGATCCTCCGCGGCATTGAGAACACTCTCTACCAGGCGTCGTATCTTCCCATTCTCACCGACGTGCACAACGAAGGCAGCCGCTTCGAACGTTATCTGGAAATGCTGCTCGACCGCCGCATTGAAGCCCTGATCGTCATCGCCAACTGGGTGTTCCTCGACATCAACCTTCTCGCCGATCTCGAAAAGAGCAGCATCCCCACCGCGATGATCGGCTGCGAACTGAAAACGGATTCCATCAGTTCGGTCATCGTCGATAACGAGGTCGGCGGACATCTCGCGCTTGAGCATCTGCATTCCCTGGGACATCGCAAGATCGCAATCATTCGTGGTCCGAAGGGGCTCATCGACAGCTCGCCCCGCTGGCGCGGGATTCGTAACTTCGCCAAGGAATCCGGCCTTGAACTCGATGCGCGCCTGATCGTCGACATGCCCGAATCCAGCGATCCGATTTCCAGTTTCGAATCCGGCTACAAACTCACCGAACAACTGCTTCATCAAAAGCGTTCTTTCACAGCCATGCTGGCTTTCGACGATATGAGTGCGTTCGG
>QIAL01000098.1:3110-7897 GCA_003225535.1 Acidobacteriota bacterium | reverse complement strand
CCAAACCCCAGCCCTCTTTTCGAAGCCGGATTCGATTCCAAGTACCTGGCGTCGGCGAATGCCACAGGAAATATCTACGTTTGCGGAAACACCGGAGGGCCGCCGATCCTGTATCAGATTCCGATCAATGCGGGCACGATGGGCACGGTGGTGGCGGGACCTGTATTATCGAACGCGACTACAGGATGCTCACCGGTCACTGATATTTCGAATCCGAATGCGACTGGTGGCACGACGGAATGGATCTTCGCCAGTGCACAGGCGAGCGGGTTGGGCAATTCCTGCGCATCCGGCGGATGCGTGATGAACTTCGAAAATACTCCGTGGCTTCCGTCGCATGGTTACACAGTTGGGCAGCAGGTGCTTGATACCCACTTCCAGGTGCAGACCTGCAGGACTGCGGGAACCTCGCGCGCAACAACTCCAGCCTGGAGCACGACCGTAGGAGCGTCCACGGCTGATAACACTGTGCGCTGGGTGAATCAGGGGCCACAAGCCGCTGCTCACGGTACTTGGCTGGCGAGCCATGCATATGCGCTGGCGACTTCAATCATCGACAGCAACGGCAACATCCAGGTAGTGACGACCGCGGGGACGTCGAAAGCTGGAGCGCATCCCGCTTGGGCAACGACGATCAACACGATTACCGCTGACAATACTGTGAGATGGCGGAATACGGGCCTGCCAGCGACGGCGAGTTTAGCTGCCGCCGGAGGCACCGGCGGGATTATCATCGACAATATCGTCGGATCAGGTACTCTGGCAGGCGCTTCCCAGGTTTACTTTTCCACGCAGAGCAATCAGGTGTGCGGATCGACTGGCACCGGTGGATGTGCGGTGCAGGCCTCACAATCAGCACTCCAGTAAAGAATTCAACAGGATCCTACATTTATGGATATGAACGATACGTCTGAACCAACGCTTGCGGCTACACCGAAGAAGCCGTATGAAAAGCCATCGTTTCGCTACGAACAGGTGTTTGTGACTACGGCTCTTTCATGCGGGAAGATCAGCTCCACACAACTGAGTTGCTCGGGGGGGAACACCAAGGCATCGTGAGTTCTTTGCCACAATCACGTGTGGGGTCGCATGCCGTCGCATGTCAGCTCGCTGAAGATATGCTTCGGCGGTCGGGCAGATTGGTTCTGCCAGCGGTTGGCGGAAGCATGTTGCCGGCCATCTGGCCTGGAGACGCACTTGTTGTGGAGCCCGCGACCTGCTCTAACGTAGCACTGGGGGACATCGTCCTGTTCAGTAACGCCTATCGTTTCGTTGCACACCGCGTGGTCGAGAAAAGCGGCGCATTGGAGAAGGAGCAGGTGCGGACACGTGGGGATGCCATGTCAACTGCGGATGCTCCGATCAGCCCGGGTGAGATCCTGGGGAAGGTTTCGTTCATCGTGCGGAACGGAAAGTGTTTTGAGCCGAAGAAAGATCTACGGCGGTCGGAACGAGCACTGGCTGCATTGCTTCGCCACTCGGAAACCGCTGCCCGTGTGATAGTAGGGGTGCACGGACTGAGCCGGGCATCAACCAAAACCGCGTAGGATTCGAGCCGTCTCTTGCCAGAAGTCATCACCGAAGTCGCGCAGAATAGCCTGACGATCGAAATCGGGGGCATGCCTGTGCGCGTGAATACAACGGATCGTGGCTTCCTCAATACACTCCACAATCGTTACGCCGGATATGTCAATTCAACAGCAGACGCCGAGGTAGAGTTTGACGTTCAACTGGCGTCGTCGGGTAATGCTGAGCAGGATGCCGGCGTGCGCGTAGCACGACGGGGCGAGCGTTGGAGTTTAACGCGCGGGGATTTTCAGGCTGAATGGGAACCGTCCAAACGGCGGGGATGGATTCAGCAAACGGCGAATCCGTATTCGATCGACGCAGTGCTGCGCATTGTGCACACGCTGGTACTGGCCAAGCAGGGAGGATTCCTGCTGCATTCGGCGAGTGCGATCCGCAACGGGAAAGCGTTCCTGTTTGCCGGAGTATCAGAGGCGGGCAAGACGACCATGTCGCGGCTGGCCCCTTCAGACGTTACGCTTCTGACCGACGAGATTTCTTACGTGCGAAAGCGCGATGACGGGTACTTGGCATTTGGCACACCCTTCACTGGAGAATTGGCCAAACTGGGAGAGAATGTTTCGGCTCCGATCGCCGCGCTCTACTTACTGGCCAAAGGACGCGAAAACCGCATTGATCCCGTGCCGGCGGGTGAAGCGGCGCGCGCTCTGCTTGCGAATCTCCTCTTTTTCGCGGAGGATGAGGAACTGGTCCAAGCAACTTTTCACGCGGCATTCGAGTTTGTCAACCGAGTGCCCGTTTCACGGTTGACCTTCTTCCCCGATGCACGGGTTTGGGAGTTGATTCGATGAGTAGCCTCTATGTGGCCCGCAATCCGCGTGTGGCGGCGCGCAGTCTCGACGGAGAGATGATGATCATGTCGGGTCGGGACTCGACAATGTTTACACTGAACCGGACCGCAACCATTCTCTGGCAAGCGGCGGATGGGGCAACTTCGCTCGAACAAATCGTTCAGCAGAAGATCTGCACCGAATTTGAGATTGAGCCCGACGAAGCACTGCGAGACGCGGAGACGTTGGCGCGGGACCTTGCAAGCCACGGAATTCTGCAGATATCCGAAGAGCCCATCGTCGGCGGGGATTCGAAATGAACGGATTGCTCGAACAGATGACGGAGAAAGCGCTGGCACGGAATATCCCGCTCAGCGTGCAACTCGATCTGACCTATCGCTGCAACGAACGGTGTGTTCATTGTTACCTCGACCATGAAGATCATGGCGAGATGACAACGGCGGAAATCAAACACCTGCTAGACGAGATGGCGGACGCCGGAGTCTTTATCTTGACACTGAGCGGCGGCGAGATCTTTCTGCGCAAAGATTTTTTCGAGATTCTCGAATACGCGCGGCTCGAGCGCCAATTCTGCGTGAAGCTCAAGACGAATGCGATCATGATTCATGAGCGCCAGGCGGCGAAGATCCGGGATGTCGGCGTCGAGTCGATCCAGATCAGCATCTACTCCCACCGGCCGGAGGTGCATGATGCAATCACCCTTGTTCCGGGATCATTGCAGAGATCATTGGACGCTGCACGGTTTTTGAAGTCGCAAGGGGTGCGGGTGATCTTTGCGAACGTGCTGATGGTGCAGAATCTGCAGGATTACCAAGGAGTGAGAAAGCTGGCGGAGGAACTCGGAGTCGAGTGCACTTTGGACCCGACGATTACACCGATGATGGATGGTGATCGCTCTGTGTTGAGCCTGGGAGTGGATCAGACAGCGCTGCGTCAGGTCTTTCGTGATCAGGCGCTGGTCGGGGATGTGGAGGAGTTTTGCACGATCGCCGCGCCTGCGGATGAAAATGCACTCTCCGCTTTGCCGTGCAGTGCGGGACATACTGCTTGCTATGTATCGCCGTATGGCGATGTGTTTCCGTGCGTGCAGTTTCCACTTCCGACTGGAAACGTAAGGAAGGAGCGGTTCGTCGACATTTGGCGGTATTCGGAGCGAATGAACGAAGTGCGCTCCATTCGCCTGAAGGACCTGACGACCTGTACCTCATGCTCACACGTCGGGAGTTGCACGCGGTGTCCAGGGCTGGCGTTCATGGAGGGCAATATGCGCGGGCCGTCATCGCAGGACTGCGAAAAGTCCTTTGCCCGCACCGGAATTCCGTCAGCTAATATGCTGGCGAAGAAACGGGCGTCACGCGATCTGGTGCAGATTCGCATAATGCCGGCCAACTCGGCTCAACCCACCGGCGCAATTGCATGAGTAGTTCTCAGCAGCAGTATTCCGATCGGAAATATGCCAGGAATTTCTGCGCCGCTTGAGACCGAGTGGTCTTTGTTGCGGGCTGCGTGTGCCGAAGTCCCTCCTGCACAGAAAACCGCTCGCATTCATAAGTTGTTAGGTTCTCAAATTTCCTGGGGTTCTCTTCTTAGTGTCGCGGAACATCACGGGGTGCAGCCGATTCTTGCACGCTCCCTCATGAGTTTCGAGGACCAGATTCCTGCCCAAACGCTCATCACTCTGAAACAAAGTTATAAGGCAAACCTTCACAAAGCGCTCCTGCTTTCAAGTGAATTTGTTCGTGTTGCGGACAGCTTGTCGCAGGCTGGTATCGACTTCATTCCCTATAAGGGTCTGGCCTTGGCGGAGACCGTTTACGGCGATATTGCGTTGCGCCAAGCCGGCGATATCGATCTCCTCATTCATACGACAGATTTGAAGCGCGTGCAGGAAGCGATGGGGAAGATCGGCTACGTGCCGCATTTGAATTTTTCCGAAGACGAAGAAGCGGCATACACGAAGTCTGGGTACGAATGCGCATTCGACGGTGCCGCAGGAAAAAATTTGCTAGAGGTTCAGTGGGCGATTACGCCACATTTTTATGCGGTAGATGTCGATGTTGGAGGGTTATTCCGCCGTGCGCAGACGGTGAGGGTCATGGGCTTAGACACAAAGTCGCTGTCACCAGAGGACCTCTTCGTAGTACTGGGTTTGCATGCGGCGAAGCACGTATGGGGACGGCTGATCTGGTTATGCGACCTGGAGCGGATCAGCAGGCTGCCGCTCGACTGGGAAAGGATCGCTGAACACGCGCAGCAGCTGGGTGTTGTGCGGATTCTCCACGTTACACTACTGCTTGCAGAAAGACTATTAGGCTCTGCTTACCCGGCATTGGCCGCGGAGAATCTTCCGGAGGATTCAGCAGCTAAAACATTGGCGGACGAGATCGAAGCATACATTTCAAACGATAC
>QIAL01000098.1:0-2998 GCA_003225535.1 Acidobacteriota bacterium | reverse complement strand
ACCCGGCTAGCCGGCAGGGTGGTCAGTGGCCGGGTCTGAGCGAGTCCAGTTCCGCAGATAAAGAGCGTACATAAGCGCGCATCCCAGCAGCGGCACATAGAAGCCAGCCTTCAAAGTTCCAAACCTTGTGGACGAAACACCCACAAGCCATGGTAAAAGACCGCCTCCGATGTTGGACAGAACGAACATGAGCGATCCGATCCGCGGGGAATCAAACTCACGGGACAGGAGCGAAATTGTAATGGGATAGACGTATGAGAGACCCAAACCCCCGGCGCATGCGCTGGCAGCCACTTCCGGCAATTCATGCGAAAAGATCAGCCCTGCCATTCCAGCACACGCCAAAAGCAATCCTGACTGGACCAGCCGGATTTCGTCAGCGATCCGCAGCAGAGCGGGTGCCAGCATTCTGCCAACCGTCAGTGAGGCATAGAAAAAGGAGGGAATCGCCAAGGATGTAGCCAGTGTCAAAGTTCCCAGACTCTTCCCATAGGACGCCAGCCACTGGCCAAAAGCGTTTTCCACGCCGACGTACAGAAAAAAGAGCAGTGCGAGAATGGAAAACAGATGGGTATGCGCACGAATAAGGGATAGGACTGGCCGTTTATCCAACGTCACGGCCGGTTCAACGATCCGGCTGCCGGTTAACGCAATCCCGATCACAACCGAAATACAGAACCCGGAGACGCAGAGCAGAAATAGCGGAATATGTTGAGTCTTGGCGGCCGCGGCCACCAGGAAGGGACAGGCTACCGCTCCCGTGCTCCAGAAGAAGTTCAGCAGATTTAGCGTAGCGCTTCTGCGTCCCGGATTCAGGGCGGCGACCATCAGGTTCGCCGCAGGAACTGCCAAGCCGAGTCCGAAGCCATTGGCTGCAATGCAAAGAGTGGCACACCATTTTGGACCGGTAAGCAAAAAGGCCAGCCCCATGGCGGTGAGAAGAAGCCCAATCTTCATGGCGAAGCGGTAGCCGCGCCACGAAGCCAAGACTCCTGAGACTGCGACAGCACAAGTCGAGGCAACGTACTGGACGGGGAAAAACGCGCCCGCTTGTGCGTAATTCAATGACCAGCGCGCCGAAAGCGTCGGCAGCATCGGACCGAGAATGACGGTAGCGATTCCGATGGGAATAAACGAGATATACGCGGCATAGGTGAGAACGCGGACAGAGTCGGGCGCTGTGTGGGTGGCGGCGTTAGGCATGGGGGAGCGACTGCGTCCCCGGCAGACGCAAGATCGTGTTGATCCTAGCAGGAGAGGGGTGCGTTTGCCGTAGATTCCCGCACGACTAGTTCGGGCTCGATCGCAATCTCCGAAGGGTATTCCTTCTTGCCCTCGATTCGATCCAACAGAGTTTGGGCGGCGACTTCTCCCATACGGTTCAATGGCTGCCGCACCGTCGTCAGGCTCGGGGTATGAAAGGCCGCTCCGGGGATGTCGTCAAATCCGAGAACGGATATATCCTGCGGTACCCGGAGGCCCTTTTCCATGAGCGCGCGGATCGCACCGATTGCGGATATATCGTTGTAG
Organism: Acidobacteriota bacterium; assembly: GCA_003225535.1. Taxonomy (GTDB): domain Bacteria; phylum Acidobacteriota; class Terriglobia; order Terriglobales; family Acidobacteriaceae; genus Sulfotelmatobacter. The sequence goes on along the minus strand of QIAL01000098.1, from coordinate 1,468 downwards.
GCGAAGATTGCAGTGAATGGCTTCTGACGAGCGAGCAGTTGCTTGGTGAACGGATAACCCAACATCGGTGTTGGGTCGTCCGTATCGATCTGCACGGTCAGCTCGGGGTCAATATTGATGCCGATCTCAGCGGCCACCTGACAAATGGCGTCCCAACGTTCAGCTGAGTCGGAACTTACCGGATTGCCCTTCATAAACGCGATGTGTTCATGGTGCAGATCCTTGAGGTGGTTGAGTGCCAGAACAGCTGCTCTCTTGTGATCGAGCACGATGTTGGTGATGCCCTTCAGTTTCTTGTGACCTGCGATCGCCACAGTGGGCAACATGGGCGCTTCCTGAACCGTTGTATCAACGGTGATGATCCCCTCGACTCCGCGCTCGGACAGAAGTTGCGAATAGCGGCTCAACAGCGCCGGATCGTGGCGATGGACGACTGTCAGGAAGAAATAGTCGCGCTTCCTCAGATATTGCTCGATGCCGCTAATGATCGGTGAACTGTAGGAATCGCCGATCTCTTCCGCGATCACACCAATCGTGTAAGTGCGTTTGTTGCGGAGAGTACGGGCGAAGAAGTTGGGGCGATAGTTGAGTTCCTTGGCAGCCGCGCGAATCCGGTTCTTGGTCTCCGGTGGAATGGACCGGGCAGACGGGGAATCGTTGAGGACGGCGGAGACTGTGCCTGGGGTAAGTCCTAAATGCTGCGCGACGGCTTTGAGAGTGATGACCTGCGGCTTTTGGCCGGGTTTCTTGACTTGAACCATGGGGGCCTATAAATCGCTTCAATTACCGTTCGAGGATCAAGGCGATGCTACCAGACTGCCGCTCCTTGTCAGTGATTCCGCACACGCGTTAGGTTCACACGCGCCAATGCCTCAGAACCAGGGGTTCTCACACTTTCGCATACCGTTCGCTGTTCGGTTTCGAGCCGCTCAAAGCGAAATACAAAATGTACAGGTAGCAAATGACCGGCAAGAAGAACGCGTGATGAATGCCGATGTGATCGGCGATCCAACCCTGCGCTACCGGAATGATTGCGCCGCCGACAATCGCCATGATCATGATTCCTGATCCGTCGCCGGTCAGGGGTCCGAGTTCGGCGATGCCCAGAGTAAAGATGCTGGGAAACATGATGGAGTTAAAGAATCCGACCAAAATGATGCTGTACATCGCCAAGTGCCCGGTGGTGAGCATCGACACGGCTACCAAGCCGGCGGCGCATACGGCGCAAATAGCCAACAAGCCTCCAGTTTTCACCTTCTGCAGGAGCGCTGAACCAATAAAGCGTCCCACCATGGCGCCACCCCAATAGAAAGCAACAAAACTGGCGGCAACCTTCTCTGTCAAGCCTCCGATTTCGGGCTGGCTGAAATAGTTGACGAGGAAGCTGCCGATTGAAACCTCGCCGCCAACATACACGAAGATGCCGATGGCCCCAAAGATCAGGTTGGGATGATTCCAGATAGAATCG
>QIAL01000097.1 GCA_003225535.1 Acidobacteriota bacterium | reverse complement strand
CCACTGGGCTCGCTGTATTAAAATTGCGATTCCCCCTCAAAATCTATTTTTATGGAAAATCTGATCTTCTACCTGATTGTGCAGTTGAACCTGATTTTTGGCGTGGCCGGATTGATGTGGCCGGACAAGCTGATGCCTGTTTTCGGGCTGCTGATGTTCCCATGGCCCGCCAGTCACCGAGCCATCCGCACACACGGCTTCGTCGCGATTGTCGGCTACTTGTTTGTGCTGGGCAAGATTCTCGTCACCGTCCGCTGACTCCGGCCGGGGAGGTTCCACTCCGCGTTGCCCTCCCGCTAGCCGACTGCAACCTCCCGCACACTCCTAAGTTACGCGCAACTCTCCCCCGTGACCTTCAGTAGAATATTCTCGAGTGGCGAAAACGACCTCATCGCCGAAAACCACTGGCCTCCGCTACTGGATGCTGCGCGTTCTGGACGAGTGCAACAAGGTCTCCGCCGACTTCAGCGCCGACCCCGTTCACGACCTCCGCGTCGCCTTGCGTCGCTGCCGCTCCATGGCTGATGGGATGATGGCCATGGACCCCGATCGCAACTGGAAGGCGATGAAGAAAGCCGGCAAGCAACTGTTCCAGCGACTGGGAGCGCTCCGCGACGTCCAGATCATGATGGAATGGATCGAGAAGCTCAACTTGGCCGAGTTTTCAGAATTGAGTCCCGGGGACGAGAAAGCGAGCGTCGAGATTGTCCCGGGCATGAAATCGGCGGCCACTCCTCCCGACGTACCTGCAGATCCCGCTTCTGCGCTGCTTAGGATCCTGCAGGCGCGCGAGACTGAACAGAAGCGCGAGGCTCATGCAGCCCTTGAAGAGTTCGACCGCAAGCAATGGAGCCACTCTTTGCCTCAGCGTGCCGCGCGTGTCCGCCCAGGCAGCGCTGTCTTTAAGCATCTGGCCCTGGAGCGCTGGACGAACGCGCGAGAACTGCACACGCTTGCCCTGCGAAACCGTTCACAAGTCGCGTTCCACACATTGCGAATCGGCATTAAGCGGTTCCGGTATATCGTCGAAAACTTTCTTCCCGCTGAGCACGAAGCCTGGTCTAAAGATTTGAAACACTTGCAGGACTTATTGGGTGACGTTCATGATCTCGACGTGCTCTGGGCTACCGCACAGTCCCATCACATTTTTGGCGATGACGCGTCCCGCAAAGCTTGGCACGAGCGCATTACGCACGAACGGACCAAGCGCATCGACGAATATCGCCAGAAAACCGTGGGGCCGGATTCTCTCTGGAACGTGTGGCGCGCTGGGCTGCCCCATGGCCAACAGATTCATCAAATTGCGACCCGCCGCATGAAGCTATGGGCCAAAGCACTCGATCCGGACTTCGCGCATTCTGAGCGGGTAGCTCAACTTTCACTGCAGCTATATGACGGACTGTGGGCCGGGCGCATGTTGAGACTGACTCCGCTCCAAAATGGCAAGCCAAACGAACTACGCTCCAGCCTCTACGCTGCAGCTCTGCTGCACGACGTCGGCAAGTCCGAAGGTCAGAAAGGACACCACAAACAATCGCAAGAACTGATTCAGAAGCACGGCACGCCGCTGGGATGGAATGAGGACGACATGCGACGCGCAAGTCTGGTGGCGAGATTCCATGTAGGTGCACTTCCGGCGCGAAGTCATAAGTCCATCCGAGACCTCCTACCGGACGAGCAGAAGAGTGTGATTCTCCTCTCCGCCATTCTGCGGCTCGCCAATGCGCTGGATTCCGCTCATGACGGCCACATTCGCAAGCTGAAGATCGAAAATGCTCCGCCACCGTCGCCGCGGGCGAACGGCTTCGCACGAAAACCCGCGCCTCTGGGGAAGAACGAGGCCTTGGTCATCGCCGCCGAGGGCTACACCCAGGGAACAACGACAGCCCAGACAGCCGCGGCAGAGAGATACTTACTGGAGACTGTGATACGACGGCCCGTAGTCATTCGACCCATGAAAGCCCTTGCAATTCGATAGAAGCCCTTCAGGTACTTTTCTAGCGGACGTTCCGGAGTTACAAATTTCAAGTTATGACTCACGCACAACTAGTCGAGAAGGCGGTCCGATGGCTGCGCTCGTATCGCTGCGGCGTCGTGCTGTCCGAGCAGGCTTGCGTCAGCGGAGAGATGCCTGACGCAATTGGATGGAAGCAGGCGTGTCACTCTGTGCTGGTGGAATGCAAAGTCACCCGTGCCGATTTCGTGGCTGACCGTGAAAAACCCTTCCGGCGAAAGCCGGAGCGCGGCGTCGGCAGCGAACGCTTCTATCTCACGCCGCCTGCACTGATCAAGCTTGAGGAATTGCCGGCCGGCTGGGGTCTCCTGGAATGTCGGCGCGGGCACATTGAGATGCTCAGTCCCTCGGCGAAGAATTTGCGCACTGCCGTCGGCTTTCGCTACGAAATGAACCTGCTGCTTTCCAGCCTGCGACGCGTAGAAGTCCGCATCGAGCCGCAAAGCATTACCGACTTCCTCAAATGGAAGAATCGCATGGCCGAATACAACCGCGGAACTCTGCCAGAGGGACTGACCGCTACGGACGACGAGACGAATGGATTTCTTGAGCCTGAAGTTCCGTGTTAGGCTCCTGACAATCAGAAATTCCTCAAAGACCTCCTGGGAGAACATCTAGTGCGCTTCATCCCGGCCTTCCTGGCTCTCTTGTCATATGTTTTGATGTCCCAAGCCGTGAACACCCAGCACCAACACGACGCGCTGACCGAGCAGCAACTGGGGACTGTCCACTTCCCGACTTCTTGTGACGTACGAGTACAGAGACAGTTCGAACGAGGAGTTGCCCTTCTACATTCGTTCGCCTTCGACACCGCCGAGATCGCATTCCGCCAAGTCGCACAAGACGATCCGCATTGTGCGATGGCTCATTGGGGAATCGCCACGACCTTCAGCCGGTGGGCTGGGCCAGATGAAAAGCAGCGCAAACGGGGATGGGACGAGATCAAAATCGCAAAATCGCTGCACGCAGCGACCGCGCGCGAACGGGACTACGTCGCCGCTGAGGCTGCGGTTTACGCTCATCCTGAGAAGAAGGACAACAAGCGGGGCGACAGGTATCTGAAAGCCATGCAAAAGCTCTACCGCCGTTATCCCGACGATCACGAGGCGGCAGCATTTTATGCCCTGGCTCTGGAAGAATCCGACCGCGACGATGATCCCACGCATGCGAGACGAAAGCAGGCCGCGCCAATCCTTGAAAAGCTGTTCCTGATTGAGCCCCAACACCCCGGAGTTGCACACTACCTGATTCATACGTACGACGTTCCCGGGATGGCGGAGTTGGGACTTCCTGCAGCGCGGCGCTATGCGCAGATTGCTCCGGCGGCGCCTCACGCATTGCACATGCCGTCCCATATTTTTGCCCGCTTGGGCATGTGGCAGGAGGACATCAATTCCAATCTCGCGTCGATTGCCGCCAGCCGCAACGCAGCCGCAACCCACATGGGCGACGAAGGCCATCAATACCACGCCATGGAATTCCTCGTATACGCGTACCTGCAGTCAGGACGCGAGAAGGAAGCAATGCGTGTCATCGAGGACGTAAAGACCCTGCCCAAAATGAACAATATGTATGGCACGGATTTCGATCCCAACATCTCGGCGCAGGTTGAGTATTCCGCCAGTTATGTCATGGAACTGCATCTCTGGAAGGACGCAGTCGCATTGCCATCGCTCACCGACAATCAGGACGGAGACAGTTCTCTCACTTACAAAGCGCGAGCCATCGGCGCTGCACGTCTAGGCGATTTGCAGACTGCAAAGCTGAGTCTCGCCTCCATTCAGACTCTGCACGAAAATCTTCTAAAGAAGAAACAAATGGTAGCCGCGAATGCAGTGGATGAGGATAGCCGTGTGGTGCAAGCCTGGATCGACCACGCCCAGAGCAAGAATGATGAAGCTCTGGAATTGCTCCGCCCGATTGCCGCCAAAGATCATGGCCTGTTCGCCACCGACGGAGACACTCCCGCTCATGAAATGATGGGCGACATTCTCATCGACATGAATCGTCCAGAGGCAGCGCTCGCGGAATATGAAGCTGAATTAAAGGTCAGCCCGAACCGCTTCAACTCGGTTTACGGCGCAGCCCACGCCGCAGAAATGGCAAAGCACGCTGACAAAGCCGCCACTTATTATCGCGAACTAGTGGCCACGTGCACTCTTGGGGATTCGATCAGACCCGAACTCTCACGCGCCCGGGAATTCCTCTCTTCACTCGCCAAGAATTAAGCATTCCGCCACCGACACGTGGGCGATTCAAACCTCGCGAAGAATTACACGTCCCGACGCCCTTCCATCGCCTTGAGCATCGTGATTTCATCTGTGTACTCGATGTCGCTGCCGACCGGAATTCCCATCGCAATTCGCGTAACTTTCACGCCTGATCGTCGCAGTTGCTGCGCGAGATAAACGGCTGTTGCCTCGCCTTCCACTGTAGGATTCGTCGCCAGAATCACTTCATCCACGTTGCCGGAATCGACGCGCGAAATAAGGTTAGAGATGCGCAACTGTTCCGGGCCGACTCCGTGCAAAGGTGAAATGGCGCCGTGCAGCACGTGGAATACCCCGTTGAAATGCTTGGTCTTCTCGATCGCTGCGATGTTGGTAGGCTCCTCAACCACGCAAACCAGTCGCATCTGTAATGTTGTTGCACGCGGAACAAAGCCGCAGGTTGGCTTTTACGTCGCGGACTGCAGCCGCCAGTGCTTCGGCATCTTCATCGCTTGAACGAAGAATATGGAATGCCAGTCGCTGTGCGCTTTTCGCACCCACTCCCGGCAGTTTTTTCAGCTCATCGATCAGGCGCGACATCGGTTCGGCGAATTTGGACATGGAGAGAATAGTTTAGCCGCGACCATGATCCTTCGTCACGGCCTGAAGAGCGGATCTCTATTGATTGGTTCGGGTCGATCGAGACTTTAGCGGCGTTGGTCGCGAAAGTAAGGAGAAAAGCCCCATAAAATAACGAGCGTCCCGGAACTCTTTCGAGTTCAGGGACGCCCGGGCAGCCCTCCCCCAGGTCTGCTCACCAAGAAAAATAAAACGTGGGCAAACTTCTGCCTATAGCACTTCCGTGCCATACGCGTCCAAGAAGTGTCCGGCCTGTATCCCTCTGGCAACGCAATACTTACCTGGCTTTTCGCGCTTCATGCGGCTGAAGTGCCTGTGAATTCCTGCCGATGAACCTCAGTAGCCGAAGCCCAACTGCATGTCTGCCTTTGACGAGCTCGACGTTTGTCGCAACATCCTGGAAAGCCTTTTAACCGGCGTGTGTGTCGTTGACATGCAGAAGAAAATTGTCTTATGGAGCGACGGAGCGGAGCGCATCACTGGGCATCTCCGCCACGAAGTCATTGGCCGCTCGTGCATCGGGAAAGCCGTCCTGCACTGTCAGCAGCCCGGCTGCGAGTTCTGCAGCGAAGAATGCCCTTTGGCTATCGCCATGAAAACGGCCCGTCCTGTAGAAGCGTCAGGATTTCTGCATCACAAGGCCGGATACGAAGTCCCAGTTCGGATTCGGGCCGTTCCGGTTCATAACTCTCATGGTTCGATCATCGGCGCCGTCGAAACCTTTGATGAACTCGAGCAGAGCGATCTCCACGGTGGTGAGAAATCTCTACCCGGCAGCGTCGACGAGGTCACCGGCGTCGCCAGCCGGGCACAAACGAAATCCCACTTGCGCGAGGCGCTTGCAGCCTTCACCGAGCGGCAAGTTGCCTTTGCCGTGCTGCGCCTTCGGTTGCAAGGTTTGGAGCACTTCCGCGCCGCTTTCGGACCTGACGCCGCATCGTCCCTGCTGCGGGTCGTCGCTCGATCCCTTGTGAGCGATTTGTGGAGAACAGACGTTGTCGGTCGGTGGGCCGATGATGAGTTCCTTGTGATCTTGAACGGCTGTAGTGAAGAGTCACTTCCTGTCGTGCGCGAACGCCTGCGGCACATGCTGGCTAACGACTCCATCGAGTGGTGGGGCGAACGACGTTCCCTGCTGGTTTCCACAGGCGACGCCACGCCACAATCAGGCGACACCACCGAGTCAATTTTGGAGCGCGCCCAGAAATCGCTCGACCAGGCATCGCAATGGCTTGCCCGTGCAACCGCCGCGGGA
>QIAL01001048.1 GCA_003225535.1 Acidobacteriota bacterium | reverse complement strand
ATCCCATTAATGCGCCGGCAGGGCGCAGACCGCACCTTCGCTGAAGCTTTCGCTCTCCAGCCCAAACGCGTGATTGAACCGCGCCCGGTAGTTCTCCCAGGCGACGGTTGTCGTGAGTTCCACCAACTGCGCTTCATTGAACGATTCTCGCAGCCGCGAAAAAAGCTCGTCCGGCACTTCCACGGGCGTGCGGGTCATGGCGTCGGCATAAGCGAGAACCAGTTTCTCGTTAGCGGAGAACGCCGGGCTTGTAGCGTAGTCTGCCATAGCCGCGATCTTCTCTTCCGTAACCCCGTGCTGTCTGCCGACCGCAGACCCGAGGTCAATTCAAAACGGACACCCGATCAGGGTCGCGACCCGTAAAGAGGCCAATTCCTTCAACCCCTCGTCCACGCGATGGCTGGAATCACCACGCGGCCCAACTTGCGGCGCGTGAGCGCATAGACGACCCGAGCGAACAGTCCGCTGAGGAGTCCGAGTCGAGATGGATCTGCGCCCTCGATTCTTGCCATGACGAGCACCTCCTGAGTCCCGTAGGATTTTTAGTTCGAAAGGCACAGACTGGCTTTCCAAGGGACCGAGATCTGGAACGGTGTCTAGTATCCGAAGGAAAGACTGAAATCAGCAGCAACCGATTTCGCCGCCCGCCCGCCTGGAGAGTTGACGAAGACAACATAATACTTCTGGGGCTGGTCCTGGGTGGGCGGAAGGACGAACTCCACTTCGTGATCGTGGGTTGACTCGACGGTGTAGAGCGCGGTGCCGCCACCGTGGCCGCGCGAATAATCGCCGAATTGGTCCGCATTCATGAGGAGGAAACCGACATCGGTGGAGTCGTCACTGAGATCGTCGTCGCCGGGCCGTGGAACGAACGACTTGAAGGAGCCATGAACGCGCGGGATGACGGTGTGAGGCGGCACTTCGATGGGAAACTGGGCAAACTTCTTGACCGTGAAAGTCTTGTGCAGAAAATTGATCGGCTTGGCCCGCGACGAGTCGACGTGGTCCAGGGGATTCGTGGTTTCCCGGGGCGCCGGTTGTTTCTTACAAGCTAATAGTGTCAGACATGCCACTACCACAAGAACAACACTGAGTTGTCCACGCATCTGCTCTCCACGATCCGCATGATTTTTAACTGCCCTGATTACAGCCTTGTCATCCAGAATTTATTGATCTCAGGCCGGCTTGCAGGGTTGTCCAAACTCCGTGGTGTAACGCAGTTTGATTTCGCCGCAGGTGCCTTGCTCA
>QIAL01000096.1 GCA_003225535.1 Acidobacteriota bacterium | reverse complement strand
ATTGTTATACAGAAAATGGCGGCTGCACGATCTTTGGTTGCAGCAAGGCGCCAGGCGATGAACCCAAGTTGAGTGTGTCGACCCCCGATCTTGCCGCAGTGCCGGTGACGCCAGCGGCGGTGGTGGGGACCCGGTTGCCTCCGCCCCCTCCTCCGCCCGGCGGGGTTGTTTCCCCTGCTGCGACCCAAGAGCTACGCGACGCGGCGAACCGAGTGGTGCCGTCTATGTTCGGCGGATTTGCCGGCCAAGATGCAGTGGCGCCCCCCGAACAAGCCGAGATACGTGAGCCAAAACACCGCACCAGTTTCATCATACTTGGAGCCCTGCTGGGTGCGTTTGGCGCACATAACTTTTACGCGGGTTATTACAAGAAGGCAGGGATCCAGCTAGCGATCACGTTACTGGACAGCGGGGGAGTGCAATTCGAGTCGTAAACGAGAGGGAGCGTTATGGAATACTTCGTCAAGCGCGGCGATCAACGTTTTGGACCCTATAGTCTTTCCGACCTGCAACAGTACGTTCAGTCCGGCAACTTAGCCGTCGAAGACGTGGCTCAAAGTGAAGGCATGACGGATTGGGTACCCTTGTCCCAGGTGTTGGGAAACATCCCAGTAACCGTCATACTAACTGGAGGAACTACCGCAGCCGCCGCGGCGCAGCCTCAACTGGTGCCGCTGCCGCCAAACTTGCATTGGTCCATCGTGCTGATTCTCGGCATTCTCACGCGCCAGCTCTTTAACTTGATCTGGGCATTGGTGCAAGGCAACTGGGCCCGGAAACTGTCGGGTGACAATAAGCCGCTGGTCTTAGTTGCGATGTACCCTGCCGGAATGGTTGCCGGCATATTGACGATGATCCTATACCGGGACGCCGCTGCCCTTGGTGGACTCTTCATCATTGGCGGGGCGATCGTCTATCTGTTTGGCGTCTTTAGCATCAAGGCGGCCATGGAAGAGTACTACACCTCAACTGAGAACATTGGCCTGAGCATGAGCGGAGTGATGACGTTCTTTTTCAGTACGGTTTATATCCAATATCACATCAACAGCATTGCCCGGTGGAAGAAAACCGGAGTTCTCAGCTAGCCGTCACGAAGGAACGTTATGCCTTCTCCGCGAACACGTCGTCTGATGCTTGATGAGGAAACGCTCCAGGCAATGCTGCGGGACTGGCCTTTGATTCAGATTACGGGTAAAGCCGGAATTCCCACGGAGATCTACAGGTTTACTTACAACCTGCGTGGGCTCTACGTTTCCGGATCGGGAGAGATTCTGGAGCGGGAAACTCATGTGCTCGAGGTGAACTTGTCCCTCGGGTATCCCAGACGCGCGCCGCAATGCCGGATGCTTACGCCTGTTTTTCATCCCAACTTCGATGATTCCATGGTCTGCATCGGCGATTTCTGGGCCGCGTCCGAGGGACTCGATGATTTGATCATTCGGATTGGCCGCATGATTACATATCAGGAATACAACACGAAGAGCCCATTAAACGGACTTGCGGCGAAATGGGCAGCTCAAAATTCTCGCCTGCTGCCCATCGATCCGAGACCCGTCGCACCACCGCTTAAAGATGAGGCGTACGCTGAGGCGAAGCCTGTTGATGGAGCGTCTCCGGTTGTGGAATCAGTATCGGATGCCTCCGCGCAAGGCGCCGACCCGTGGTCGGGAAAGATTGTGATTGGCTCGGGTAGCTAAGCGGCGCGAGCAGACTCATTCCACGAAATTTTTCTGGTTCGCAAGATGAGCCTCGATGACTGCTCTATTTGACTATCTTTTGCTCGACGACTTGTCCCATCTTCTCAAAAGGTGTGCACTTTTCAGGCGCCGTGAACAGCTGCTGGTCCGGAATCTCCATTGAGATATCGCGGTAGGCGGCCGACAGGGTGAATTCGCCGACGTGAGATTCGATCTTGACGGGAATGCCTTTGAGGTCTTGCGCCTCCCAAACCTTGGACTCGATGGTCTTTCCGTCCGGCCGCGTCACGAGCACGTTCTCAATTTTGCATGGATGTCCATCCACGACTTCGGTGCCGGCCGCGGTGCGCTTGATATCAGAGCCCTGCAACAGTTCGAGCGGGCTGGGCAGCATTTTCGCTTGTTCCGGCTTCATCACCACACATTGATGGCTGTGGTCCGGGTAGGTCGTCAGGTTATAGACTTTGCTCTTCGAAGGCAGGTACAACGTCGAAAGCGCTCCGCTTCGGTCAACTCGCACACTATCGCCAGAGCGGTATACCTTCATCGAAATGTCTGCTTTTCGCGACTCGAGAACCTGTGTCGCTGAGAAATCGGGGAAGTTCCATGCACTCTGCCCGTGAGTTATGAGACTCGATGTGAGAACGAATGCCGTGATAGTAACCTTGCGGAAAAGATCTTGCAATTGCATGAATCCTCCGAAAACCGCAGCTTGAATTTGGACTTAACATACGAAGAGGCCCCGCGGCTTGCGTGGGACCCCTCCGCAATTTATCTACACAAACGGAAATGACTTACTTACCAAGGCCTCCGCGCGGGCTACCGACACCCGTGCAGTAGTCCCACGACGAGACGGCCGAAACTCCGTTGGAGCCGGTCTTAACGTCGTAGAAGTTGCTCTTGTAGGCCTTCGCCGTCGCCAACTGGGCATACAACAAGTTGTTTTCCCAGGTGCTGAACCAGTCGCCACCGCTGGTTGCCGGCGTGAGGAAAACCGAACCCAGCTTGTTGCCCATGCGGTTGACAATGCCGGCGAGCGCAGGCGAGGACAGGCTTGTGCCGCCGACAACTCCCCATCCGCCCATGCCGAAGCCACTGAAGACCCATGCGCCCGAAGCGGGATCCGCATTGAACGAGAGGTCCGGCGTTCTGCGATTGGACTGCCCGAAGATGGGGTACTGGAAGTTGGCCCAGGGGCCGGCGTTGCCGCCAGACCAAGACGTGGTATAGGTCTCAACCGTGCTCTCGCCGCCACCGGAACCTCCCCAGCAGGATTCGGAAGTCATCTTGAGCGTGGCTGAGTTGCGCAGGATGGAAGTGCCGCCGGCAGAGATGACCCAGGGATTGGTGCTGGGATAGCCGACACCGAAGCCACCGTCACCGGAAGAGGCGAAGGCCAGAATCGGCGTTTTGTAGCCGTCGGTCCAGTTGTAGGTGAAATCGGCGAACAACGAGTCATCGGCGATCTGACCGGCGAACTCACCGCCCTGCCAACTGTTGGAGACCTGTCCGCCTGCCGGATAGTGGGCGACGATGTAATTGAAGGCAACCTGCTCGGCATAGAGAAGGTCGGTCCAGGAGCTCGAGCAAGCCTCGACCAGGATGATCGCGGCATTGGGGGCGAAGACATGCGCGTACTCGATGTCCATGGACGACTCGACGGACCAGCCAGCATCCGCCGGAGGCGTGGTGCATGAACCGTTGCCGTTCGCATACACCTTCACGAATGCGGGCGGGAGCAGACCCCAATAAGAGTCAAAGGCCGCCAAGTCGGAGGCCGCATTGGGATTGTCATAAGCGTCGACCAGCGCAATCGCGCCGTAGCCAGCAGCGGTTGGGCCACCGGAACCTGCACTGTAGTTTGGAATGCATCCGGCGCTGGCGGGGCTCGCGACATACAGGCAGCCCAGCGACTGGGGCGTCTCGGCCATTTCGGTTGTGGCGAGCGGTCCAACCAGGTTCAATGCGGCCGGACTCAACGCAGCCGGAGCCTGCACTACGAGGGGCTTGCTGCCGTCAGTGCTGCGCAGAACGTAGGTGGTGTGAACGCGTCCCGCGGGTTGCGGCTTGCTGCTTTCCGGCCTGAAGATGGACCCGGCCTGCGGGGTAGCCTCGCTGGTTTGAAGAGCCAGAGGTTGCCCACTGCCTCGCGATGTTTCTTGCGCCAGGGCTCCCAGTGCTAAGGAAAACGCCGACACTGCTACGACGATACTTTTCATTGAATTCTCCAGTTTTGCTTGGTGTTTGGTTCGGAGAGATTCGCTGCGCGGGGAGCCACTGCGCTTTTCCGACCAACAGAACAATGGTGATAGTTTTGTGCGAAACGTATCACCGAGGCTGGAGCGCTTCGGAGTTGCCGCGGAGGTTAAGATCCGGTGTAGAGCTGAAAGGGTGCCCAGTAAAACGGTTTCCGGAAGGCGTTACTGGATCGAAGCAGCTTGAGCTTGGCATTCCGGAGAGCGGTGTCGGGAGTGTTACCTTTTGCGAGTTGTCCGTAGAGTTCGTCCATGAGTTGGGGAGTGGAGACGTCGCTGACCTCCCACAAGGCTCCGATTACGTTGTGAGCTCCGGCGCGAAGAAATGCCCACGAAAGTCCGACGAGGCCCTCGCCTGTGTAGGCGCGAGAGCCTGCTCCGTAGCACGTCGAAATCGTGACTAACTCCGCATGAAGTGGATGATGAACGATGTCGCGGGCGTAGAGCTTGAAGGAATCGTCCTCAGGCCCAGACTTGGATAGTACGATGGCGGAGTCCAGCGGGCTGGTGCGGCTGGCAGTCCCATGCGCAACAAAGTGAATGTAGGAAAACTGCTCCGGCTTGCCAGACAAATATGCCGATGGCGTCGCACTATCGTGCGCGAATATTTTCTGTTGTGTTGGTGAGAAGTTTTTCTCGATGCTTTCCATCTCCGCCGCAGCCTTCCGCAGTTCGGGATAATCTGGGTTCGGAGCAATAGCGTTCCCAAGCAATAGCAAGCTGGGCGTGCGCCTGTCGGCCGCTCGCGAGGCGGTCAGCCGGAGCGAACTTGCATCGGCGATGGTGACGTCTTCAATCCAGTAGTGAGGAGTCGGATCGGGAACCAGCAAAGTCTCGAAGTTGAGAGTGTTCAGACTGCCGTCGGGAATGATGATGACTTTCGCATTTTCCGCGAGCAATGGTTTCGCCGGCAGCACGAGCGTGCGGTAGAGTGTGCGTCCGTCGTCATCGGCTGTCTGCAGGAATTCCTGTTGTTCGGAAAGCGCCTTGCGATAGCGGCGCACCACCGGATCGATTTCCGATTTCGGAGGCAGCGTGAACAAGCTGGTCTTCTGCGCGGTAATCGTCCAGAGGTAAGATTGCTTCTCGCCGAGCCAGTAGAAAAGAATCGTGCCGCCGGCGCGCCGGGCGATCTCCTGCGGATTGAGCGCAATCGGCTTGAATGTAGTCCCCTTCTGCAACAGACCTAATCCTTCGGCCAAGGTTCGACCGCGACTGTATTCGGCCACTTGCAGAGCCTCGGTGGTCTTGCCTTGTCTCGCGAGGAAGTGGATGTAGTCGTCGTAGATGCCGAGAGCGTTTGAGGGGAATGGCAGTTGCA
>QIAL01000095.1 GCA_003225535.1 Acidobacteriota bacterium | reverse complement strand
AGGGAGGAATAGACCTCCCTGGGCTGAGCGCGGGCGGGCGGGTTCGGCGGAGAGATGAATCTTAACGATGGGTGCGCCTGGGGGATGTGCGTTTAAATCCAGCTGCAGCAGTTTCAGAAATACTTTGGCGTCTAGCATGGGTAAGGGGAGGCTCAGCTTGCGAGTGAATTTTGGTTGGCGGCAGCGATGCAGCGGAGCTTCGCTCCGCCGGACAGCCGAAGGCGGCTGTCCCCACATAACCCTACTACTCTCGGCTTCATCGCTCTCGCTGGGGATGCCTGGATTTTCAAGTTCATCATCAACACCCGTCAGGTTCGAGAGTTCCAATGTGAGGCGAAGTTCCTGCGTGGCCAACGCGCGAGAGCCCAAACGCGCACAGAGTTGTTCGAGCAGGCGGTTGAGCAGGAAAGCCAGTGGCTCGAGCAGGACGATGGGATGTTCCAACTCGATCGCTTCTTCAAACACCAGCGGCGCTTCCACCGGGACCAGCGTGCGGGAAGCAGCGCCGCGCGCTAGTTTCTGCAGGTGCAGGCCTTCTTGGCCAAGGCGTTCGCTTAGTGCGATTTCAGGCAATGCGGCTAATGCGCGAAGGTTGCGGATGCCCCATCGGGCAAGGGTCTCGAGCAAGCGATCGGCCGCTTGCTTGGGATCACCTTGCAGATGGTCGTCAAATAAAACTTCGACCGGCAATGGGCCCAGTCTTTCTGTTTCTTTCCCTGGTGGAATTACCGTGACACTGGAAAATCCACGGGCGGCTAATAGGGCCGCATCAGGGTTGGAGGCTGAGGCGACAGTGGCTGCGAGGCCGAGAGCAGTGGCGCGATCGGAGATGGCGTAGGAGATTTTTGTCAGCGAGCCGAAGAGAGATTCCATGCCGGCGAGATCGAGCAGAACCGTGTCGCGGGCGGTGTCTTCCACCGTGGGAGAGAAAGACTGGGCGCAATCGAGCAGGGCGGAGTGAGCGGAGGATTCCTGCAACGGAGAGCGCGGGCGCAAGGCAATGTCAGAGCAGAGTTCGGCCTGAGCCTTGCTCATCCCCGGGGAGATGCCTAGCTCTTGGGATTTTTCATTCACCGCAATGATTTGTTCGAGCGGAGGTTTGCCTTCGAAGATGGCAATGGCGTACGCCTGCAATTCCGGCTCGGCGCGTAGCGCCGCGGCGACGGGAAAGTTTGGAACGTAGATGCAGGCGAACATGAAGCAGTACCCAGTGTCCAGTTGTCAGTACCCAGTTCGGTTTCATCCGGCCCAGGCGGTTTTGGTTTCGAACATTACGGAGTGAGCGGGTTTGCGATCCAGGCGCGAACGGATTAATTCGGCGTGGATTTGGAGTTCGGTTAGCAAGTGTGCGTGAGAGGGATATGAAAATTCAGTCGGGGTTTCCGCGATTGTGCATATTTTATTTCGCCCGTCCTGGGCTTGGCCTTCCTTCGGACTTAACCTACGGCTTGCGCCGTGGGCTGTATTCTGTCGCCGCTTCGCGGCTGAGGCATCGGCAGTCCCCAACTGCAGTAATAAGGAGGAACAGCTTCCGGCGATGGGTTGTTGCTCGATGGCGAGCAGGATTGTGGGTTTGTGTTCGACGGCGCGGCGGAAGCGGAACCATGTCGTGAGCGGGATGCGGCGCGCGGCTTGCGGCGGCAGGTCAGCGAGGTCGAGGATGATTAAGCCGAAGCCTCCGCTTTCTAGTAGCAGGTCGGTGGCGCGGAGGACTTGTTCGAGGCGGTGTTCGGGGGGGCGTGTATAGCGTGCGAATTTTTGCGAGGGTGAGTTGCCCGCGCTGCGATAGCTAAAGCCGGCTTCGTTCTGCCGACAATCCAGGGGGCTTTGGGAGTGAAAGTCAAAATCCCCCCCCTGTCGCAAAGTGCGCGACAAGGATGGGGCACCCGCTGAGTTCATCTCCCTCGCTGATTCCATCTTTTTCGGAGGAACTGCAAGCTGTAGCGGGCGGGAGTTGTGATCGATGTCGTCTCCGCAGCGGACCCAGAGCAGGTGATCGAGATCGATTCCCGCTGCTGCTAGCGAGTTAGGATCGAGGGCGTCGCTGGCATCGATTACGGCGCAGTATTCGCCGCGGCGGGTGGAGGCGGCCAGGGCCGCGAGGAGAATCGTGGTTCGGCCGGAAGACGCGGGGCCGCAGATTTCGGTGAGGCATCCGCGGGGGAGGCCGCCGGTCAGTGCGTCGAGCGCGGGAATGCCGCTGGTGACCATTTCCGGCGCGGGGCGGATTTCCAGACGCGAGGCGGAGGTGATGCTCGCCAATCTGGGGTCAGAATAAGATAGAGATCCTTCGACTCCGATGGCCGCGCGCTTCTCGCCTTTCCCGCTCTGCTCAGGATGACAACGCACATCGGGCTCGGGTTCGGTGTCAAAAAGAAAAGGGCGGCCCAGGGCCGCCGAAGTGGAAACCACTGCGGTAGACATAAAAGAACCTCAAGGGATTTCAGGGAACGCCGCGACTGAAGCTTGCGGAGGCGATTAGTTTTCGCTTTTTATTCGCCTATAAGTATTCTGCTCGGGTTATGGGCTGATTGTCAAGCCCTCGCATGGACTGCCAGCCGTGGCAAACAAAACCTGAGGCCGTTCTACTCTCCCTCAGCACCGCGTAGGCCAGTCACCGAGCTTACCCGGATACGGAAGAACAGCGGCTTGATCTCCTCGTCACGCAGGCGGATGCGGCGCTCGGCCATCGCGTTCAACCACCAGTGATGCCGCTTTTGCAGGAGAGTGTGGGCATGAGCGCGCTCGTGCTCGAATTGTGGTTCGGGCAGTTCCTGGTACTCTCCGTTGGCAATGACGCTGATCCAATCGGATTGGCTTTTGATCTCGTCGATCTGCACGCAGACCTTGGGATTCGACCGCATCCATTTGATCTTTTGTCCCATGGTGGAGAAAATGTAGATGTAATCCTCTTCGTACGCTATGCCTACCGGTACCACATACGGTTGATCGTTCAGTGAGCAGCCAAGGCGTGCCGAGGAGGTGCGAGAGAGGATCTCGCGGCATTCGGTTTCGTTCAGTTCATCGATTCGCATAAGTCCGTGCCTGCCTCCATCGTAACTGAACCGGGCTCGCCAGGTAGTCGCGTCGTCCGATGGATGCCTGGCTTTGTACGCCGGTCGCAGAAAAGCTCGGTGGGGGGTTCCTGGCGGATCGGTCAGCTTAGTCGCGGAGATTTGTTTTTGACGAAGAAGGATTTGATCGGCATGGTCCGTTCCAGCGGCCCGATACTTCCGGGCCGCATGGACAGCCCGGGGCGGCTGTCCCCACATGGTCTCTGATGAGATGCCGGCCCACGTGTAGATGCACGCCGTCGTAGGCCTTTTCCTCAGCTTTGCTTACCTTGCGGCGGTCCGCTCGTCTAAGCGCAACAGCATCGGGGTAAGTGTGCTCAATTCACAAATTCCAGGTTCTAGTATAGCTGCCGATTGCGGTCGAGCAGATCCGGCGGCGCGGAGGAGACTTCCATGAAAAAGAGGTTATTTGTTGTGTTGGCTGGCGTTTTGTCAGTGGCCGGCGTGTGTCGTGCCCAGACTGCCACGGGTGAGACCCTCATGCTCAACTTGCCGCGGGCGAGCCAGCATGCGCTGGTGACGCAGCGCATAGGGATTACGGATATCACCGTCAACTATCACCGGCCGGTGGCAAACGGCCGCCAGGTCTGGGGCAAACTCGTGCCTTATGGTCAGGTGTGGCGCGCCGGTGCGAATGAGAATACGACGATTCGTTTCACCGACCCCGTAACGATCGAAGGACAGGCGCTCGACAAAGGGACCTATGGGCTGCACATGATCCCCGGCGAAAACGAGTGGACCGTTATCTTCTCGAAGGATTCGACGGCGTGGGGAAGCTTCACCTACAAGCAGGAGCAGGATGCGCTACGCGTCAAAGTGAGGGCACAGGCGGCCGAGATGCATGATGCGCTGGCTTACGACTTCGACGACGTTAAGTCGGATTCGGCGGTGGTGACCATGCGGTGGGAAAAAGTTGCGGTGCCGTTCAAGGTTCACGTCAATGTGAATGACATTGTGACGGCGAGCATCCGTCAGCAGATTCACGGGATGAATCAGTATTACTGGGAAGGCTGGGACGATGCCGCGGGATATTTTCTGGCGAACAAGATCGATCTGGATGAGGCACTCAAGGATGAGGATCAGTCAATCCAGGTCGAAAAACGCTACGACAACGTGATGAACAAGTCGAAGATCCTGGATGCGATGGGGCGGAAGCAGGACGCGGATACGTTCCGCGCCAAGGCGCTCGACATGGCCAATGCGCTGCAACTTTACGTCTACGGACGGCAGTTGCAGGGGGAGAAGAAGCAGGATGAGGCGCTGGCGATTTATCAGTCGACGGCGAAGAAGTTCCCGAACTACTGGACTACGCATCTCGGAATGGCCCGCGTGTACAGCGCTAAGGGGGACTTTGACAGTGCGGTGAAGGAAGTGAAGCTATCGTTGAATGGGGCTCCGGATGCTAACAAGAACACTTTGGAGGCGTACGCGAAGCGGTTGGAGAATAAGGACGACATTAACAAGTAAGGGAGTGGGGCAGGGGCCGCTGGGCTTCGCCCTCGCGGGACGGCCGAAGGCGGCCGTCGCCACATGAGTCGTTCTGGAGCCCAATCA
>QIAL01001047.1 GCA_003225535.1 Acidobacteriota bacterium | reverse complement strand
CCGGTATTCCTGGCCGCATTTTTGGTGTCGGTGCCGGCGGCCTTCATGTCCTGCTTGGCGCCGTCCTGCGCAAGAGCAACCCCGATTGAGAGAAAGACAATGAAGGCGGCTGTATTAAGAAATGCGCCCGGTTTGCGAATTGGCATTGAAACTCCTTTGAAGGGGAGCAGAATCCCTCGAAGATAGAGTCGCGACTGCGGAGAATCGTTGCAAGGGAGCCGCCAGAATCGCAGAAAAGTGCAGCAACAGGTTGGGAGACTGCCAAGTTCTCTTTAGCAAAGGGTGAACGGGGAGATTTTGTTATTGTCATGTGAGAAATTCATTGTTGTATAGTGGCAACGTTCGGCAGACGCCCTTTCGAACGTTCGGCACGTTGCTTTCGAACGGCTGAGACGACGATTTTATTGTGGTACCGAACATAGATTTTTATCGAGAGGAGTAAACGCGATTTTTGGCTCGCTATGCCAGCTGGATAACGTTTACTATTAGGTGACCAATGCAGTTTTTAGCGGCGCTTCTACCTACGAATCAGCAGCTGACAGTGTTTATCGGGTTCTATGCGAAGGGCAAGGCCAACACCAGCGAAGATTTTTTCCTGGCGGGCCGCGAGATGACCGCGTGGATCGCGGGCTTGAGTTTTGTTTCCGCCAACCTCGGGTCGCTCGAACTGATGGGTTGGGCTGGCGCGGCCTATCAGTATGGGATTCTCGCGACACATTGGTACTGGATCGGCGCAATTCCGGCAATGCTGTTTCTGGGCATAGTCATGATGCCGTTCTACTATATCTCGAAGACGCACTCCGTCCCCGGTTATCTCCACCTACGATTCGGGGAGGCCGCGCGCGGGCTATCAGCGATCTCGTTCGCACTGATGACGATCCTGATGAGTGGCGTCAATATGTTCGCCATGGCCGTGGTGATGCAGACGGTGCTGGGTTGGAACATCACCTT
>QIAL01001046.1:1575-2063 GCA_003225535.1 Acidobacteriota bacterium | reverse complement strand
CATCTTCTCGAGCTGTGGGAAGTAGCCAGAACCACTACTGCCCACGGAGTCCGTGAGATACCTGCCGACTGTTCCGGAAGAGTTGGCGATTCCGGCGGGAAATGTCAAAGATTTGGAGTTCAGGAGCAGGCGGGCCGATTCACAAGCGCTGGCGGCCACGACGATAGCGCGTGCGTAGACGCGCTTGTCCGTGCGCGTCGCCTTGTCAACGTAGGAAACCCCTTCTGCTCTGCCCTCTTTGCTGACGAGAATTTCGCGCGCCATCGCTCCCGTAATCAGCGTCAGCTTCCCCGTTTTCATAGCCGGGGGGAGGAGTACCTGACTCGAGCTGAAATTGGAAGCGGTGATGCAGCCGCGGCCGCATTGGCCGCAATAGTGGCAAGGCGCGCGTCCGTTGAGCGAGCGTGTAATCACCGCGAGGCGCGAAGGAATGCAAATAATGTTGAGCTTGTCGCAGGCTTTCTTGACCATCAACTCAGTGCAACGCT
>QIAL01001046.1:0-1490 GCA_003225535.1 Acidobacteriota bacterium | reverse complement strand
GTTGCGGACTTGAAATCGATGGGAGCAAAGCGGAGTGCGATGCGGCCCCAGTGATTGGTGCGGGCGCCGACGACGCGCGACCGAAACCACTCGAAACGGGAGCCGGGAGCGGAAGTGTACGGCTCACCCTCAATTTTCCACGCGCCATTGGGAGCAAGGAATTCGCCGAAATTTTCGCGTGCGTGGCCGCCAATGCCGGCGCCCCGATGCGGCGCTTCATACGGCCACATCAGCATTTTGAAATCTTTTTCTGGATTGATGTTGGGCCCGGCTTCCAAGAGCACACAATTCAGACCGCCCTCGGTGAGAATTTTCGCGGCCATCCCTCCACCTGCGCCCGAACCGATAATGCAAACGTCATACTGCTTTGGAGAACGAATCACTTGGGCCATCTTGAAGAATTCTCCCTACAGAATATTCTTTTTGAGTTCAGAAACCGCGAAATCGCAGGCACGCGCCGTCAAAGCCATGTACGTAAGCGACGGATTCACGCACGAAGAGGACACCATGCAAGCGCCATCGGTCATAAACAAATTTTTCGCGTCGTGCGCCTGATTGTGTTCATTCAAGACGGAGGTCTTGGGATCGCGGCCCATCCGCGCAGTGCCCATTTCGTGGATCGCAAGGCCCGGCGGCGTAATTTCCTGATTGACGGAAATGTTTTTTGCGCCCGCCGCAGCGAGCATTTCCGCGGCCTGGATCGCGATGTCCTTGGACATGGCGAGTTCATTTTCGCTCCAGCCACAGTTGATTTTCAGCGTGGGGATGCCCCAGGCGTCGAGTTTTTCCTTGTCCACTTCGACGTAATTGTTATGGTTCGGCAAGCATTCGCCGAATCCCCCAATGCCCAGACGCCACGAACCGGGAATGCGAAGCATGTTTTTGAAATCCACGCCCAGACCCGTTTTGTACATGCCCCGGGACCAGCCTTCGCGGCTGCTTTCGAAAACGCGGAATGTAGATGCCGTTGGGCCGATTCCCGAAAGGCATCTTGTCTTCGTGACCGGGCATGTCGCCGCCGGCGCCGCTGCCCATGTGGTGATCCATGAGGTTGTGGCCGAGTTCCCCGCTGGAATTGGCGAGGCCGTTCGGAAATTCGGGAGTCGGAGAATTGAGCAACATACGCGTCGACTCGAGAGTGGAACCGCAAATAAAAAAGATGCGCGCTTTGAATTCGAGAGCGCTCTTGGATTGGGCGTCAATGACACGCACACCGCTGACGCGACGCGCCTTCGCATCGAACATCAAACTGTGCACCACGCTGTAAGGCCGCATGGTAAGGCGGCCAGTTTTTTGTGCGGCGGGAAGCGTCGAATTAAGGCTGCTGAAATAGGAACTGGTGATGCAGCCGCGGTGGCAGACACCGCAGTAGTGGCAAGCCGCGCGTCCCTTGTGGACGCGGGTGAGCACCGCCGAACGCCCGATGGTCAGCATGCGATCGTCGAAGTTTTTCGCAAGCGCGTCCTTTAAATCCAGTTCAACGCAGGTCA
>QIAL01000094.1 GCA_003225535.1 Acidobacteriota bacterium | reverse complement strand
AGGGCGCCGATGCTTTGTATTCGCGCTCAGTGCGTGATCTATACAGGAATCTTTTGTTAGTCGCGGAGAGTTTGCAGCGGAACGGGCAGGAGTTCGAGTGGACGACTGTTTCTGAAGCGGCGGCGTGCTGGCGAACTCATCAGCAGTGCGTGATTGCATGACCTCTGTCTTGGAAAAACCGGAGACGCACCGGATCCTGCAACCGGTGGAATTGGATCTTTTGCGCCAGACCAACGGTGCTGCCATTGAGTGGTTCGGTCGGGCGGCCACGGCGCTGTACTACGCCTACAAGATCGCGCAACGCGTCGTTCGGTCTATCGACCGAGAATCAGAGGTGATTTTGCCCTCCATCTCTTGCGCGACCCCCGCAAATGCCGCGCTGTTGGCCGGAGTCACACCACGATTCGCTGACGTAGATCCAGCCACGGGGATGCCCACTCTACAGACGGTTCAGCAACGCTGGAACCCGAACACCTGTGCCGTGGTGTTTATCCATCTGTTCGGCCAGACCGCGGACCTGCGTCCTTTGGCAGAATGGTGCCGGGAAAAGAAGATTCTTTTGATTGAAGACATTGCACAGGCCCTGGGAGCTCGCCTGCCTGACGGCACATCAGTGGGATCGGTCGGCGATTTATCGGTTTATAGTTTCAATCCGACAAAAATCCTCGAATGCGGGGGCGGGGCTCTGTTAATTCACTCTTCAGAACTGACCTCAGTTTCGACGGAAGTTTCCGCCGCAGCGCCGCTTCCGCGGGAAATCACGGATGCCGATGCCATGACTTTGGGATTGAGCTATCGGAATCTCCATCACTCTCTTGTGACACTGCTTCGAGAGCGAGCCATTCACGAAGTTTCATCTGCATTTCTGAAATTGCAACCGGCATTCCGAGGACTTTATCTCCGTGGCCTGAAGAATCCCGCATCGCTTCTGAATGCTTGGCCGCGGCTACAGGACGTATTGCGCCATCGGTACGTCAGTGCCGAGACATATGACGCTTCTCTGTCCAGCGGGCCATGGAAACGCCTGAACCAGTGGCACGAGAGCGGCGTTTGCTGGCGATATTCCCTGCTGGTTGATTTTCCTGACAAACTGGTGCGATTCAGTGAGGCCGTTCGCCGTGACGGTTTTCACGTTTCAAACCTGTACTGGCCTGTGAACGAGTTCTTCCGGCCGTCGGACGAGTGTCCCAATGCAGACAGTTTTGCTCGGCGTATTGTGAACCTCTGGGTAGATCAAACAGTCGATCGGGAATGGGTTGAGCGTTGCGCCGAGAGCGTGCTTAGAAATGCTGAGAGATTGCATCCTGACTCCGTTACACTGGAAGCGTTTTGAATCTTTTGTATGGGCGGACCCGAGCTCAGTATCGTCATCCCGGTCTTCAACGAAGAGGCTGTCATTCCAGCGCTCATCGAGCGTTTACGGTCATTCGTAGCGCGCCTTACTCCACTCGTCACAGAAATCATTCTCGTCGATGATCACTCAACCGACCGCTCTCTCGAACTTTTGAAAGAAGTGTGTTCCACTGATCCCCGATTTCGTTACGCGAGGCTCTCCAAGAACAGCGGAAGTCACGTGGCGATCCTGGCCGGACTGGCTCGGGCTCGTGGTGAATGTGCTGTCTTCCTCGCAGCGGATCTTCAGGATCCCCCCGAACTTATCCTGCAAATGCTCGATTTGTGGCGGGCTGGGCATCATGTGATTTGGGCGGTCCGTGAGGCGCGCAGAGGCGTTTCGAAGCTCGACGTAGTCCTCGCGAATACTTTCTACCGGCTGCTGAACTTGCTGGGAGAGGTCGATCTGCCGCCGCGTGGTTCGGATTTTGCGCTGCTCGACAGGAAAGCAGTCAACGCGTTGCTTGAGTCTGCCGGAAGCGATCCCAGCATAGGCGGAGAAGTGGCAAGGCTCGGATTCTCGTCAGCCCAGATCACATACACGAAAGAGGAGCGTGCAGCCGGCGAATCCAAGTGGACGCTCAAGCGCAAGCTCAAAGCGTTTGCCGACGCGTTTGTGTCGTTTTCTTATGTTCCTCTGCGGGCAATGTCCTACCTCGGAATGGTCATCAGCCTCGTGGGGTTCGCCTATGCAGTTTTGGTCATCGTGCTGCGTTTCATGACGCGTACACCCGTACAAGGCTGGTCTTCGCTCATCGTAGTTGTGCTGGTGATGGGTGGGGTACAGATGATGATGCTTGGCGTCTTGGGCGAATACCTGTGGAGAACATTGGAAGCGGCCCGCCATCGTCCCACGTACTTCCTGGAGGAGACGTCAGAAGCAGACGTCGGCGAGACTCAACCGCAAAAAGTGGAGCATCGCTTTGGGACGTAAGTTCCGCGTCCAGTCAAGCATCGTAGGGATTCTTATCGGCCTCGGGTGTCTGGCTCTTCTGCTGCGAGAAGTCGACCTGAAACAATCCTGGCAGGCGCTTGGGCATTTGAGCGGACCGTTCATGTTGATTCCGCTCGCCGTGTTCTGTCTGAATCTGCCGCTGCGGGCCTGGCGGTGGCAACTGATCTTTCCTGGTGCTTCTCGTCCGAGGTTTGTCTCATGCGTAATCGCCTTGGGGATCGGAAATATGGCAAACTTCCTGCTCCCTGGCCGTGCTGGGGACTTGGCGCGTTGTACGCTTGCCGGCCCAAGCGGTTCCCTCCTCGAAAGCAGTCGCGCGCTGGCCACACTCGCGGTCGAGAAAGTATTGGACGGTCTCGCGCTGATTGGCATGGTGTTGTTCTCGGTCTGGGCTCTCCATCCGCCAGTTTGGGTGCTGGCACTCGTCCGCACCGCCACGATGATTTTTGGCGGGGCCCTGGTGATGCTGGTCGTTCTTCGCTATCGGACCAGGTCTCTCATTGAGTTCGTCCGCAGCGCTTTCCGATGGATGCATTTATCCTCATTCGAGGAGAAATTTGACGGCCTGCTGACCTCCTTCGCGGATGGGCTGTCGGCGATTTCCTCCGCCCAGCGACTGCTCGTCTTGATGCTTCTGACAGCCCCCATCTGGATCACAGAAGCTGCTTTGATCTGGGGATTGGCTGGGGCTCTTGGCATGACGGTGAGTCTGAAATCAGCGGTTGTGGCGTCCGCGGTTCTTGGACTGGGATTCATGATTCCCGCGGCCCCGGGAGGGCTTGGCACCTACGAATTGTTTGGCACCGAGGCTTTCAAGATTGCCGGCTTAGCGGCGAGCAGTGCGCTCGCGCTCACTGTTGTAATTCACTCTTGGGTCTTTGTCGTGAATGTTCTTGCGGGGCTCGCTCTGCTTGGCGTGAAAGGGCTAAGCCTCGCGCAACTCAGGCGGCGGTTGAACCATGTGGGAGCGGTAGATAGCGATGGCTTGGGATCGAACGCTCGACCATCGATCTGACATAGCTTGATAGAATCATCGTTCTCAGTAAACCCGAGGACTCGAGTCCGTGAACAAGAAGCATGTTCTGATAACAGGCGGTGCGGGATTCATCGGATCAGAACTCGTGCGTCAACTGGCGGCGCAGAGTCTTCGCGTGACTGTGGTCGATAATCTGGTAAACGGAAAGCGCGAGAACCTCGAGAGTGTGCTGGGTGCCGATGTCGAACTTGTCGTCGCAGATATTCGCGACAGAAGCACGACGGCCCCGCTGTTGCGGGGAATCGATGTGATTTTCCATCTGGCTTGTCTCGGCGTTCGACACTCGATCCACTCACCGCTTGAAAACCATGAAGTCAATGCATCCGCGACACTTGCACTTTTGGATGCCGCGCGAAATAACGAAGTCGCACGTTTCGTCTACGTCTCCAGCTCCGAAGTCTACGGAACGGCCCGAACTACTCCCATCACGGAGGAGCACCCAACGCTGCCAATGACAGTCTACGGCGCCTCCAAACTCGCTGGTGAGTGCTACACGCGGGCTTTCTGGGAAACCCATCGATATCCGACTGTCGTGGTGCGCCCCTTCAATGCATACGGGCCGCGATGCCATCATGAGGGCGATAGTGGAGAAGTCATACCGAAGTTCATGCTACGTTGTTTGGCTGGAAAACCCATGGTGGTTTTTGGCGACGGGACGCAAACACGGGATTTCACTTTCGTGTCGGACACAGCCCGAGGAATACTTGCAGCCGGGCTCTCCGGCGATTCCGTCGGACAGACATTCAACATCGGAAGCGGGAAAGAAATCCGTATCAGGGAACTGGCAAACACCATTGCCGAGGTTTTACCCAAGAATGGCTCAGAAATCATTCACGTGGAATCACGTCCTGGAGACGTTTTGCGCCTGCTAGCCGACAGCTCGAAAGCGAAGAAGCTGTTGAATTTCGAACCAACGATCTCTCTCAAGGAGGGCCTCGCTCGCCTTCGAGAGTGGTATACAGCCCAAGGAAAACCGCCGGCGGAGCTACTTGAGCAAGAAGTGGTGCGCAATTGGGAACCACGGAGCGTTCCGAGTCATGCCTAAAGATTTCGTTCCGGTGGCCCGTCCTCATCTTGGTCAGGAGGAAGTTTCCGCGGCTGAGCGGTCGATCCTTTCAGGCTGGGTGACGCAAGGCCCCGAGGTCGCGGCTTTCGAATGCGAATTTGCAGCGTTCACCGGCGCACCGTACGCATGCGCTGTTTCTAGCGGCACAACAGCCCTGCACCTGGCTCTACTGGCGACTGGTGTGCGTCCCGGGGACGAAGTCATCACAGTCAGCCATTCTTACATCGCGACGGCGAACACTATTCGGTACTGTGGCGCACGGCCCGTCTTTGTCGACATCGATCCGGCAACTTTCAACATGGATCCCGAGCGAATTAAGGATGCCATCAGCAATCGGACGCGGACCATTTTGTGTGTTCATCAAATGGGCATGCCCTGTGATCTGAACGCGGTGATCCGTGTTGCGCGCCGGCATCAATTGGCGGTCGTGGAAGATGCCGCTTGTGCTATCGGCAGCGAGATCCTATGGAAC
>QIAL01001045.1 GCA_003225535.1 Acidobacteriota bacterium | reverse complement strand
ATCCCGAAAACCAAAGCGAACGCATAGACCCCCGCTTCCGACTTCCCCGCAAACAGCAAAGGGATGGCTCCCGCGACGAGCAAATAAATCAGCACCATCACGTATTTTTTGGCGAAGCGGTCGGCGAGCCAGCCCATCAGCAAGCGCCCCGCAATACTAAACGCCAATACCAGTGAAAGCACCTGCGCTGCCTGGTTCTGCGTAAAATGCAGATCCAAACTCAAGAAGAGCTTCAGATTCTGCTGCGTCCCGCTGACCGCCGCTATCGAGAGCATGCTGCCAAGATTCAGCAAGTAGAAAGAAAGCTTACTGAATGCCCTTCGTGACTCCGCCATCGCGGGGGCCCCGGAGTTTACTTCCCCAAGCGGAGGTTCCTTAGCAAGAAAAGCGGCGGGAAGAGCGATCACCAGGATCAACAACCCCAGCGCGCGAAGCGCGGCTTGCCAGCCAAAGTGCTGCACGAGTGCGTGCGAAATCCACGGCACCGCCGCGTCACCGAATCCAATTCCCAGGTAAGCGAAGCCCATCGCTTTGCCGCGCGACTTGTCAAACCAGCGCGTCAGCTGCACCTGAATCGGCAGCGGCCCGCCGCACACATATCCCAGCGCATTAAACACATAGAACAAATAAAACATTCCCAGTGTGGAGATACTGCCCAAGCCGATAAGCGCCACGGCCGCCATGACAATTCCCGCTACCATCATGCGTCGCGGCCCGAAACGATCTACCATCCACCCAGCGATAAATCCAAACACCGGCCCCACTACCAGTTTGCTCAGCGCATTGCCGGAAGTGACCTGCGCGCGCGTCCACCCAAACTGCTCCACCATGAAATCGTAATAGAACGGCAGTCCCCACAGCGCCATGCCAACGACACAAAACAGCACGACGAAAGCGGAAGCCGTCACTTGCACCGATGCGCGGCTTATCTCCTGCTTCGGAGGGGATCCAGGCCTCATAGAATCAAGGGAGTATTGTAGTTGAGTCTTCGGCGACGTTCGAATCGGCTCGCTCACGGCGCAGCCTGGCCGGTCCCTAGTAACCCTTCGCCTTTACCACGAGATACGTAAAATCGTGCCCGCGATCCAGGAGCACTTGATGCGGCACCTTGGCAGGAATCCGAACTACATCGCCGGCCGCAAGCTTCTGCCGCACTCCGCCTTGAATCGTGCCGTTGCGCTTTTCATGGGGCGCAACGGTCTCGCCATTCACGTAAGTTCCGCCGACCAGCAAAGTCGCCGTGCCTGACTGCCCAAAGAAAATATCACTCTGCGTTTCATGCCATTCGATCTGCCCGTCGGCCTCTCTGTGCACCAGATTCGTTCGGAAAGTCGGCGAGGTGCTTCATGGCAGAATGGTGAGCATCCCTTGCCGCTTGGCTGGTGAGTGCTTGGACCACTGGCTCCAGTGAAGAACTCGTCCAATGCTCGAATCCCACCGGAACCGGGTCTTCCGGTCTCACGCTTAGAAGTGGAATCGAGAGCAAGGCTAGCAGACTAATGAAGCAGAGTCGTTTCATCTCTTTTCACCTCAACGTTTCTTCCAGGATTCCGCTGCGAGCAGCATCCTAACTTATCCAGGATAGAGACTGAAAAACAAAATCGGGGCGCCTCTTCGCAAAAGCGCCCCGCGTGACGTGTTCCTTTTGGGGGTCAAAAAAGCACTTTTGCAGCTAGTTGCGCGACGCGCGGATCACCCACCTGTCCAGCCCTAAATGTGCCAAATGCCGCATTGCCATTGATCTTGTCGAAGGCGCTGATTTGGTCCGTGCCATTTACGGCACCTGTGCTAATGCTCTCCGGTGCGAAATTCGGGTGGT
>QIAL01000093.1 GCA_003225535.1 Acidobacteriota bacterium | reverse complement strand
ACTTATATCGATGATCTGTCGGTAACAGGGCTGACCTCGAATCCTACGATTTTCAATCATGCCATCAAAAACAGCTCTGCTTACAGCGCTGCAATTCGCACGAAGTTCGCCCAGGATAGATCCGCTGAGGAAGTCTTTTTTGAACTGGCGCTAGAGGATCTTACGCGAGCCGCCGATTTGTTTCGCCCAATCTATGACCGTACAAACGGAGTGGACGGATGGGTGTCGCTCGAAGTCTCCCCGCTACTCGCGTACGACACAGCCAAAACCTTAGCCGCCGCCCAGGAACTGCATGCTCGTGCCGGGCGCCCGAACATCCTTATCAAGATTCCGGGCACCAAGGAAGGGCTGCCAGCCATCGAGGAGGCGATCTTTTGCGGAATTCCTGTCAACGTCACTCTCTTATTTTCGAGCGACCAGTATCTGGCTGCGGCCGAGGCGTTTCTTCGGGGAATCGAACGGCGCATCGAAGTAGGGCTCAGACCCAATGTCGGCTCGGTAGCTTCGGTTTTTGTCAGTCGCTGGGACGCCGCAGTCAAAGGGAAAGCTCCTCGTGAATTGAATCACAAGCTCGGCATAGCCGTCGCTATGCGAACCTACAAAGCCGCCCGCGACTTCCTCAGTTCGCCTCGCTGGCATCGCGTCTACAACGCTGGTGCTTATCCGCAACGCCTCTTGTGGGCCAGCACAGGGACGAAGGATCCAACCGCGTCCGATGTTCTTTATGTCAAAGCTCTCGCTGCACCTTTCACGGTGAACACAATGCCGGAATCAACTTTGCATGCGCTCGCCAATCGTAAAGAACTCGGATCGATTCTGCCCGCCGATGGAGGTGACTGCGAAGAAGTGTTATCGCGTTTCGCTAAGCATGGCATCAACGTAGAAGGCCTTGCTGCTCAGCTTCAGGACGAGGGAGCGAAGTCGTTTGTGAAGTCTTGGAATGAGCTGATGTCAGTGATTGATTCTGCCGGCGTCCTGTTGGAACAAGCGGCCGGCTGACTAAGAGACGGAATTTGCCTGGTGCGATGCGAGTGACGCGGCATTGTCAGTGCGCGATACATTCTCGCTGTGCCGGACAGTGTACGGGCAACATATTCGGGGCATACGATGTCGCAAATCCGCAAAGCAGAACACGGCATTCTCGGTGAGGATATGCCTACAACTGACCCACAACGAAGTGATCAACTCGGCTTGGTTCTTGCCGCAAGTGTGGGGCGAAGTGCACCTCTTGGCGCCACAGTCTCCTCTGCCGGCGTCAATTTTAGTGTGTACTCTCGCGATGCTTCAGCTATCGAATTGCTGTTCTTCGATCACGAAGATGACGGGCGTCCCTCACACGTGATCCGGCTGGATACAGCCGCCAACCGCACTTATCACTATTGGCACGTCTTCGTTCCAGGCTTGCGGGTGGGGCAACTGTATGGGTATCGGGTGCACGGGCCATTCGATCCCGCCAAAGGCTTGCGTTTTGACCCGACGAAAGCCCTGCTTGATCCGTATGGTCGCGGAGTCGCTGTTCCTCGCAACTACTCACGTGAAACGGCACGAAGAGAAGGAGACAATGCCGCCACGGCGATGAAAAGTGTGGTCGTGGATCCGAGTCTGTACGACTGGGAGGGCGACACACCACTCAGACGGCCATCTTCCCAGACGATCATCTACGAAATGCATGTAAAGGGATTTACACGGCATCCGAGTTCCGGCGTCCCGGAAGCGACACGCGGTACTTTCCGCGGACTCATTGAGAAAATACCCTATCTTCAGGACCTGGGCGTCTCGGCTGTCGAGTTGCTTCCCGTGTTTCAGTTTGATCCGCAGGACTGCCCGCCCGGTCGCATCAACTATTGGGGTTATGCGCCCGTATCTTTCTTCGCGCCACACCAGGCATACAGCTCGCGGCAGGATCCCGTGGGCCCCGTGGACGAATTTCGCGATATGGTCAAGGCTTTGCACCGCGCGGGGATTGAGGTGATCTTAGACGTCGTCTTCAATCACACAACGGAAGGTGATCATTGTGGACCGACATTGAGTTTTCGGGGTCTCGACAATGGCGCCTACTACCTGTTGGAACGCGATCGGTCACGCTACACCAACTACAGCGGAACAGGAAATACGCTCAATGCCAATCACCCCATTGTGCGCCGCATGATCGTGGATAGCCTCCGCTATTGGGTCGAAGAAATGCACGTGGATGGTTTCCGTTTCGATCTCGCATCGATTCTGGCGCGCGATTCTGCTGGCCAGGTGATGTCCGATCCTCCTGTGCTTTGGGATATTGAGTCTGATCCCGCTCTCGCCGGGACAAAGATGATCGCTGAAGCTTGGGATGCTGCCGGGCTCTATCAAGTGGGCAGCTTTGTCGGCGATAGTTGGAAGGAGTGGAACGGACGCTTTCGCGATGACGTACGAAGTTTCTTCCGCGGCGATGAAGGATCACTACGGATCTTTGCAGACCGACTCCTTGGCAGCCACGAAATCTATCGGCATGAGGAGCGCGAGGCAGAGCAAAGCGTGAACTTCGTCGCCTGTCACGATGGATTTACGCTGAATGATTTGGTCTCTTACAACGAGAAGCATAACGATGCCAATGGTGAGGAAAACCGCGACGGCAGCAATGACGATCGGAGCTGGAACTGTGGTCTCGAGGGTCCAACCACGGATGCTGAAATTGAGCGACTCCGAACCCGCCAAGTGAAAAACTTCATGACCGTCACCATGCTTTCTCTTGGCCTTCCCATGTTCCTGATGGGCGATGAAGTTCGCCGAACGCAGTACGGTAACAACAACGCTTACTGTCAGGACAATGAAGGGAATTGGTTCGATTGGTCTTTGCTCACGAAGCACGCGGATGTGCATCGTTTTGTGAAGTTACTCAACGCCAGGCGAACACTGCGAGACTCCGGTGCCGAACGGGAGCGAATGACATTGGCTCAATTAATTCGCGAGGGCATTAAAGGCTGGCATGGAGTGAAACTCCATGAGCCCGACTGGACTGATCATTCACACAGTGTCGCCCTCAGTGCCGAGTTTCCAAAAGAAGGCCTGCTTGTGCATTTCATTTTCAATGCCTATTGGGAGCCTCTTGACTTCGAACTTCCGCAGGTAGGAGCAGGGAAGGGAGACGCATGGCGGCGATGGATCGACACTTTTCGAGAGGCACCAGAAGACATAGTGCCGTGGCAAGAAGCACCTACCATTCCTGATTCCACATATCGAGCTGGCCCTCGGTCTGTGATCGTGCTTTGGGCGAGTCTTGGTGACGGAGCGCGGCACGGTTAACCAGGACGGATTGTACAGGCCGCGACGGCCTGCTTCATTGGGCCGCACGACACGGCGGCAGGAGAGGAGTTCAAATGAGCGTAGCAATTTCCCCTATTTCGCCAGCAACTGAAAGTGTGGATCTGACGAGTATTAACACGATCCGTACCCAGGTTCTTCTACAGTCTGTTTGGAGATCTAGTCGGCGGAATAGCACAAGCGACCGATGAGGTTAGTTTACGAGGAAGGGGCGCGAGTTTGGGAGGCCTGGGACCATGCCGCGTCGCACCGAGCAACGGAACATACGTCAGCGACTCGCCAGACTGCACACGTCGCAACATCAATCCGCCCCGGCTCATGTCTCCCCGACCAACGAATTCCGCCGGGAACATCAGGTGTTCGCCGAAGACGGTCAGCAAGGGCTCGACATATTTCGGCGTAGCAATGCTGCCTAGAAGGACGATCTCACAGCTCTTGCCGCAGATTCCCGCAAGACTCTGTGCGTCACGTTCGAGCAGTCTTCTATAGTAGGGATCCTTTGGGTCCAGGTTTCCAGAAGAAATTTCCTGCAAACGCTCCAAGGTGACGATAGCGTCCGGAGATACCAAGCCTCCACTCGATGTGATAACGAAGGCTCCATCGATATTGGGCGGCACGTCGCAAAATGTGCGAGCGTACGCCAACTTGCCGCGAAAATACAAGCCGCTGATAAAACTGAAGAGTTCACCCAGGGACACGCCACGCTCTCGCAGGCGCACCGCAATCTCGAAGTTGGCACCCTCACGCATCACGAACCGGGCGCGAATTCCGGCCATGTTGGCTGGCGACAGAAGAAAAACCCTGCGCGGACCGGGTACAGGATTGTCAGTTGAGAACGACATCTGGGAACATCGATTAAAGCACACTGGTACTCCACCAATTCTAGCGTAGATTGGACGCGCTGGATGGCGATGTTGTATTGGCCGGCGCAACTTCCTCCGCGTGTGGTCTCCCGACCCTCACCCGTGACGTTTGAAATACTGAACCGCTCGCTCGTGTGCCTCGGCTGCTTTGCGGCTTCCGAAAGTCC
>QIAL01001044.1 GCA_003225535.1 Acidobacteriota bacterium | reverse complement strand
ACTACGTCCCCGCCACCTAACGTCCCCTCTGATACAGAGCGCGCGGGAAATTTTTCCGATATCTGCCCTGGCGCGGATTGCCCAAAGGATCCTTCGACTGGAAATCCGTTCCCTGGCAACATCGTTTCGATTGACCCTGTTGGTCAGGCATTGCTTGCGCTTATTCCAACTTCAAACACAACACACAATGGATTTCCAGCCGTTCTGGAAACTGTCTCATTGCCAGAAACCTGGCGCGAAGAACTCATCCGCATCGATCACAACATTAATGACAAGCACCGCCTCACGTTCCGCTACATCCACGATTCGTGGCAGACGCAAACTCAAAATCCTCTTTGGGGAAATGGCACCAGCTTTGAAGACATCAACACAAATTTCGTCGGTCCGGGCAGCAGCTTTGTCGCCCGCCTGAACTCCAATCTCACGCCGACTTTGCTCAATGAATTCGTCGCCAGCTACACGGCAGACCACATCTTCCTCACGGCGCTGCACAATCCACCTCTTCCGTCGTCTTTCCCGATGGGCGTGCTGTTCAACAATGGTCAGGGTGGAAAACTCCCCGCAATTTCCCTCGGCAGCAACCCAGAGTACGGCACCGACGGGAGTCTAACTGCCGATACCGGCTATTTCCCTTGGAACAACGCGAACCCCGTTTACACATACCGGGACAACATCACTAAGATCATCGGGAACCACACGTTGCAGTTCGGCATTTACACGGCGTTTGCTCAGAAGAACGAACAGAACTCTCCTTATGTCCAGGGGATTCTCACCTTCGATTCCAGTAATACTTCTATCCCTGGTGGAGGAAGTACAGGAAACGCCTTCGCGGACTTGCTTACCGGAAGGATTGCGCAGTTCTCACAAGTCAACCTTCAAGCGAAATACTACAACCGCTACCGCTTGGTGGAGCCTTACTTCCAGGACGACTGGCGCGTAACCAAGAAATTCACTCTGAATCTTCCGAACGCCTTTCAGAATGGCGCTTCTCCTGCCATTGACGACGGCTCGATCACTGGACAATCAGGAGCCTTCGTCCCTGGCGCTGGCAATCCATTTAACGGCATCGTTCAATGCGGCGGCGCTGGCGGCACAACACTTATCCCAGGCCTCGTCACCAGTCAGTTTTCCGCCGCGACCATCGGCTCGAACAACCAGGCAGGTTGCATGAAAGGTCATCTCTTCAATCCCGCTCCTCGCATCGGCTTCGCCTGGGATCCCAAGGGCGACGGAAAGATGGCCATTCGCGGTGGTTACGGCGTCTTCTTCGAACACACCAACGGCAACGAAGCCAACACCGAATCACTTGAAGGTTCGGCTCCGTTTTCTCTTAATGCCTCACAATTCAACATCAACGGTTACGGAAACATCGGCGGTGGCGGCTTATTGTTCCCGCTCTCCGTTACTTCGATCCCAAACAAAGTTATTTGGCCCTATGTTCAACAATGGCACTTGGACGCCCAGAAGGAGTTTCCGGGCAATGTCGTTGCCACTGTTTCCTATGTGGGCAGCAAAGGTACACACTTGTCTCAGCAGAGGAACTTCAATCAGATCCAGCCGGTCTTGGCTTCAGCGAATCCTTATCTGGCTGCGCGCATGCCTATCACACCTGAGATTGACGGTACTGATGCCGGTGGTAATCCCATCGTCATTTACGCTGGCGATTGCGCCACGCATACGGTTGGTCAAGGCGGTCCTGCTATTACCGACGCGACCGCCCTTACCAATCTCGGTGTTGCTTGCGGCGACGATCCCAATCCCTCGCGTCCTCTACAAGGATACGGCGATATCACCCGTCTCGAAGACCAGGCAAACTCGATCTACCACGCACTGCAGACTTCCGTGCATCGCACCGTCGGCGATCTCACGCTCAGCGTTGCGTACACCTACAGCCATTCCATTGACGATTCATCTGATCGCTTCGACGGCGCTTTCGTCAATTCTTACAATCTCGCCGCGAACCGGGGCAATTCTGACTTCGATGTCCGGCACAATTTGGCAATCAGCTACGTTTACGGCCTGCCCTTCTTCAAAGCGTCAGGTCTCTCTCACACTCTCCTAGGCGGGTGGCAAGTTTCCGGCATCACCATCGCGCAGACCGGTACCCATTTTAGCGTTACCAATGGCACGGATTTCGCTGATGCGGCGGGCGTCGCTAACGGCGTCGGCACCGGATCCCGCCCGGACCTCGTGGGCGATCCTCATGCATCCCATCCATCCGATATTCCTGGCGTCCGCGGGCCGCTCTACTACAATCTGGCGGCCTACGCCGCTCCCACTGGCCTTACATTCGGAAATGTTG
>QIAL01001043.1:647-1488 GCA_003225535.1 Acidobacteriota bacterium | reverse complement strand
TGGTTGCACTAGACAAACCAGATGGACCAAACAGACCAGATAACCAGACAGACCGGGCGTGTCCCAGAGGTGCGAACCTTGACAGTAAGTTTTCCGCAACCTGCCAGCGCAATTATCTGTGATGGGGTATGACAGGCGAGGGAGTACATCGCTCGACCAGGGGGGGCCTCCCCCTCCTTTTGGGGAATTGTGGAACAACACAGGATACGGCGATAAATGAGGGTGACCGATGGATGAATTGTTCGTCAAACTTCAACTGATCCGCACATCATCCTATGTTGAACTTCAAAAGATTTTCCTATCTGGAAAACTTGCTCAAACTCATCATATATGTCGGACTGTTCTGTCTCGCTAGTTATTCGGCCTTTTGGCTCCGGTTTGATGGAGACATTCCGGATTGGGCGATGAACATCTTCTTAGGCACCCTGCCGGTCCTGATATTCGTGCGTCTGGTCATGTTTCTCCCCTTCAGGCTGTATGGCACGGTGTGGCAATACACGAGTCTGTGGGATCTCAGAAGCATTGTGGCCGCCACATTGAGCGGGACGGTGGTCTTTTCCCTCGTGGTCCGGTATGGTTTTGGATTCGTGAATTATCCGCGATCCGTCTATTTCATTGATGCTTTAGTGTTGATCATGCTGACCGTCGGATTCCGGGTCGTTCGACGAATCTGCTATCGGTCGTCCTCAAGTGCCGATATGAAACGCGTGTTAATTTATGGGGCCGGCGATGCCGGTGAACTCCTGGTTCGCGAACTCCGACAGAGCCGGTCTTTCGGCTATCGACCGGTTGGATTTGTGGATGATGACTGGCGCAAGACGGGTCAGCGTATTCACGGTGT
>QIAL01001043.1:0-560 GCA_003225535.1 Acidobacteriota bacterium | reverse complement strand
CCTCCCGAATCTGAGCGCACTGCTCGAGGGCAAGTCCGAAGTGAATCAGCTCCGCAATCTATCGGTTGAGGACCTTCTTCACCGCCCTCGAGTCGATCTCGATCGTTCTCTGACCGCAGCACTATTGAAGGGTAAACGTGTTTTGGTGACGGGGGCGGGCGGCTCCATCGGATCTGAGCTGTGTCGGCAGATTGTTTCCTATTCGCCCGAAAGCCTCATCCTCTATGAGCGATACGAAAACGGCTTGTTTGCGATTCACAACGAGTTGGCACAGCGCGAGACTCGTCCGCATATTTACCCCGTGATCGGCGACGTCACGGACCGGGAACGGCTGCAATCGACGATGGAGGCATATGCACCGCAGATCGTCTTCCATGCCGCCGCGCACAAGCACGTTCCCATGATGGAATACAACCCCTGTGAGGCTGTGAAGAACAACGTGCTGGGCACCCGCACGGTGGCGACCCTGTCGGAGGAGTACAATGTCGAACGCTTCATTATGATCTCGACCGACAAGGCCGTGCGCCCCTCCAGCGTCATGGGCGCGACAAAACGGGTGG
>QIAL01000092.1 GCA_003225535.1 Acidobacteriota bacterium | reverse complement strand
GGGCGCGAGAGCAATTCTTCCAATTCTGACTCTGTTTTGATTTTCACGGTTAGCCGAGTTCAAATCCCGCGATCGCGTGAATCACATTTTCCTTTTCACGCAGTTCCTTGCCACGAGCCATGCGCACGAGATGCCGTTGTGGAGAAAATCCCAGATCGCGAGCCAGCGCCACCGCGTGTTGATTGCGCGGGAACAGGTCCCATGACCAGGCACACCGAGCATCCCGCACGCACTCCTCGATCAAGTGCCGAGCCGGTCTCGGATCCTCGCTGACGCACGGCCCCAGGTACGCAGTTACGCGGCCGGGCCTGGTAAACAAATACGACTGCGAAATGGATCTCGGAGGATTGAGCCGCGCCAGTCTTTCGAGAAGTTGTGAACGGTCAGTTCCGAATACCAGCGAATCGAAGTCGCGCCACGGTTCCTCCAGAGATGCAGGGCTGGGTGGTGATTGTCCGTTCCCGCCCGACCGCGACCAACGTTCAATTTCCTGCTCGCTTCGAAATCCGAGACTCTCGTAGAGCGGTTGGCCCTGATCGGTGGCATCGAGTTTTATGGTTGCGATTCCCATCCTATCTGCAGTTTCTAACGCGTGCGCCATCAGCCTTCTAGCAAAGCCGCGTCGCTGATATTCCGCCTTGGTCAGAACCATTCCGATCCATGCCAACCTTCGCCCATAACAAAGGAGAGTCGTGGTCGCAGCCAGATGGCCATCCACTTCGATTGCCAGGCAGCCTTCCGGACTAAGCTCCAGCAGCGTCCACCAGTCTCCCTCTGTTTGGTTCCAACCTGCCTGCGCTGATAACTGGGCCGCAGCAGGAATGTCTTCGGCACGCAACCTGCGCAGTTTCTCGCTGCAAGCTTCAGTCATGCGAAGTTCTTCCGAAACCAGCGCGCGAAATGCGGGAGGGCAATATCAGCGTCTGCAAGTTCCGGGTGCCACCTCTTTTCCCACTCGAAAGAAAGGAAGCGGTCGTATTGGAGATCCTGCAGAACTGAGTGCAATTCAAGCCACGGAAAAGCGCCCTCGCCAGTCAGGACATATTTCCAGCTGTCTCGATCGCGCCGCAAATCCTTGATGTGAACGTGGCGAATCGCCAGTCCCAATTGCGCCGCGCCGTCCGCGGGCTGCTCCTGGGTTGCTACGAAACTGTTTGCCGGGTCCCAAACCACTCCGGTGTTTGGAGAGGCCGCTTCCTGAAGGATCGCCGCGGTCTCATCCGCGCCCGCAAAGTCACCATGATTCTCGATCCAGATCTCCACTCCTCTCGCTGCGGTGATCTCCGCCAATTCTCGAATGGACTCCGCGATCCAACTTTGCGTGGAGGACCGGTCCGCGCCCGGCTGGATCGTGTCACCGAAAACTCGAAGGCCCGGCGCAGCCAATTCCGCAGCCAGATCGGCCATCCGTTTTCCTTCGATGATCCAACGTCCGCGTTCGGCTGCATCGGGCGAATGAAATCGGCAACTTGTGTCCAGGCACGAAATGTTCAAGGCGCGATCCGCCAATGCCCGCTTGGTGGATGCCAGTTCCTTTCCTGAAAACACCGGCAACCTCCACAACGAGTCTTCGCCTTGTACAAAACGCAGCTCAATTCCTTCATAGCCCTCGGCTACGGCTGTCGCGATGATTTGCGGCATGGTCCAGTCCGGGCAGGCCAGCGTTGAGAACGAAACTTTCATGCTCAGGTCATCCGGTTCAGCATGGAAGTTGTCACCCGATTTTCGACTCTTTTGCCACTGAAAAATCTTTCCAGCTCATCCAAGACCACGTGCGCGATGCCCTCCCTGACTTGCCTTCCGCTCCCCGCGATATGCGGAGTAACGATCGCTCCTGGCATGGCCCTCAACGGATCTCCAACCGGAAGCGGTTCCAGCGGATCGGTCACGTCGAGAGCACAGTGCAGCCGCCCCCGCTGCACCTCTTGCCTGAGAGCATCCAGATTGATCAGGCCACCGCGGGCGATGTTGATGACACATGCGCCGTCCGGCAGGCGCGCCAGATTTTGCCGATCCAACAGACCGCGGGTTTGTGCTGTCAATGCCGCCGTCAGGACGAGTAAATGAGCCTGAGGAAGTAGCTTCCTCAGGCCAGCGAAACGCACCGGATACTGCCGCGATAGCGAACGCGGGACGTAGGGGTCATGCACCAACCACTTGATGTCGAAGCCGCGCAGCAAATCCACGAGGGCACGACCGATCCGGCCAAACCCGATCATCGCTACTGTCTGCCCGATCAGTGATTCGGAACTACCGTGGAGGTGTACCTCGTCATAGATCCGGTTCGACCGCTTTCGCACTTCGGAACGATAGAAGTCTACATTACGCGCGCAATACAGGAGCAGGGCAGCACCCAGTTCAGCGGTAGAGCGCGCCATAGGAGCGGAAGCGTTGGTGATGGTCAGCCGTTTGAACAGGGATCGCGAGAATCGTGATTTCACTTCTCCTCCGCAGTGCGCAATTATGCGCAGTTGCGGGGCCAGGATTGGCAAGTCGTCGCCGAGATGAGGGCTGTCCCAAGTAGTCACCAGCGCCTGTGTCGTGCTCAAGCACTGCCTGAAATCCGCATCGAGCTTCCTGGTTGCTTGGCGTTCCCAGCGGAATAGACGGCTCATGCGCTGTACCTCTTGCCGCGAGAAAAATGACGCAAACAACTCCTCTCCGGCGCTAATCAGAAGGGAAGGGCGGCGCATGGCGGGTCTGAGTATAGCATTCGAATATCGACTATTTCTTTCCTTTTGTTGTTTCTCGGCTTCTATTTCGGTCAAAAACAAAGTATAAGGAAGCCTGACTTCCTATGGCGAGCGCAAATTTTGTGGACTATGTGGTCATCGCGCTCTACGCGCTTCTCATGGTGCGGGTGGGCTTCTACGTTTTACGCTTCAACCGGGGCGCGGCCGAGTATTTTCGTGGCGGGAACCGCATTCCCTGGCTGGTGGCCGGATTGAGTTGTTTTATGGCCGGCTTCAGTGCATGGACCTTCACCGGGGCAGCAGGTGTCGCCTATCGCTCTGGGATCGCAGCCATCGGTCTCTACCTGGGAAACGCCTTGAGCTTCCTGCTGGGTTATTTCATCTTCGCCAAGCGCTGGCGGCGCAGCCGCATTACCACGGTGATGGAGTATCTCTCGGGCCGCTTCAATCCGGCTACTCATCAAGTGTTTTCCTGGACCACCATCGTCTTCCAGTTGTTTACCAGCGCCAGCACTCTGTTTGGGCTTAGCCTCTTCGTATCTTCCGCCTGCGGCTTCCCCGTGACCTGGACCATTCTCGGGGCGGGTGCTCTCATTGTTTTCTATTGCGTGCTGGGCGGCTTGTGGGCGGTGGTCGTCACCGATTTTCTGCAAGCCTCCATCCTCATGCCGTTTTGCATGGTTCTGGTCATCATGTCTCTCGCGCGCGTGGGCGGACTGAATGGTCTGGTGCATTCACTGCCGCCAGAAATGAAAATGCTTCATGTTTCGGGGGAGTTCGGCTGGCTCTACATCGCCTCATGGACGATCATGGTTGCGTTCGGCTACAACACCAGTGCCATGGCACAGCGCTACTTCAGCGTGGACGACGAGCATTCGGCGCGAAAAATTGCCTTGCTGTGCTGCGGACTGTTTTTCGTGGGAGCTTTCTTGTGGTTCATTCCGCCGATGGCGATGCGGGTGGTTTATCCGGAACTACCCCGCATGGGTCTGCCTAACTCCAGCGAAGCAGCTTACGCGGTCGCCAGTCTGACGTTGCTGCCACATGGACTGATCGGAGTCATGCTGGCGGCCATGTTCAGCGCCACCATGGCTAATCTTTCGGCCCAGTTCAACGTGAAATCGGCGATTCTCACCAAGGATGTATATCAGTCGCTGTTCCGCAAGAGCGCTGGAGAACATGAACTCCTTGTCGTGGGTTGGGTCACGACGTTTTTGATCGGAGGAGCAACGACTGGGATCGCCGCGATCATGGCTGCCAGCGGGCAGAGCGTCTTCCAGATCATGCTTACATTCAACACCCTGATGTCGCTGGCGTA
>QIAL01000091.1 GCA_003225535.1 Acidobacteriota bacterium | reverse complement strand
GAGCCTGGTGTTGCTCTTCACCGTGCCGGCCAATCAGCGGATTACGGTTGTTTGGTTTGCCGGGCTCACGGTTGCGGTGGGCGGGTCCCTATGGTTCGTGCGCGGAACTAGCAGTGCCGCGAACCCGAAGCTTGACAACGATGGAGTGCCTATTCCGGTAATTTTCAAACCATGATTCGGCTCGGATTGATTGGTTGCGGAGCACATTCAGAGAGCGGGCATGCCTTCCCGCTCGCCAGGTACAAGGCTGCGCATCCCGACGAAATCTTACTGGCTGCGGTTTGCGACCTGCAGATCGAACGTGCACTCGAATTCGTTAGAAAATATGGCTTTCTGAAGGCTTATCA
>QIAL01000125.1:3273-13827 GCA_003225535.1 Acidobacteriota bacterium | reverse complement strand
GGCATTGGGCTCGCCCACCTCATTTCTTTCTCGGTGGGAACCCTCACCTTTTACAGTGCGCTTGCCCAGCACGGAGAGGCGGGCGATATTCGACTGATCATTTCACCGGTTAGCGTATTGGTTTCTACCGCAATCCTGGCGCTGGTGGGGCTGGTCAGCGGCATGATTCCAGCCATACGCGCGTCGCGTCTCGATCCTATTGAGTCATTGCGCTACGAATAGGTCGCGGCTACTTGTCGCTTCAGTCCACTCCTGCTCCCCGCGTTGAATAACAGCCTCTCGATCTTCTGACAGAAGCCATCGTTGTTTGACGAGTTCGTCCGTGGCTTTCGTGAAACGGGCCATGTAGTCGTCGTGGCCTGCGTAGCGCTCTGCAATCGATTTGCGCGGGTCGCCTGACTTCTCTCGCTCGGCAGCCGTTTTTGCAAACGGAATGTAAGAGATCTCGAAGGCGACTCGTTGATCTGGCGCGCCGATCGAGGGATCGCGCAGATTCCAACTTGCGTAGGTTCCCAGCGGAGCTGTGATCTCGGGCAGACGCACGCCGTCGCGTTCATTTCCGTCGGCATCCACTTGCGGCACCAGTACGGGGAAAGCCAGGCCAACCTTTGGAGGTTGGATGCTCAGGATTCCCTCACGCCACTTCGGCCCGTAGTCCAGACGGTAAGCTGCACTGGCTTCGTGCGGCTGGTTCACTGCCGGAATCTTCGGAAACGCGTACTCGCCCAGCGGTACGAGTGTCCCGTCGGCAATTTTGGGATAGCTGCTTGCGGGCGGCAGCGTGCCGTTGCGCACCCACGCATCCATGTTAGCGATCATGGCGCGCCAGAAATACCGGATCGGCAACGCCGACTGCCTCTGCTGCCCTGCCAGATAGTCTTGTCCTTTGGCTGGCGGAAACGGGCCGGGGAAGTGCTGGTGTCCTGTGAAGTGGTATATGCGGACGCTATCTGAAATCGGCATGTCCTGCTTGCCATCCGCACTTGTATGGATCAAAGCGGCGACGCGCCCCCAGTACTCGAACGACGTGTTGGAAAAGAAAATCTTGGGCACAACTTTGTCAGCCACGGCGCGATCGAGGAGACCTCCTGACTCGCCCGTGACAGGATCTTTCTCAGGCTGATCGGTAAAGGGAAAAATATCTGTGGGAAAGAAGACCGACGACGTGGGCTGTGCGTCGCGCGAGGGCTGCGCGAAGCGGTAATTGAAGTTGCCGCGGCCCGCTCCAGCAACGTGGGCAAGAACTCCATCGAGCGCCATCCTTCCCTCTTCGTCCGCGTTGAAGCCCTGGTAGAGGAAGTCACGCAGAAATCTTCCATTCTGAGAGACGCCTTCGCCATACACGCGTGCGGCCGGAGTGATAGCGTCAGGCGCGTGCTTGGCGTATGCAGCGAAGTCGCGCACGACGGCGAATCCGCCGCCGGCCACAACGGGGTCGGCGACCACGTACACGTATTCGTAAATCTTGCCCGCCTGGAACCCGCCATTCAGATGGATGTGCCGGTCGCTCGGCGTGAGTTTGCCGTCAACCGTATGCGCGAACTGCCACTCGGATCGCGGAATGACTGTACGAGTCGCCTCACGGGAGTCGCGCACGGTGAGCGTATTCCGCGGATCGGCAGGCGCCGCCACCGGATACTCGCTCCCACCGATCGTGCCCAATATCAAGTGTCCGAGCGGAACTTCCTGTGTTTCTTTCGTCAGCATGAAATCGCCGCGCAACAGGCCGGTGACCGTCTTGCCATTTTCTTTCGCGACCGGTGCGTCGAGGCGTAGCGCGCCGTCGCCATAGGCGTCCCACTGCCAGCCGAGGCTCGCCACGGTAAAGCCGTTGCGTAACAACCACGCGTCTCCCGCGTCCTTGGCGGCGTCCCAATCGCCTCCGTCGACTAGCGCAATGATGCGCGAGCGGCCGCGATTCGGGTTCTCAAGGAGCAGTGAGCCGTTGCCCTTGTGCGCATCCTTCGGGCGGAGGGCCATGAAGTTGGCTGAAAATTCGACCTCGCCGTTCTTCAGGTTCACTGCGTTACTCAGATCGACGATGCGCTGGTTGTGCGGATTGGCGACGGGAAGCGAGAAGTAAATCCGTCCCGTAATGCGCTCGTAGGAACCTGCCTCGCCGAATGTCTTGCCGTTCAGCACGTCTTGGCGAGACGCAATCTCGACGCGCACCACGCGCGCCGAAACGGTCAGAGCGTTCAGCAGAAAAAGAAAAGAAAAGAGTCGAATGAGCAGCCGCATGCGCGGAAGGATACCACGCACGACTGTGTAGCCGCGTCCGCCATCGTCCGCGGGCAGGCACTTCAGTGCCTGTGCAGTACCGGTATGGCTGCGCACCGCTCGGCCTCGCCGGCGCGGGGATGGACGAAAGCGTCCGTCCCTACACAACCTCGGAATGACAACGGGCGCGTGGTCAACCGTTTGGCTAACGCTGCCGCCAGCGTTGGCACATCCTTGCTAATCTTTGCTTGCATGATTGACTCGTCTCGGTGAAGATGAAAGGAACTCCCTTGGATCTGTGATGAGGTCTCCCGTCTCGAAAGCACCGTCTGGGCGTACACTCTCTGCGTCAGCGGCCAAGCTGCGGCTACTGAAGCGCCTGCGCTGCACACTGCGTTACGAGAAAAGAGCCTGGGAATCAGGTGCGCGCCTGGTGGCCGGCGTAGACGAAGTTGGTCGCGGATCGCTATTCGGTTGCGTGGTGGCGGCGGCTGTGATCCTTGATCCCGCATACCGAGTGCGCGGATTGCGCGATTCGAAATTATTGCTGCCAGAGCGGCGCGAAGTGCTGGCACAGCGCATCCGGGAACATGCGGTCGCATGGGCCGTGGCTGCGGTGGACGCTGCGCGCATCGATCAGATCAACATTTACCAGGCGTCACGAGTGGTGATGCGGGACGCGGTGATGGCGCTTTCCCCATCACCTGACCATCTGTTGATTGACGCGCTGAAGATCGACTGCGAGTTGCCACAAGACGCGATCATTCACGGCGACGCGCTGTCGGCGTCGATTGCCGCGGCGTCGATTCTGGCCAAGGTAGAGCG
Organism: Acidobacteriota bacterium; assembly: GCA_003225535.1. GTDB lineage: Bacteria > Acidobacteriota > Terriglobia > Terriglobales > Acidobacteriaceae > Sulfotelmatobacter. The sequence goes on along the minus strand of QIAL01000125.1, from coordinate 10,782 downwards.
CGACCGCATGATGTGCGAGTGGGACGCGGTCTTCCCGCAGTACGGATTGGCATCGCACAAAGGCTACAGCACGCCCAAACACCTGGCCGCCTTGCGCGAGCTTGGCCCTACACCGTTGCACCGGCAGTCATTTGCCCCGGTGTGGCAGAACCCTGTGCCTCAGGAGGCCTTTGCCTTCATGAATGAGGACGAAGTGGAAGTGCTTGCGGCTGAGGGCCTTGCGATATAGGGCCGGGAGTTTTTCACAGTGTTCCCGAAGGAACATTTGTTTTACAATATTGTATGTACTCCTCCGCTAATTCCTGCAAGTCGAGCGCGCTGAATAGCTTATGAAGAACTCAAAAAGTGAACGCGGGTCACAATCGAAAGCAAGGAACGGCAAGGGGAACAGGCGGCGTCCGGCGAATCGGCGTCGGCGCGCCTCCCGGGGCTTCTCGGGATTGATGGGAGAAAGTCTGCAGAACATGAAGATCGCCGATCTTTATCGTCCGTTAAAGAGGCCAGTCACGCTGCGGCTGGACGCCGATGTGCTGGCATGGTTCAAGAAGGACGGGCGACGATACCAGACACGGATCAATACCGCGTTACGCAAAGTGATGGAGCGGGAGATGAAGGCGTCCTAAGTTTTGCGCTTTGACGTTCCCACCCAAGCAAGAAAGAGCCTGCGCGACAAAGAGAATGTTAGAATCTCCGCTACTGCAGTGCCATTTTACGAATTTCGTACGGTCCCTCGGAGGGCTATCGCCCTCCTCAGAATGACAATCGTTTAGAGATTTCATGCACTCGCTAGGCCTTTCCCCGCTATTTATCTTCATTTGGGCAGTCCTGTGCGTTAGGTCACTGACGCCCTCAGGCGAAAACGTTAGAAACTCTGAGGGAGATACCTGTCATGAAACGGTGCTTTCTCGGTGTGCTCTTCTTAGCTTCGTATTTTTCATATTCAATATCAGCGCAGGATGCGTCGATGTTTCGTCGGGATCTGCAGCATACCGGGGTCTACGGTGCGCCCGGTGTCCCCAACTTGAATGGAGTCAAATGGAAGTTTCACACTGGCGGACGTGTGATTTCGTCTCCGGCCGTCGTGAATGGAGTGGCGTACGTTGGCAGCACGGATGGGAATCTCTATGCGATCGAGGCTGGGTCGGGCGCGTTGAAGTGGAAGTTTGAAACCAAGAGCTGGGAGGTTTCGTCACCGGCGGTGGCTTCGGGCGTGGTCTACTTTCTTAGCTACGACGGTCATCTTTATGCGCTGGATTCCAACTCGGGGCAGGTGAAGTGGAAGTTTGCCACCGGTGGCGAGAAGCGCTATGCAGGAACGCATCTGCATCATCTCGAACCGGCAGCGGAGACTATGCCTGATCCCTGGGATTTCTATCTGTCATCTCCCACCGTATGGAACGGAGCGGTGTACTTCGGCAGCAGCGATGGCAATGTGTATTCGCTGGATGCCACTTCGGGCGCCTCGAAGTGGAAATTTCACACCGGTGACGTCGTGCACTCCTCGCCCGCAATCGCAGACGGAGTTTTGTATATAGGCAGTTGGGATACATATCTCTACGCGATGGATGCAGCGAGCGGGACGGAGAAGTGGAGATTCAAGACGGGCGAAGATCCTGACATTCACAATCATGTGGGAATCCAGGCATCGCCTTCCGTCGCAGATGGCATCGTGTTTTTCGGGAGCCGCGATTCGTTTGCATACGGAGTTGACACCGCGACCGGAAAGCAACTTTGGAAGTTCTCTACCGATGGGTCGTGGGTGAACAACTCGATGGTCGTGCACGACGGGAGGGCGTACTTCGGAACTTCGATTCCGGGATTCATGCATGCGGTTGAAGCTAAGACCGGGGGAACTTCGGCGGGAAGCTGACGGCGATCGATCTTAAGACGCAGAAGCCAGCTTGGATCTTCGAAACGGACGGCGCGAAGCAGAATTCTGCCGCCCTGACCAACGCGGATGGGACCATTAAGTTCGAGGTCGTATTTTCCTCTCCGAATCTCTTTTATGACGACATGGTGATCGCGGTGCATAAGCTGTTCACGATGGGGACGATTTTGTCTTCGCCGGTCGTGGTTGGGAACACGGTTTACTTCGGCAGCACGGATGGGAATCTGTATGCGCTGCAGTGAGGGAGGATCATGAACGTCAAAATCCCCACCCTGTCGCAAAGTACGCGACAAGGGTGGGGCACCCTCGCGCAGTATTGAAGGTCTCGCGAAGTCAAAATCGCTGATTGAACTATTTCGCGACGCGCTGATTTCCTGAAACTCCGACACTCGCTTTCTGCTTCGCTGCCCACTCGTGAATGCGATCACTTAACACGTCCATGGGCAAGGCGCCGCCGGTGAGGACCTGGTCGTGGAAGGCGCGCAGCTCGAAGCGGGCGCCGAGTTGATCTTTGGCATAGGCGCGCAACTTCAGAATTTCAAGCTGGCCGATCTTGTAGCCCAGCGCCTGCGCGGGCCAGGCCATGTAGCGGTCGGTTTCTGACTGTACTTCGGGCTCGTCGATCAGCGAGTGATCGTGGAAGAAATCGACGACCTGCTGGCGCGACCAGTGCTTGTAGTGGAATCCGGTATCGACGACCAGGCGGATGGCGCGCAGCATGTCGTCCTGTAAGTGGCCGAAGTAGCTGTACGGATCCTGAAAGAATCCGACTTCCTTGCCGAGGCGCTCGGAGTAAAGTGCCCAACCTTCCGTGTAGGCGGTGTAATACTCCTGCTGGCGAAACTTCGGCAACTCGGGCAACTCTTGCGCAAGGGCGATCTGCAAGTGATGTCCCGGAACTCCCTCATGATACGCCGTGGTCTCGACGTCGAGTGTTGTGCGTTTCGCGAAATCACCGGTGTTGACCATGACGTGAGCTTTTCTCGAGCCGTCGGGCGTGCCCTGCAGATAGTGCGTGGCCGATTCCTTCTCGCGGAATTCTTCGATGGGCATCACATCAAGGCGGCCCTTTGGCAGGTGACCGAACAAATCCGGAAGTTTGCTGTACATGCCGTCGATGTATTTGGTGTAGAGATCGAGAATCTCCTGGCGCGATTGCGGCCGCAACTTGGAATCGTCTTTGATGTGCGCACCGAAACTCTTCAAGTCCTTGTACCCGAGCTGATTGGCGACCTGCAGCATGCGCGTTTCGATCTCTTTGACTTGCGCGAGGCCAATCTGATGAATCTCTTCAGGAGTGAGATTTGTGGTGGTGCTTTCTTTTACGCGAAACGCGTAGCGCTCTGCTCCGTCGGGCAGAGACCAGACGCCGGGCTCGGTGCGGCCTTTGGGTGCGTACTCATCGCGGACGAACGCAGTGAACTTTGCATAGGCCGGGTTGAGGGAGTCGCGGATGGCGGCGATGGCGGCTTCGCGCAGGCGCTTGCGATCGGCTTCGGGAATGGAATCGGGAAATTTGTCGAAGGGATGAATAAATGGGGATTGATCGGGTGCCATGATGCCAATCGCATTGGACTGCGTCACGACTTTTTCGAGCAGCATGCGTGGCGGCATCAGACCGTCAGCCATCCCTTTGCGCATTTGCTCTATCGTCTGCTCGAAGAGGCGCGGAAATAGATTCAGGCGAGTAATGAAATCCTCGTAATCCTTGACCGTTTCAAACGGTAGAACATTCACCAGTTGCGGCAGGTTGGTATGAATGCCGTTCATCTGGTTGACCGGCATCTCCCAGGGCTTGAAGCGGGCGCCGTCAAGATCCATGCGCAGATCGCGAACCATGAGCTTCTTGTTGAGCACTTCCTGGTCGGAGAAGCCGGTAGTGTCGATGGCTTCGAAGCGGACGAGGATCAGGCGCTCCTGCTCGAGATCATCGTTGATGGCTTTCTGCGACAAGTCGTGAACCCGATCGTTGTAGCGCTTGTCTCCCAGGATCGAAGCGTAGATCGGATCGTGCAGCATGTTGTATTCCCAGCGCTCATTGAGGAGATCGTTGAGTGCCTTGCGGCGGGATTCCAAATCGGCAGCGGGACCAGCGGCGAATAAGGATGCGGCGACGAAAGTCGTAAGGGCAACACAAAGGAGCGACCGCAGCATGGAACCTCCAGGAATGTTCGAAAGGATCCTCACAGGAAACGAAGGGATACATCGTAGCATCTTGTGATTGAGTTCGCGCGACTTATGGCTGGAGACGTTGGGTCAGTTCCTGCAACAACTGCGTGTTGTTATGTATCGAGCGCTCGAGAATTTCGGCTTGCTGCTTCGCTGTGGGCCAATCTTGTTTCTCGACGGCTTCGGTGAGGCCGGGGAGTTCCAGATGCGCGTAAGTGAAGCGGGCGCCGTAGAGAATGTGTTTGAACCATGGGCGTCCGGGGATTCCGTCGGGATTGAGCCAGTTGCGTTCGACTTGCATCATGCCGTGGTTCAGGGTGGAGGCGAGTTGGGGATCGAGGGGGCCAGAGGAGAGTTTCTGTTTGAGTGATTCGTTCAGTTTTTTTCCTGCGACTTCTAAGTCGTCGATGGCGGCGGAGATCGGTTTCAGGTCGAGAGCAGGCTGTCGAGCTTCGCTAGACCGGGCAGCCGAGAGCGGCTGTCCCCACATTTTGTTTTCGTTGGCTTGACTAAGGTCGTTCACGAACTGGCGTATGTTGCTCGCATAAGTCGCGAAATCGAACGGGAGCAGGTCGGCATTCGCCAGGCGCAGCGCGGTGACTCCCCACAGTTGCGACATGAGCGTGTGGTATTTATAGCCGGGATCTCCGAAGTGATTCATCCAGTAGAAGTCATCATAGGCGGAGTGGTAGACGCCGTAGTCGCCGTCGAAACCCAAGCCGAGGACTGGCATGCCGATGAAGTTGAGAAAGACGGTGTGATCGGAGCCGCTGCCGATGCGGGTGTCGGCGAGCGTTTGATTCGATGCGCCAGAGGCGTTGAATTGGCCTGACTGCTGACCTTCCTTTTTTTCGCGCTCCACCGTCTCCTTCCACGCTTCGTAGAGAGTTTTGCCCGACGGATCCTGCAGAGTGCGCGTGATTTCTTCCAGCATCGGGGCAAGGGAGGCGACGGCTTGTCCGTGGAAATTCGGGCCCGAAGTGGCTTCGTCGACGTTGATGTAGGCGACGGCTTTGGCGCGGAGTTCGTCGGCGAATTGTTCTCCCCACTCAGTGGAGCCGGTGAGGCCGACTTCTTCGCCGTCCCAACTACAGACCACCAGAGTGCGGCGCGGGCGTATACCTTGTTTATTCAGTTCGCCCAAGGCGCGGGTGAGTTCCATCATGCTGGCGGTGCCGCTGGAGGGATCGACGCCACCGAAGACCCAAGCGTCGCGGTGATTGCCCATCACGATCCATTCATCGGGAAGGTCCGAGCCGCGGATGCGGCCTTCGACGACGTAATAAGGTTGGATGCCATTGTCCATTTCGATTTTGAGATGGGCCTTCACGCGGTCGCCGCCGAAGTGATATTCGAAGGGGAGACCACCCTGCCAGTCTTTGGGAGCGAGGGGGCCGTCCATGTTTTCGAGCAGGGGCTTGGCGTCATGCCAGGAGAGTGGGAGCGCCATGATCTTCGGCGCAGAGACCGCTTCTTCGATGGGAATACGTTTTGCGCCTGGGACCGAGGCCCATCCTGGAGTTTGCGGGTCGCCGGGGACCATGAAGTCGTAGGTGATGGCGCCGCGCTGGATGTGATATTCGGGGCCCCACGGGCCATCGGGATCGACCTTGCCCTTCTTGTATCCGTCTTCCTGCGGATCGCTGTAGACGAGCATCGCGGCGGCGCCTTCGCGCTGGGCCGTGAGCGCCTTGAATCCGCGATAGCTGTAGGGATTGGAGTAGCGCACGAGAACAATTTTGCCTTTGACGCTGATGCCGTGCTTGCGCAGCAAATCGTAGTCCTCGGGATTGCCGCTGTGGGCGTAGATGACCGGAGCGGTGACTTCTCCGGAGATGGACATGCCGAGCCATGCTCCGCTGATGGCGGGATTCTTCGAGTCGGGATCGGCGTCGAGGGGAGCTTCACGCAGGAGCGCTTGATAATGCGTTGGGGCGATCATCTCGAGCGAGGCCGACTTTGGATTTGTGCCGTAGACGTCGTAACGATGGACGATGACGTCTTCGAGTCCCTGCTTCTTCCATTCGGCAGCGATGTAGTCGGCGAGTTCGTTGTTGCGCTTCGATCCGGCGACGTGAGGTTCTTGCGTGAAGATGCGGTGCTGGCGGCGCTCTTCGTCTGGGTTCGGGATGGACTTGAATTTGTTCTCGATCTCGATTTCGTGGGCGGCGGAAGTGGGGGTGAAGCCGAGGATCGATTGAGCGGATGCGATTGGGCAGAGTGACAGAACGGCAATTGAGAGGAGCGCGGTGTGCTTTATGCAGATGTTGCGATGTCATCCTGAACGGCGGCGAAGCCGGCGCGAGGGACCGTACGATGGCGGGAAGCTTCGATGTTGTGCATGGGAATACTCACGCCGCATGCAGGGTACGAGACCTCAGCCACCGCATGGGCGCTTTCCGCGCATCATAGGGTCCCTCGGAGGGCTATCGCCCTCCTCAGGATGACAATACGCTTGAGTCGAGAATTACATTCCGATGGGTTGCTTTGCGTCCGGTTGAAACTGGTGACGCTGGTACCACCCGTAGCTCAGATCGCGCCATTTGGGGTTGGTCGATTCAATGATCTTGATTTTCTCTTCTCGTCGCCAGGCCTTCAGCTCTTTTTCGCGGCGGATCGCGGTCATCACTGAGCCATAGCGTTCGAAATAGACGAGGTTGGTCACGTTGTACTGTGCGGTGAATCCTTCGAAAGCGTGGGTCTTGTGTTGGAATACTCGCTGTTCAATGTTACTGGTCATCCCGATATACAGAACGCGGCGCTGGCTGGCCAGGATGTAGACGTAGTAAATCTTGGGCATGTGCGCAGGATGACGGTGTACCGCGCGGTGGTCAGTGACGGATGTCACATGATGCGCAGTGCCTCTCCCGATTTGGGAATCCTCTCCTTACACATGTCATCCTGAACGGCGGCGAAGCCGGCGCGAGGGACCGTATGATGGCGGCAAGCTTCGATGTTGTGGATGGGAATGCTCACGCTGCATGCAGGGTACGAGACTTCAGCCACCGCATTGACGCTTTACGCTCTTCGTAGGGTCCCTCGGAGGGCTATCGCCCTCCTCAGGATGACAATTCTTTTGGATGGTTGCTCCTACCTTGCCTTCAGGATGTCACTCAGCAGGTCTGATTTGGATTCGTCGCGGACCAGGTGCGGATACATTTCGCCGCCGTGGTAGTCGAGTTTGTAGGCTTTATAGTAATCAGCGTTTTCTACCAGCAACTCGATTGGCGTGGTGCTATTCTTCGCGGCTTTGATCGCATCGCGGAGAATCTCTGGGGAGAAGCGGCGGCCGTTGACGGCGACGACTTTCATCCCAGGTCCAATACCGGACTTGGCGGCAATTTCGCCTTCAGTCGTGTCAGTGACGCCGCCATCGTCACGCAGGTTCAGACCAATGGAGAATCCGGCGGGAACGAAGTGCGACATGCCCGCATAACTGCTCAGCATTTCCG
>QIAL01000125.1:0-3261 GCA_003225535.1 Acidobacteriota bacterium | reverse complement strand
TGAGGCGTTCGGTCCAGAAGCCGCGCCAATCATACGACACGATCTGGTTGAGTGCGTTGACCACATCGTCGAACGTATAGGTTTTGAGCGTTGGTCCGGTGCTGGGTGCGCCGTGAAAGAGATGGCAGAAGTCGTCGATGGACTTCTTGCCCTTGCTCTGCTGCCGGATGATGACGTCGACCCAGAGCCAGTTCAGCGTGTCTTCATTGTAGAAGTCGGTGCCGCGGCGCCAGGAGTACCACGCCTGCGGCGTGAAATAAAGTTGCGGGGCGGCGTCGGCGGTGTCCTGCAGGTTGCGCCACTGGCGGCCGGGAAGGTGGTCGAGCTGGGCGGCAGTCAAGGCAAGATCGTCGCGGTCCTGATTGGGGCTGAGCAAGCTGCTTCGCGCGGTGAGCACGAAGCCGAGATAGTTGGTCAGGCCCTCGTAGACCCAAAGCAGGTCGTCCTGCATGGGCTGCTGATAGTCGGGCGTCGCGAGATCGGCGGGACGGCGATATTTTCCATTCCAGCTATGAGCATATTCGTGGGGCAAAAGCCCGGCGGACAACTTGCGCGAGGTGTCGTCGACCAGGGCTCGTTCATCGACGCGGCTGTCGTCGGATTCGTGGTGCTCGAGTCCGAAGTGCGCAACGTGATCGCTGAGCGTATAGAGAAAATGATAATCGCGGTAGTGATGCGCGCCGAAGAGTTTCTGCGCCTGGTCGACGAGATTTTTGTAGTGCTCCCAAACCTCCTGTGGAGGTTCGAGCGCGGCGGCGCTGTCGGCAGCAATGTCCATTTCAGTGGGAGGATCCTGCGCGAGAGGAACTACCTTCAGGAATTCTCCAGTGATTACGGGAGAATCGACCAGCGTGGTGAGCGACGCGGGTGCGAAGTGGATTTCATTGCCGCTTTGGCTGACAATCGGCAGAGGAGTGCCGAACTTCCATCCTTCGGGAATCTTCAATGATGCTGTGTAGTTGATGTCGTCGGACTTGTATCCCTTGGGATAAAGCAGCACCTGATTCCAGCTGATGACGGCGAGCTTGGCGGTGGCGGAAGAGCCGGCGGAGAATCCACCTTCGAAGGTGGCGGGAGAGAGGAAGTCGAGATCGGCTTGAATTTCGCTGACGCCTTGCGGGACCTCAACATGGATGGTGAAGCCGTCGAGCAGGTCGCGGCGCCATTTCAGGGTCTGGCCGTTGGCTTTGAAGAACAAGCCTGCAAGGTCGACGACGGGGCCGTCAGGTGCATGTTCGCCGGGGATCCACTTGGGATAGTAGAGAGTAAGGTCACCGGGCGTGGCGGGAATTTTCAGAGTGGCGTGGAAGATCTTGCGTGGAGCGGTGGTAGCGTCAACCGCGATGGTGACGTTGGGGGTATTGGCGGCGTAGCTGCTGACATAGGTTACGAGAAGGCAAAAAACAGACAGAATCTTGGAGACTTTCATTCTTTCGAGACCCTCGATGGTTGTGAAGTCATTTCCAAGTCGCAGAATGATGAACTATAGCAGTTGAGGACTGCGGGGGTACAGGAAGGTGTTCACATATCTGCCGCACTTCCTCGCGCCAATCCGCGGAAAGAGCGTAGGGATCCTTCGACTGCTCAGGATGACAGGTGAAAAAGGGTGCATGCGGGGACAATGGGTGCGCTGGTATCATTCCGCTGAATGTTCGAAGGGCTCGACGGAACGGGGAAGAGCACGCAGATGCGCAAGCTCGCCGCGGTGCTGCGCGAGGCGGGGCATAAGGTCATCGAAACGCGTGAGCCGGGTGGAACGGTGACCGGAGAGAAGATCCGGAAAGTGGCGCTCGACTCCGGAACGTCGGGACTGGCACCTCTGGCCGAGATGGCGCTGATGTTCGCTTCGCGCGCTCAGCATATCGCGGAAATGATTGAACCCGGACTGGCAGCCGGCGCTATTGTCCTGTGCGATCGCTTTACGGATTCGACCGAAGCCTATCAGGGCAGCGGGCGGCACCTGGGCAGTGAGGCAGTGCGCGAGTTGCATCGGGTGCTATGCGGGGACCTGCAGCCCGACCTGACTTTGCTGATGGACTCGAATCCACGCGCGAGCGTGAATCGGGCGCGGAGACGAAATCAACGTGCTTCCAAGTCTTCCAGCCGCGGTCACGATGAAAACCGCTTTGAGCAGGAGACTCGCTCCTTTTTTGGACGTGTGCGCGAGGGATATCTGGCAATCGCTAAACGTGAACCCGGACGCGTGGTGATCGTCGATGCACGCGGCACTCCGGGACAAACGCACCAAAAGATTGTCGAAGTCGTTTCCAGCAAATTTGCGCTAGTCGGCCCTTCCAAGAGAATGCATCATGCCCGTTAAACGGGACCGGTTGCTGCGGGCGCTATTTCCGTTGCGTATCACTCCATGACCTTCAGGAAGCTGCAATGGTTGTTTCCGATTGCGGTCACACTGCATAACGCCGAAGAAGCGATCTGGATGCCACCTTGGACAGCAGGCCACGCGGGGCAATTGCCGGTGCATCCTCCGGGATCGGCGGAGATTATAGCTGCATTGGTTGTGTTCACTGCCGCGGCCTTCGCGGTGACTTATCTGAGCGCGCGTCGCGGGCCGGAGAGCATCTGGGCTTACCTTACCTTCGGGTACATCGTTGCCATGCTGGCGAATGTGTTTGTTCCTCACGTGCCGGCGGCCATTGTGTTTCGTGGATATGCGCCGGGATTGGTGACGGCGCTGTTGATCAACTTACCGGTGATGAGCATCCTCGCGATACGCATGTTACGTGAAGGATGGGTGCACGGATGGAAGATGACGGTATTCGGAATCGGGGTTCCCCTCATGTTGGGCGGCGTCATCGTCGCATGGCTGGCAGGCCAAATTATCTAGGTAGTTGGTTGCGTCACAGTATCTGTGTATCAGTGCCGGGTTTGCTTTATCCTCGTGCCATGCCCTTTTCTGATTTCCACGGCAACGCTGAGACCGTTCATCGTTTGCGCGAAATGATCTCGCGGGATCATTTGCCTCATGCCGTCGTGCTAGCGGGCGGCCGCGGCGCGGGCAAGTACACCCTGGCTCTGATGCTGGCGCAGGTGCTGAACTGTCTGAATCTTACAAAGACGGATGGACTTCCGGACTTTTGCGGGACTTGCGCGAACTGCAGGCGCATCGCGCAGGCTGGCGATCTCGATGCGCGGTTTGCCGAGGCGGTCGAAGCGCGGGAGAATTTGCGCGATAGCGACAAGAAAGAAACCCGTATCCTGGTGCAGACGCATCCCGATGTGCTGATCATCCCACCCGATCCC
>QIAL01000124.1 GCA_003225535.1 Acidobacteriota bacterium | reverse complement strand
GTCCTTCCTGCATCGAGTAATCGAAGTATTTTGCCAGCACTGCCCGCCGGCAGACGGTGTCGTCGTCATACGGCGCACAAATCGATCGGTAAAACGGATCATCCTCCAGCGCAGCCACTGCGCTTGAGGACGCGGGGTATGTCTTTACCATGTGCTTGGGAGTTTCTTCCGACACGAGCGTTCTTTCACCCATCTTAGAATGGTTCGCGGCTGCGAGGGCGCCAGCGAATTAGGGGGCAACCTCCAAAGACTGGCGGAGCTTCGCTCCGCGGACAGCCGATGGCGGCTGTCCCCACATCCCTGGTAACCATCGTACTGGTTACCTCCGACGTCAGGACTACACACTTGGAGTGCTCTAATCCACTTGCTCTTCAATCGTTTGCCGCAAATTACTCCGGTGGTTCTACACCCTTCGGAGAGATTGTCGCCCCTAGTCTCCCCGCCTATAATCGTCCTACTCTGGTTGATCGTTCTCCGTACAGGTTCCGGGTAGAGCACGGGAGGGCGTAGCTTGTCTGGTCGCGCCTTCCAGCGAAGGATTGGTGAAAGGACAACGCCCGGATGCGAAAGCGCCTGCAACTAACCTGGATGCTGACGGCTTCGACTGTACTCGCGACCTCCTTTACTTTCACGACTACGGCCGCGTGCGCCGCCGAAGGGGACGATACCTCGCACGGCATCGCTACCACGGAAGAGCACGGCCGCACGGTTTATGTGAACGAAGATGCTCCGGCAAAGGCGCGTCAGGCAGCTCCATCTCCGCAAGTGAAGCGCTCCTACCTGGCGTACTGGAGCAGCAAAGAAAATCGGTGGAAGGCTGTTCCCGGGGCCAACACTGCCTCAGGCAAAGCCGCGCGCTCGGCAGCCGCCGAAGTGAGCCAATATTACGGCCGGGAATCAGTGCAGTCGGCGAACGCCAAAATTCTTCAAGCGAATTCTCACGGACATCAGGCCTCGGCGGAAGAGATTGATCAGTCGATCGTGATGGCCGCCGCCCGGCACAACGTGGATGCTAACCTGGTGCGGGCCGTGGTGAAAGTCGAGTCGAACTTCAATTCCAATGCGGTTTCGCGCACGGGCGCCATGGGGCTGATGCAACTGATGCCCAAGACCGCTCGCGAGTTGAAAGTGAAGAACCCGTTCGACGCACAGCAGAATGTAGACGCCGGAGTCCGACATCTCAAATACCTGCTGGAAAACTACAACGGCGACGTGAATTTGACATTGGCCGCCTACAACGCGGGCGAAGGAGCGGTGCGGCGTAGCGCAGGCGTTCCTCATTTTGCCGAGACCCAGGACTACG
>QIAL01000123.1 GCA_003225535.1 Acidobacteriota bacterium | reverse complement strand
ACCCGCCACGCTGGCCCGCCTCGCCGAAGTTCCGAATATTGTCGCTGTCAAAGAAGCCAGCGGAAACATGACCCAGATCGCGGAAGCGATCGCGTCAGTGCCGGAACACTTCCTCGTATTCTCCGGAGACGACGCCGTTACGCTTCCCGTGATTGCGCTCGGTGGTGTGGGAATCATTTCTGTCGCAGCGAACGAAATCCCGCACGAAATGGCCGCGCTCACCCGCGCCGCTCTTGCGAATGACTGGGCCACTGCGCGCACCCTGAACCGGAAATATCTGCCCCTAATGCAGGCGAATTTCATTGAGTCGAGCCCGCTGCCGGTAAAAGCAGTTCTGGCCATGATGGGCAAGATCGAAGAGGTCTACCGCTTGCCGCTCGTCCCCATGCGCCGCGACACACGCTCCAAACTGCAGAGAGTTGTCACCGACGTCGGACTCATCAGCAAACCCGCCGGCCCGGTCCCGGAAGCGGCGGCATTCTTCATTTACGAAAACTGGGCAGCCGGCCCGCACAAGATCGTCGTGCACCGCGCCACCTGCGGCCAATGCAGCCACGGCAAAGGACGCCCGTCCGGCCACGACCCCAATCACGCCAAGTGGCACGGCCCTTACGCCACCCTCCCCGAAGCCCGCGAAGTCGCCCACGCCATGACCGGCGTGCTCATCCGTAGCGAGTGCAAGTGCATTTGAAGAACATTTCAGATTTCGCGATTTCAGATTGCAGATTTGGGCCGCGCAGTGTGTTCAATCTGAAATCTGCAATCTAAACTCTGAAATCCTCTGTGGACCTCTGTGTCCTCTGTGGTGATCGCTTTCCCCTTTTGACAAATCACAATCAACCATCAACAATCATCCATTCCATGTCTTCCCTGAAAGCCTCCATCGAGCGCCTCTCCGCGCAAGGCGAAGTCGAGCACGATCCTGAAGCGCGAAAAGTATTCCTCGAATTCCGCGATCAGCTCACGCAAGGAAACATCCGCGCCGCCGAAAAGATCGACGGCCGCTGGACCGTCAACGCCTGGGTCAAACGCGGCATCCTCCTGGGATTCCGTCTCGGAGTTCTCCAGGAAATGTCCGCCGGACTCTCCTTCGTCGATAAAGACACCTTCCCTGCCCGCCAGTTCACCATCGCCGATCGTGTACGCGTCGTCCCCGGCGGATCGTCGGCCCGTGTCGGGGCCTACATCGCCCCTTCCGTCATCTGCATGCCGCCGATGTTCATCAACGTCGGAGCCTACGTCGACGAAGGCACCATGGTCGATTCGCACGCCCTGGTTGGCTCCTGCGCGCAAATCGGAAAGCGCGTCCACCTGAGCGCCGCTGCCCAAGTCGGAGGTGTGCTTGAGCCGGTGAACGCCGCTCCGGTCATCATCGAAGACGATGTCCTCGTCGGCGGCAATTGCGGCATCTTTGAAGGCACGTTGGTGCGGGCAAGGGCGGTTCTGGGCGCTGGCACGATCCTCACCCGCTCGACTCCGCTCTATGATTTGGTGAAGGGCGAAGTTTACCGCGCAACCGCTGATGCTCCCCTGGAAGTCCCGGAAAACGCGGTAGTCGTCCCTGGCTCGCGCGCGGTCAAAAAAGGCAAGTCCGCAGACTGGAATCTCTCACTGTATACCCCGGTAATTGTGAAGTACCGCGACGAAAAAACCGACCGTGGAATCGAACTGGAAGAATGGCTCCGCTAGGCCAACAAAAGAGTTGCGCGACCGGACTAATATTTGTACGCTACCGTACAGTGTTCAGGGTATTTCATCCTGCTGAGTGGAGACTATCGTGGAGTTAGCCACTCCCCCCTCCAAGTCAACCCGACCGGATGAGATCAGCGGCCAGGCTTCATTATGATGAGGGAAGCGCCGCAACTCGAGTTAGAGCTTCTTCGCAAACAGCAGGCTAAAGCGCGCGCGGACGAAGTCTTCGGAGGACTGTCCCCTGTAGAAAAGGCTGCCTACGATCGGAGGCGAGATCGCATCGTCGAACTGGAGCACGATCTGTCGGAACTAAGCGAAGAGCCTCAGCGCAACCTGGAGTTTTCGTGGAAGAACCGCTAGTTCGCCTCAACCAGCCATCTTTTCTTTTGCCGCTCAATCGCTACGTAGCAGTCGCAGGATGATTCTTCGAGTTTCGCTCGATTGACAATGCCCACGCTGCCCCGTGAGTACTCGATCGCTCCTGCTCTCTGCAAAATTCCCGCCGCCCCAGTCACGCTCGCCCGGCGACTGCCCAGCATCTGTGCGAGAAACTCTTGCGTTAAGGGGAGAACGGTGCCGCCAATGCGGTCATGGCTCATTAAGAGCCATCGCGCCAGTCGCTCCGTAACATCGTGGAGGCGGTTGCAGGCTGCCAGTTGCGTCGACTGCATTCCCAGGAGCATGGAGAAGCGTTGCAGTTGCCTTTCGAGTTCAGGGCAGCGCGGCAGCATCCTGAGCAGGGTACCTATTTCCACACGATAGGCAGTTCCGTCACCCTGGGTCACCACTCTCAGCGCGCTGGTCTTGAACCCGAAGATTACCGGCAGCCCAATGAACCCTTCATTTCCGGTTAAGCCGACTTCGACAGTCTTCCCGTCGGGATGGGTTGTGAGCAGCGAGCCGAGTCCGCTATTCAAGAAATATCCCGACCTGATCACCTCTCCGGGTTCGTGCAATACCTGATGTAGCATCAGGCGCACAAATTCCATCTCCGGAAAGAGCAGACTGCTCTCCTTGCGAGGCAGGCTGCGCAGAATGAGATTGCCTACTTTTCCATCACTGGCTGCTATGTCCGGGGAAGGCTTGAATTGTCTCAGCAAACGCGGAGCGGTATCTCTGGCCATAACGCCTCCTTGCACATACGGAAGATCCGTCTGATTTTTGCAAGGGAGCCGTTTGCCCGAACTGCCGAAGGCGGAACGATGCTAGATGAGACACCTCTACCCTACTCTTACCGCGTCCGCTTTTATATATAAATGTACGCAGGCGTACAAATGTATGGCGCTCAACGTGCCGACGGTCGCTCTCCTGGCGGCGTAGCATCCAGTCAACCAAAACAGATCCGTTGCGGTGTTTCATTGCTATCGAAGAAAAAGTCTGAGCCAGAGGACGCCCATGGCGGATTCGTACTTTCCACGAGAACAGAGGTCGAGTAGGCAAAACCTGGTTCGATGCCCGTACTGCGTGGAGGACGGGAACTTCAAGGAAATGAAAGGTCCTGAGGGCGGATCCGGGCACACGTGCAATCGTTGCGGCCACGTGGTACTTCCGGCGAATCCATTATTTGAATGTAGTTGCGGCAAGTGCGCGAGGTTCAAGATCTCTTCATGAAATGTCCCGATCTATTACTGTCGAGGGGAGTGTTCTCAGATGTTCGAAGTGCCGTCCGCCCCATATTCGCCGATCTGCCCGCGTTGCTTTGAACCGGTCAAACTCGAAGACGCGAAAACCGACGAAGACGGTCGCGCTATGCACGAAGATTGTTATTGCGCCAGCCTGAAAGAAACAACATCGATCACAAGGCGCCGGAGCGCCTAGGAACTTGTTATCACGCTATCCCCGGTAGGGCAGTATTCCGCTAAGAACCTCAACTCCCAGCTTGCTCGTTCCGTTCGAAGTAACTCGAACCTGCCCCAGTTTTGTAATCACTGCGTCAGCATGCGTTAGGGCGTCTGCCGCATATGTACTCGTAATCCCCAACACCTTCATGCCGCTCGCGCTCGCTGACTGAATCCCCGCAGGTGCGTCTTCAATGACGAGACAATCTGCGGGACGATGTCTCAGCCCCTCCGCCCCCTTCAGATACGGCTCCGGATGCGGCTTCCCGTGGGTGACGTCGTCAGAGGTAATCAGAACTTCAGGCACCGGCAATCCGCAATGCCGCAAGCGATTTTGCGCGAGCAACCTGGAGCCCGAGGTGACAACACCCCATCGCCCATCAGGAATAGATTGCACGAGATCCAAAGCGCCGGGCATCACTGTGACTCCGCGCTGATCCTGCGCCTCATGATTTTCGATCGCCGCCGCCTCAGACTCAGCATCAAGATGCGGCGCTACTCGGCGGATTACCTCAATCGTTCGCACCCCATGCGCGATGGCCATCACCGCATCGCCGTCGACGCCCTTGCGCGCGGCCCACTCCCGCCACTCGCGGTCCACTTGCCGCGTCGAATCGCAAAGCACCCCATCCAGATCAAAAAGAATTGCAGCGCACGAAAAGTTAGCCATTCCTTATTGTTTGTATCACAAGCTGATGTAGCGACACCCGCACGGCACATGTGGCGACAGCCGCCTCGGCTGTCCAAGCGAAGGCGAAGCCGAGCGCCACTACCACAAATCTCGGCGAAAAATTCAGCATGCAAGCCGGAGTTCCAGAATACGCCTGGGGCTTTGACACACCTCTAAGTCTTCCCTGCCGGCAGACTGGCTTGCTCCCCACTGATCAGGCGCGAGTACTCCCGCTGCCGCACCGCCAAATGCCGCTGCCGAAAATGCGCCAGCGCGCGCCGTCCCCACGCCCGCACAAACCAATAGTTCAACCCCGCTCCAATCACCGAACTGGTCAGCGGGATCACCCGCCCAGCCCACTTCTCCACCACTTCCGTGCTGGCTCGCGCCGCGATCCGCTGGATGACCCGCGGCACAAATTTATTGATGACTTCTTTCTCAAGCAGTTCCCGGCTCAGATCGACGCCCGCCGCGCTGGCCGCCGCCACCCACAACTCCGCAATTTCGTCGTCCGTGTTGTATTCGAATCCGTACAGCAAGCTCAGCTTCTGAATCGTCCGCATCGTGATCGCCGAAAGAATCCCCAGATCCGGCACAATCGTCAGCAACCCGCCGAGTCCGAATCCCGCACCCTCGACCGCCGCCATCTTCATTCCACTGCGAATAATAGAATCCGCCACGGAGTCGAGCTCATGCATCTCAAGCGAGTACACGCCGTGATATCCGCTGACCGGCAGGCGATACGCCACCCGCAACTGCAGCAGGAATTTCCCCGGATCCACACGCACTCCTTGATAAGCCCGCGTAAACCCTCTTTGCAGGCCAGACTCCACAGTCCGCCGCAGCCATGATTTTCGCTCGTCCGCCATAGAATT
>QIAL01001042.1:391-1198 GCA_003225535.1 Acidobacteriota bacterium | reverse complement strand
CTGATGCCGTATTCCATGATCGCCGTCAGCAGCAGCATCTCGATCCGCGGCCCAGCATGCTCGCCGCGACGCTCCGGAATGACGAAGACGCGCGACAGTTCGTAGACGTCGTGCCGATGGATCGGCGCGCGGATGCTGAGATAGGGAAAAATATCGCTCATGAGCGTCGGCGACAGCGTCGGCACCGCGCGCATGGCGCCGATCAGTTGGCCGCCGTCGAGGCAGAACAGATAGACCGTATCCTCGGTGTCGAATTGATCGATTTCTCGCCCGTCCGGCCGGTCGAGCGCCATCCACTTGCGTTGCTTGACGTAAATGTCGTGACGCAGCCGGAAATAGGGATCGAAATAATTTTGATAGAGATGGCGATTGTCTCTTTGAACCACATGAATTTCGGGCATTTGAGCTACCGCTTGATTGAGATTCAATCATGCGGCAACCGTGCCTAGAACAGTAGATTTCCTCTACTGGCAGAACTCCCAGTTCAGATCAGGATTTCACGGTTGACAATTGCCGCCGCAACGGTCGCCGTTTTGTTGTTCGTCATCAGCTTGCGTTGCGCCTCCTCGATATGCCAGCGCACATTCCGCTCCGAGATGCCGAGAATCTGACCGGTCTCCCACGCGGTCTTTCCGCGCGCCGCCCAGCGCAACACCTCAGCCTCGATGCTGGAAAGGCGCCGGCCGCATGTCGCAGCGGTCGGCCGGTATAGCGCGCGGAGCCTGCCATGGGTGAAGACACCCATCAGGTGAAGCGCCCCCTTGGTCTCGGCGTCCAGATATGGCCGCTCTCCGGCGATGCTGACGG
>QIAL01001042.1:0-371 GCA_003225535.1 Acidobacteriota bacterium | reverse complement strand
TCATGACGCGGTGCGCCGCCGGGTCGCGCTCGCGATCGTAGGACATGTCCTTCCACTCGAACGGGTTTAAGGTATTGAAACAATGCTGTGGCACCGGATCGACCGCGTGCAAATTCTCACGATTGTACAACTCGAACCATTCCACCGGCCAGCCGTTGGCGATGGTCAGCTCCGCGAGCGACTGGCCCGACATCGGAATGCCAGCCATGATGTAGGCATGAAAACCGAGTTCGCCGATGACCTTCTCAAATTGAGAGATGACGCTCGCAGCGGTCGTCGATGCTTCGATTGCTTCGACAAAATCCAACGCACGGCGTCCCCAATATGGTTCTAATTCTTTCATCCTAAAAATCTCCCCCCGTGGCGGCGTC
>QIAL01000122.1 GCA_003225535.1 Acidobacteriota bacterium | reverse complement strand
TTCTTGGTATGCAGGTGGGCATGGGTGCGGGTGCTGTGATCCACGCAGACCAGCACCAGCATGGGATCGAGCGACACGGAAGTAAACGCATTAGCCGTCATGCCGTGAACCTCGCCGTCGAGGTCTACGGTGATGATCGTCACCCCGGTGGCGAAGGCTCCCATGGCCTTGCGGAATTCGGCCGGATTCAGGGTCATTTTGATCGAAACGCTGCTCGCGACATCTTAACCAACCGTCATTCGATGCACCGTCGGCAGAGACGTAGCAAGCTACGTCTCTACGGCAGCAACCGCATACATTACCACGCTCGCCGTTGTATCATTCGAGGCAAGGTGGCCCTATCGCCCAGTACGCTATCCCGACGGGAGAACTGTGCGGCCGAATTGCGCCCCGGCGTGCCTGTCTCTCGGGAGAGTGCGCTTCAACTGATCCGCTGTCCAGACGGCGGTTTGCCGGGCCTGCTGGCGGCCGCCCGTGCTGCAAAAGAGCGCTTCAAGCCCGGCGTCGTCACCTACTCGCGCAAGGTATTCATCCCTCTAACGAATCTTTGCCGCGACTACTGCGGGTATTGCACCTTCCGCCGTGATCCCGGCGATCCCGGAGCACACACGATGGCACCCGATGAGGTGCTGCAGGTAGCTCGCGCCGGACAGAAACTCGGCTGTACGGAGGCCCTGTTCAGCCTCGGCGATAAGCCCGAGCTCCTCTTTCCGGAGATGCGCGAAACACTTCGTCATCTCGGCTACAAGTCGACGCTGCATTATTTGGAGGCCATGTGCGAACTTGTGTTGCGGGAAACGAGCCTGTTGCCGCACCCGAATCCCGGGCTGCTGAGTGCAGAGTGGGTCGCGCGGCTCGCGGCCGTTTCCCCTAGCATGGGGCTGATGCTTGAGACCACAAACTCAGACCTTATGGCTGCGGGACGGGCGCATGACAATGCTCCCGACAAGGTCCCGGCCAAGCGCCTGCGAACCATCGAGGAAGCCGGCAAGCAGAGGGTGCCCTTCACCACAGGCCTGCTGATTGGGATTGGAGAATCGCTGGACGACCGCGTCGATACGCTCCTGGCCATCCGAGATCTCCATGAACGCTACGGGCATATCCAAGAAATTATTGTCCAGAATTTCCGCGTCAAGCCGACGATTCCGATGGCGAACTGGCCCGAGCCGACGCACGGCGAGATGCTGCGCACGGTAGCGGTAGCTCGCTTGCTACTCCCCGAGGTCAATATTCAAGCGCCACCGAATCTTTCCGCGCCGTACTATGAAGACTTGATCAATGCGGGCATCAACGACTGGGGAGGAATTTCGCCGCTGACCCCCGACTTCATCAATCCGGAAAAGCCGTGGCCGCACATTGAGCAGTTGCGGGTGCGCACTGAGGCCAAGGGGAGCGTCTTGCGCCAGCGTCTGCCTGTATATCCGGAATTCGTCGAGCCGCTACTGGCCAAACCCGGATTGCTTTCGGAAAAACTAAGAACGGCGACCGGCGACGACGGCCTCGCGCGGAGGGCGGCTTGATCTGCGTCCTGAGCGGCGGCACCGGCGGCGCGAAATTTGTCGATGGCCTTCGCCAGGTCATGCCCGCTGAAGAAATCACGCTGGTGGTCAACACCGGCGATGATTTGCTCTGGTGGGGACTCTACGTCTCGCCCGACATCGACTCCATTACCTACGTCCTCTCCGGCATGCTGAGCCGCGAGCGCGGATGGGGCGTAAAAGGCGACACCTTCCTCTGCCTGCAGGCCATGGGACAACTAGGCGAGCCCACATGGTTCCACACAGGAGACCGCGACCTGGCCATGCATTTGCTGCGTTCCCGCCTGCTCGCCGAAGGCAAGACGCTTCTGGAAGCAACAGCGGTCATCTCGCAGAAGCTGGGTGTGAAGGCGCGAGTCTTGCCCATGAGCAACTCGCGGGTAGAAACTCGTGTCGATACCCCGATCGGTGAGCTTAGTTTCGAAGAATATTTCGTGCAGCGCTGGTATCAGGATCCGGTAAAGTCGGTGCGCTTCGCGGGGGCGTCCGATGCGGAGCCGGCTCCCGGAGTAATCGACGCGATCACGAACGCTGACGCAGTGTTGATCGCCCCGAGTAACCCCGTCACGAGCATCGGTCCGATCCTGGCGGTGCCGGGCATTCATGACGCTTTGTTGCACACTCGCGGGAAGGTCGCTGCCATCAGCCCCATCGTTGGGAACGCTCCTGTCGCCGGCCCAGCCGGCATTCTCATGGAGGCGCACGGATTGCCGTGCTCCATCGCCGGTGTGGCGCACGCGTACGAGGACTTCCTCGATGTCCTGATCTGTGACACACGAGATTCCCGTGCGGCTGAGGTTCTTCGCCAAACCGGACTGCGGGTACAGTGTACGCAGACGATCATGCGCAGCGCTGAGGACAAAGCTGCGCTCGCGCGGGAAGCCCTCTCTCTTGTGGCCCCGAGTCTTGAACCGGCCTCGGATACCTCCTTTCGCAGGCTGGACCGCCAGCCGTGATCCTGGTTCCAATCAAGAACACCGCCTCGGCAAAGCAGCGACTGGCTTCCGTGCTTGATCAGTCCGCACGAACACAACTGGCGCAAGAGATGCTGACCGACGTGCTGACGACTCTCCATGACTGGAAGAATCGTCCCAAGGTGGGCATTGTCACCAGCGATCCTTACACGATGAAGCTCGCAGCTGAGTATCGGTTTGAGGTGATCCCCGACCCGGACAACCCTGGGGAAACCGGCGCGATTGAGATGGCCACTCAGATATGTATGGAACGCGGAGAAAAAAGCACGCTCGTGATTCCTGCAGACATTCCTCTGATTGAATCCTGGGAACTGGAAGAAATTTACAAACACGCGCCAGCCGAGGGAAGCGTGCTCGTGCCCGCAGGGGACGGCCGCGGGACCAATGCCGCTTTCCGCCGTCCGGCGAACTTATTTCCTCTTCGCTTTGGGAATGACAGCTTCAAGCCGCATCACGCCGCAGCGCAAGCCACTGGCAAACCCTGCGTCGTCTTGAACCTGCCGGGGATCGCCGTGGACGTGGACAATCCTTCGGACCTGCGGCAGCTTCTATCTCTTCCTGGCGAAACTCGCGGCCAGCGTCTGGCGCGGAGTTGGAACTTGCCCGCAGACCTACTCGCAACCGGCGCAGATGCGGTATAACCAGAGTCGCCGCAGTCCTGCGCGAATCGATGGCAAAGACAACGAAAGTTGGCGAGGTCCGACTCATCCCGATCACTCTCGCGGATGAAATCGTCCCGGGTGCGTCGATCGCCGACAAGCTGGTTGAAGCCCTGCGACGAAGCCGCCAGCGGCTCCGACCGGGCGACATTCTCGTCGTCAAACACAAGATCGTTTCCAAAGCGGAAGGTCGGCTTGTCGATCTCGCGACGATCAAGCCGTCGGCTGAATCGACTGCCTGGGCGGAGCAATACAAGCTCGATGCGCGGGTGATCGAACTGGCTCTTCAGGAGAGTCGCTCTGTCCTGAGACGCAAGAATGGCGTACTTATTACCGAGACGCACCACGGATTTCTTTGCGCCAATAGTGGCATCGATGTCTCAAACGTGGACGGCGGGAAGACGGCGCTGCTGTTACCCGAGGATCCCGACCGTTCCGCCGCGAACATCCGCCGCGCTCTGAAGAAGAAGACCGGCATTTTGGTCCCAGTGATCATTACGGACAGCTTCGGCCGTCCCTGGCGCGAAGGATTGACCGAATTCGCCATCGGGATCGCGGGCATGAAGCCCCTGCGCGATGATCGCGGCCGCAGCGATTCCCACGGCTACACGCTCAAGGCCAGCGTCGAAGCTGTTGCCGACGAACTGGCCTCGGCCGCCGGACTCGTCTGCGGCAAACTTAATCGCGCCCCCGCCTGCATCGTCCGCGGATTCCTTTACGACCCAGGCCCAGGCACCGTCCACAACCTGCTTCGTCCTGCAGCCACCGATCTATTCCGCTAGAGTTCCCGCCGATTTTCGTCTTTTGAATATCGCTCCCCTCGGACTCATGGTACTGGAACCCCATTATTTCGGAGTACGGCGGCACAGGTGTGAGATATGGAACCGCGAGAACGGACGCTTCCAACGGAGGTGCGCTGGCACCGGACATTCAAGACAATCAAAAAAAGTCAAAAACCCCACCCTGTCGCACAAAACGCGACAAGGGTGGGGCACCCTCGGGATCGTTATGATGTTCGTTGGGCTTCGCGCTTTAAAGCGCGCTGTAATGTTTGGTCCAGCGCGGCCTTTGTCTTTTCGTATTCTTGCTGACTGATGCGGCCCTGTTTGTGCTCGACTTCCAGGTCGAAGAGTTCGTCTTTCAGGGCTTCCAGCAATTTTGACGAACTGCGCGGGGCTGGCGGTTCCGCCACGGGTGCAGGGCGCGGCTTGGTTGCGGGCTGACGCGTTTGGCGCGGGGGAGCGGGGACTTCGAAATCTTCGGCGTCTTCGATCTGCGAGAGTCCGGCGCCGGCGCGAGAGGCGCGAGCGGCGGCTTGCTGGCGCGAGGCGACGTAGACTCCACCCACGACGAGAGCTAGCGCGAACGCGCCGAGAAGCCACCAGCGATATTTTTGCAGCGGGTCGGGAGCGTCGATCGGCGGACCGAGTCCACCGCCGGGGCGGCTGTCACTCTGGGAGCCACCACCGCCACCGCCTCCGCCGCCCGGAGCTCCAGCATTTTCCTGACGGGCGCCCAGAGTGCCTTCGCCGGAAATCTGGAACACAAGAGCTTGTCCCGCCTGAGCGCCGGAGGCAACCTGCACATTCGCGTCAGGCTGCTGAGGATCGGGCATCTGTTGATAGTTTGTGCCGGATCCGGCGGAGAACTGCATGCTCTTGGGAACAATC
>QIAL01000121.1 GCA_003225535.1 Acidobacteriota bacterium | reverse complement strand
GCGTCAACCCAAGCCTGACGATCACCGCTCTGGCCGAGCGGGCCATGAGTTTCGTCCCTCCTGCAGGGGAGACAACATGGAGCGACGCAGCACACGCGTCATCAATTGAACGCGGCCTTATCTATTAGTCATCCCGTTGGAGGCTTCCTTCGTCCGGCGCGGCTGAGGACGGCCCGAATCTTTTTGGGAGAAACACAGAGGCGAGCTGCCACACGCGAAATCTTTCGGCCCTCGCGCTCCCAAACTTTGGGAATGATGAGTTCCGCGAATTCCTCTGTGATCTGCTGGAACGTCTTGTCTCCAACCGAACCTTGGGACCAAGCTCGCAGCGTGGGGTTGACCTTGCCGCTGCGTTGAACTCGGGCCTTCAGCGTTTGCAGATCGTCCCAAGCGCCCTCGGCATGGACGCCTTTTGAAAGGGTGAGTGCTTGGTCATACCAATCTCGCGCCGACTCGGCGTCATTAAAGAAGCGATTGCAGGAAGTCAGTCCCTGCCAGACGTAGGCGTGAGCGAGGAGACGCCGGTTCTCGGTGTGCTTTGCGAGTTCGATGGCCTCCTGTACATAATCCTGTGCGAGCCGGGCATGGACGCCGGGTTCGGTGCTCTCCCCGATCCCTTCTTCGACGCGGGCGTTTTCGATCATGCAGCGCAATAGCTGACTGCGTGCCATGAGGATATGGTCGCGTCTTTCATCTGCGAGGAGGAAAGCGATCTTCGTCTCCGCCTCCGCATCTTCCATATCCCCGTTGTCCAGGTGGAGAAATCCATAGTTCAAGTGCACGCTGCCCAATCCATGATGATTCCAATGCTGTTCATAGATGGCCTTCGCCTCGCCGAGTTCGGCCAATGCCTCATCCCGCAGTTGCTCAAATCGACTGCGATAAGACGGCTTGTCTTTGCCGTTGCGAGCCCCGCCGCGCGTAGCGGTCTTCCGGCGGCGTTCTGCGTCTGCATCGATCTTGCGCCGCAATTGCAGCGCGATGAGCCGCTTGACGTAGGCCATATTGTTGAGAGACCGGGCTACATTGCGATGCTGCGGATCGAGCTTGCGGTAAAACGCAATCGCGGTTGTGAAACTCTCGATGGCGTGCTGATAACGCCCTTGGCGGCGGGCGATCCGCCCATAGGAGGAATGGATGTTGCCCAGAGTGAGATAGTCGTCCGTCTTGCGCAGAATGGCTTCTGCCGCCTGCAAAATCTGGAGAGCATGATTGGCATTGCCCTTCTGGAAAAAGAGCCAGCTCTCGAGTACTCGCATAACCGCCGCCATCGGCGGGTGACCCAGTTTCCAGGCGAGGTCTCTGCCCTTTACCGCGAACGCCAGGGCCTGGTCGTACTCGCCCTTCATGCGCAGGCAGCGGCCCTTCCAGAAATTGGCGATCGACAGCAGTTCCTCATCATCCGTCTCTTGTTCGAGACTGAGGACAAGTTCGAAGTGCTGAATGGCTTCGTCCGTGGACTCCTCCGCCATCGCCACCATGCCTTCTGCCATGCGCAGATGCAAGTAGTCATGCAGAGGCAAGTGTGCGCGCACAGCACGAGAGAACTTCCCGACGATTTCCTTGACCAGTCCTGGCCGTTGAAATCCCACGTCCACCCACTGGGCCAAATAGCCGGCGAGTAGAGCAGCATGTTTCTTTTCGGGGTCAAACGAGGTCAGTAGGGAGCGACGTTCTTCCAGGCGCTCCAAACCGCGTCCCACGCGCCGGCACACCAGATCTCGCTTGAGTTG
Organism: Acidobacteriota bacterium; assembly: GCA_003225535.1. GTDB lineage: Bacteria > Acidobacteriota > Terriglobia > Terriglobales > Acidobacteriaceae > Sulfotelmatobacter. The sequence continues at coordinate 7,375 of QIAL01000121.1, read as the reverse complement.
CGCGAAAAACTCATCGGGGATCTCGGCGGAGTGGTGGCTCATCGTCCGCGCAGGCGCCTTGCCTGTTCCTAATCGATGTAATCATATGCTTCCAGCGTCAGGAATTCCGCGAAATCCGCGCTGGTCATCATCCGCTCGAAGATCTCTGCCGCTTCCGCCATGCGCCCGCCCTTCAACTTGCCTTTCTGCTCCGCGATAGTTTGACGAACCATGTCTTGCGTGACGGGTCGGCTGTCGGCAAGCGTGGCCCCGTGTTTCACCCACTGCCATACCTGGGAACGGCAGATTTCGGCTGTGGCCGCATCTTCCATCAGATTGTAGATAGGAACGCAGCCGGAACCTCGCAGCCAGGACTCCAGATACTGCAACCCGACGTCGATGTTCCAGCGCAGACCTTCTTCTGTAATCTTGCCTTCAGTGACAGCTAGCAAATCATTGGCATTGACCTGCACGTCATCGCGTCGGAGGCTGATCTGATTTTGTTCAGTCATTTGCCGATCGAAAACCTCTTTGGCGATCGGTACCAGGCCGGGGTGCGCAACCCATGTACCGTCATGTCCGGCAGTCACTTCCCGCAGTTTGTCCTGACGCACTTTCTCCAACGCTTTCTCATTGGCGGCAGGATCGTTCTTGATGGGAATCTGTGCCGCCATGCCGCCCATGGCGTGAATCCCGCGGCGGTGACAAGTTTGGATCAGCAGTTCTACATAGGACTTCAGGAAATGCTTTTCCATGGTCAGAGTGGACCGATCGGGCAACACAAAGTCTGGGCGGTTCCGGAACTTTTTGATGAAGCTGAAGATGTAGTCCCAGCGGCCGCAGTTCAATCCCGAGGAGTGTTCCCTCAATTCGTAGAGAATCTCGTCCATCTCGAAAGCGGCCAGTATCGTTTCGATCAGCACGGTGGCGCGGATCGTGCCGCGCGGGATGCCGAGTTCATCCTGCGCAAAACAGAACACATCGTTCCACAAGCGCGCTTCTAAATGACTTTCTAACTTTGGCAAATAGAAGTACGGTCCCGTTCCTTTGCGGATCAGCGTGTGTGCATTGTGAAAGAAGTAGAGTCCGAAGTCGAACAGGGACCCGGAGATGGGCTTTCCATCCACCAGGAAATGTCTTTCGTCCAAATGCCAGCCTCGAGGACGCACCAACAACGTTGCCACACGCTCGTTGAGTTGATAGCGCTTTCCTTCCGGACTCACGAAGCTGATAGTGCCTTCCACCGCATCGCGGAGATTCGCCTGTCCCTCGAGGTTATTCATCCAGGTGGGTGAATTCGAATCTTCAAAGTCCGCCATGAATACGCTGGCGCCGGAATTCAACGCATTGATGATCATCTTGCGGTCGACGGGGCCGGTGATCTCGACGCGCCGGTCGAGCAAGTCCCGCGGGATCGGCGCGACCGTCCATTCCGATTCGCGGACGTGCGCTGTCTCGGGAAGGAATCCAGGCAAAGCACCGGCGTCGATCTCCATCTGCCGAGTCCGCCTGCGCTCAAGAAGTTCGCGCCGGCGCGGTTCGAACTCACGCGCCATGCGGGTCAGGAAGCGGCTTGCTTGCGGGGTAAGGATCTGGGTTTCGATTTCACTGCGGGTTGCGATGGTTGCCATGTGCTTATGGTACGGCTCTTCAGGAGAGCGTGTCTTGCCAGTAGAACAAAACGGGCGACCGGGTCAAAACGGACGAGCCCGTTTGTGATGCCTCCTGCGATGCGCTCTACTGGAACCCGGCCGGGCACACAGCAGAGGAGACTTCACACATGCATTCTCAAACCACACCAGAACAACAATGGAACACGGATCCCCGCTGGACAGGCGTCAAACGCCCGTACAGCGTGCAGGACGTCGTCAAATTGCGGGGTTCAATCCAGGTGGAGCACACGTTAGCCCGTCTCGGTGCGCAGAGGCTCTGGTGGCTGCTGCACAACGAAACTTACGTGCCGGCTCTCGGTGCACTCACCGGCAATCAGGCAGTGCAGCAGGTGCAGGCCGGTTTAAAGGCGATCTACCTTAGTGGTTGGCAAGTTGCGGCCGACGCCAACGATGCAGGCCACATGTACCCCGATCAGAGCCTGTACCCGGCCGATAGCGTTCCCAACGTGGCGCGTCGCATCAACAATGCGCTGATGCGCGCCGACCAGATTCATCACCTTGACGGAAAGAACGGCATCTACTGGATGGCTCCTATCGTGGCCGATGCCGAAGCCGGATTTGGTGGCGCCTTGAACGCCTTCGAATTGATGAAAGCGATGATCGAGGCTGGTGTGGCTTGCGTCCACTTCGAAGACCAGCTGTCATCTGCGAAGAAGTGCGGACACCTCGGTGGAAAAGTTCTGGTCCCGACCTCGGAAGCCATCCAAAAACTGGTTGCGGCTCGTCTCGCCGCCGATGTGCTAGGCGTGCCCACGCTGATNNTTCATCACCGGAGAACGGACCGCGGAAGGTTTCTTCCGAATTCGCGGAGGACTGGAGTCGGCCATTGCGCGCGGCATTGCCTATGCTCCTTATGCTGACCTGATCTGGTGTGAGACTTCGCATCCTGATCTCGAGGAAGCGCGCCGCTTCGCAGAGGCCGTGCATGCCCAGTATCCGGGCAAGATGCTGGCATACAACTGTTCGCCGTCTTTCAATTGGAAGAAGAACCTGGACGACCGAACCATCGCCACCTTCCAACGGGAACTCGCGAAGATGGGATACAAATTCCAGTTTGTTACGCTGGCCGGATTCCACGCTTTGAACTTGAGCATGTTCGAACTGGCGCGCGGATATAAAGACAGCGGCATGACAGCGTACTCCCGCCTGCAGGAAAAAGAATTCGCCCGTGAAAGCCAGTATGGATACCAGGCCGTAAAGCACCAGCGCTTTGTGGGCACCGGATACTTCGACGCGCTCACGCAGGTGATCGCAGCCGGCACCGCCTCGACCACGGCACTGGAAGGGTCGACCGAGCAGGAGCAGTTTGCCGGGACAAAGGCGCAAGCGCAGTCAAAGCATGGCCCGAATGCGGCCTGTCAGCCTATCCTGGGCGAGTGCCCGTCCGCTATCCCGGAAATCATGCCGATGGAGGAGTCGCTCATGCCTTCGGGCGACTAAGTCCGAACAGCCAACGACAACCGATTTCTCTCCGCGGGCGCCCGGGTCTAGAACACTCAGGCCCGGGCGCAATTTTACGATCCTCTTTAATCTCCGTCAGCCAGTCGCCCCCATTGGCGAAGCACGTCTCCATTCACAGCCCTTACTTCGTCGAGTGTACGCAACCGGACACAAGGTCATTCGAGACCGTGTGACCTAGGTCACAACGCGACGTGACATGGGTTGCAGACTCTCCCACAACCGGAGTTCTATTTTGGGAACGAGGTTGAGGTGTGGTGCCCGTAGGAATCCAGTCAGCTAATACCTTCGAAGCTCTTCTCACGCGCTTGCGCGAATCCCACGAAGTTTCAGTTTACGAAGCGATCGAGAGATTCATATATGCGGGGGAAGCGGTAGGCTTTGACGTGCACGATCTCATCGGCATGCTTGATCGAGGCATGACCTTCGAAGAATTGCTCGAGCTCATCGAATCGAAAATGGAAAGTTCGCAGACGGCGGCGTAATCACCACCAAGGGTGAGCGTGTGAAAGTGATCCGCTGCATCCGTGAGGTAGTCCAATGAATGTTATGGAATGGTCAAAATCCAACGTTGACTACGGGCGCAAGCTAGTAGATTCCGCACTGGAGGGAGCACGCGCAGGAGAAGGCGAATTCCTCAAAGAGGAATCGCTGGCTTCGTTTCTCGGGGAGTCTGCTCTGCAGGCGCTGGCACCTGCCGGTATTGGCGCGTGTCTGGGAGCGTTGGGTGGATACTTCGGGACCGGGCGGCGTTCCAGAGCCAGAGCCCTGGTCTGTGGCTTATTAGGTGGAGCAGTCGCGTTTGGCGCCGGCGTGATTTGGGAGAGCCGGCAGTTGAGCGCGACTGTCGCTTCCAACTCATGGAAGCGTGTCAGCAAGACCCGCGATGAACACTGGCTGGAGAAGAATCCGATCGACTACGCGTAGAAAGACAGAGTAAGAGCGAAGCGTGCTTGCACCGGCGAAAGTGAGAGAGCGCATCGGAGGCAGCAATGATCGCAAGCGAAGCAGTTAAGGAGCGGGTCCAGATCCCGCTTAACCCAGAAAGCCTCAGTGCGGAGCGCATAGGTTATCTGGACGGACTGGTCCATCAAGCCAGGACCGCCGCTGCAGTCTTCACCCAGTTCAATCAGGAGGACGTCGACCGCATCGTCAAAGCGATGGTCCTCGCGGGACTGGAACAGGCACAACACCTCGCCCGCCTGGCCGTTGAAGAAACCAAGCTCGGAGTAATGGAAGACAAGGTCATCAAGAATATGGTGGCCAGTGAGTTTGTCTACAACTACGTCAAAGACAAACGTACTGTGGGCATCATCCGCAACCTTCCCGAGCGCAATCTGGTGGAGATGGCCGAACCAATCGGAGTCCTCTTCTCGCTGACGCCTATCACGAACCCCACCTCCACGGTCTTGTTCAAGTGCATCATGGCCATTAAGACCCGGAATGCGGTTGTGTTCAGCCCGCACCCGAAGGCGTGGCATTGTTGCGCTGAGGCCGTACGGATCATGTACGAGACCGCTTTGAAGCATGGCGCCCCAGAGGGCGTGTTTACTTGCCTGGAATCGCCCACTCTTCCGGACAACGCCTACCTGATGAAGCATAAAGATGTGGGATTGATTGATGCCACCGGTGGGCCAGGCATGGTCAAGGCCGCGTACAGTTCCGGCAAACCCGCTTTAGGTGTCGGCCCAGGAAATACGCCGGTCTATTTGGAGAAGACCGCGGACCTGAATACGGCGGTGGTCGACATCATTATTTCCAAGACCTTCGATAACGGAACCATCTGTGCGTCCGAGCAGACAGTGGTGATCGACGACGAGATTTACGACGAGGTACTGAAAAAATTTGCGGACTTGGGTGCGCATATTTGCAGCGGGAAAGAAACCAAGCTGCTGGAGCGTGCAGTGATTGATCCGCAAACCGGATTTATGCAGCCAATGGCGGTCGGCCAGAAGGCTACTGATATCGCCCGATTCGTCGGTCTATCAGTGAAGTCCAGCACCAAGCTTCTGATTGCACCGATTCAAGGTGTGGGCCGTGAACATCCTCTGTCCGTCGAGAAGTTGTTTCCGGTACTGGCGGTCTATCGAGCAAAGTCGGTCGGTGAGGCACTCAGAGTCTGTGTGGACGTGAACCATGCGGGAGGCCTTGGACACACTGCGGTCATCTTCTCGCGCAATGAGGACGTTATCCGCAAGTTTGGGAACGTCATCAACGCGGGGCGGATCATTGTCAACTCTCCGGGATCCGTCGGCGCGCTGGGCTCGGTCTACAACGATCTCGCTCCCACTTTTTCCTTTGGATGCGGGACAGGCGGCGGCAACAGCACCACCGACAACGTAAACATCTTTCATTATCTGAACGTAAAGCGCGTGGCCCGCAGAACACAAAACCATATGTGGTTCCGAGTTCCCAATCAAATTTACTTCAATATGAACGCGGTGGAGAATTTGCGCCAGTTCCCGTCGCTCTCGACCATTATCGTTACCAATCCGAGTCTGGAACGAATCGGCCACGTGGACATTGTCCGGCGGCACATCTGCCCAAAGACGCACGTTCATGTCCAGGTCATTCCCGATGCGGAGCCCGAGGTCAAGGTCATCCTGCAAGGAGTGGAGGCGCTTAATTTCTACAAAGCGGACCAGATCATCGCACTGGGCGGCGGGTCGGTCATCGACGCGGCGAAGATCATGAAGCTCAAGTACGAATCACCGGAGGCGGACCTGGAATATCTGGCCGCGCCCTTTCTCGATCTGCGCAAGCGAGTGATCCAGTATCCGACGGAAAAAACTAACCGGGCACGGTTGATTGCCATCTCCACGACCAGCGGAACGGGCAGCGAAATCACTCCGTTTGCCGTGCTGATCGACAAGGATCTTGGGCGCAAGGTCACGCTCGCGGATTATTCACTGACCCCCGATGTGGCGATTGTTGATCCTCAGTTTGTCATGTCCATGCCGAAGAGCCTGACGGCGGATACCGGAGTCGACTGCCTGACCCATGCGCTGGAAGCTGGAGTTTCGACTTTTGCTTCAGCCTATACCGACTCCAACGCCATGCAGGCGATTCGGCTGGTGTTTAAGTATCTGCCTATCGCTTATAAGCATCCCGACGACGAAGAGGCGCGTTGCATGATGCACAACGCCGCCTGCATTGCGGCGATGGCATTCTCCAACGCGTCGGTGGGCTTGAATCACGCACTGGCCCATGCATTCGGTGCGCGCTTCGGCGTCGCTCACGGTCGCGCCAATGCGCTCATGTTGCCACACGTCATTGCCTATAACGCTTCTGTACCCACCAAGTTCATGCCTTCGCCTTACACCAAGGGATACGTGGCGCATAAGAAGTATGCGACGGTCGCGGATTTGCTCGGGCTGGGCGGGCATTCGGTGGATGAGAAGGTGAAGAACCTGATAGCAGCCACAGCGCAACTGCTCGATGAACTGGAATTTCCGCAGTCGATCGCCGAGTTAGGAATTTCAAAGAAAGAGTTTGAGCAGGCCGTACCCGACCTGGTCAAGATAGCGGTTGACGACCCGTCCTGGCGATCGAACCCTCGCATGCCCCTAATGAGCGAAATGGCGGAACTGTTCTGGAAGGCGTACGAGGGGCGAGGGGCGGCCAAGGCGGCTGATTCGTTGCAGGAACAGACCAAATAACGGGTGGCGGTGCGTATGCCGATGATTCCCGTGTTTCTGAACATTGATGAAGAGCGCGTCGTGCTTGACCTGCAAGAGGCCAGAGGAAATCTGGACTGCTCGCAAGGCGAAGCGGTTTTGGACTTCTCCTCGGTGCGACGAATCGACTCAAACGCGCTGCAAGCGATGGAAGGATTTGCCCGCATCGCGGACGAGAAAGCCGTCAAGATCGTGTTACGCGGCGTCAACGTCGATGTCTATAAGGTGCTCAAACTGGTGAAGCTTGCGCATCGTTTTACTTTCGTGAACTGAGGTGCGCTTTTGTCGCGCAACTGAATAGGAGTCCTGTCGTGCAGAGCCACCAACAGAGTGACCGCCTTTCCTGGGGTGACACCGTCTTCCTGCATCTGGAGCGGGAAGGGATGCCGCTCAATGTGGCCAGCATCTGCATTTTCGAGGGTGAGGTTCTGTTCGAAGACTGTCTGCAGTTCATCGAATCGAAACTGCCGCTTCTGCCTCGCTATCTCAAACGCGTCGTGCCCGCGCCGTTCGCTCTCGGCCTTCCCAGTTGGGAGTACGACCCGGAGTTTGATCTGCGCCGCCACGTACGTGAGGTGACTCTCAAAC
>QIAL01000224.1 GCA_003225535.1 Acidobacteriota bacterium | reverse complement strand
GTAGACGAGAAATGCATTCCGGCGGCCGATGTGATCGGCTACCCATCCGAAGCTGGCGTACCCGGGAAACATCCCGCACAGATTGAGGACAACCATAAGCGTGGTCATCCCCATCACGCCGAACCCGCGCCCGCCTTGCTCGATCGGAAGCGACAGGTATGGCGGAAGCCACGTAAACAGCCCCCACCAGGCAAACATCGCAAAGAAATTGAATAGCAGCAGGGCGATGGTGTGCTTCAAATACGGTGGTTGAAAGATGGTGACGAAGCCGGCTTCCCGCGCAGAGGCAGTATCGTGAGACAACGCGCGAGGAGGCAGTTGCATTGGCGAAGTGATTGAACTCAAATAAGTTCGTGAAGTGGCGGAATCGCCGGCAGTTCCGTGGAAGAGCGGCCCTTCAGGGCCGCGCCCCGGCGGGGTAGATGACTGGGCTTTAGCCCCAGTGGCACGCTCCTGCCACATCCCCGACTCCGGCACGCTCTTCTGAATCCACAATGTAATCAGCGCCGGCAATATCCCCACGAAAAACACCGCCCGCCATCCGTAAAACCGCGACACCGGCCCCGCCACCAGCGCGGCGGCGGCGAACCCCAGCGCCCACGAACTCTGCACAATCGAAATCGCCTTGGCGCGAAGTTCGGTGGGCCATGTTTCGGCCACCAGCGTGGCACCGGTATTCCATTCGCCGCCCATGCCCAACCCGAGCAGGAATCGCGCCACCGCCAACATCGCAATGCTCTTTGCCAGCCCCGATGCGAATGAACAAAGCGAATACGTCAGGATGCTCGCCATCAGCGCATGCTTACGACCGATACGATCCGCCAGAAATCCAAAAAACACTCCGCCAATCCCCGATGCCAGCAAGGTGAGTGTCCCGAGAGACCCGGCGGTGGTCTTGCTCATGCCCAGATCGCGCATCAGCATGGCCAGCACGAGGGAGTACAGCATCGCGTCGAAGGCATCGAGCGCCCAACCCATCGCCGCCGCGAGCAAAGTCCTCCGCTGCCCTGGGGTCGCCTGACGAATCAACTGGATGGGGCCAATGGCCATAGGTTCGGTCGCGCGGCGATTGTACCGGAATCATTGTTAATTGTTGATTTTTGACCGTCGAATGAAATGCGGGCCGCAGACAATCGCCAGCCGGCAGCCCAGCTTTCATTCAACAATCAACAATCAAAATTCAACAATCGGATTACCCGGAGATTACTTCCGTGCGCCGGATGACATTTTCGTGACAACAGTCGTCGCCCCAATCGCTACCCTTTCGTTACCCCCGAAAAACATCTTGAGGTTGAGTCATGAGAATGCGCTTTACGATCTGTGCGCTCGCCTTTTTCTTCGCCACCCTTACCCCCTGCTTCGCCCACCACACGGCCGTGATTGTGAATAAAGACAATGCTGTGGCCAACGTGACGTCGGCGCAGTTGACGAAAATCATACGCGGGGAAGTGAAGAAATGGGCCGACGGAAAGAACGTCATCCTCGTTCTTCACAAGGACTCGGCCGGCGAGAGGGAAGCGCTCGAGCGCCTGAACAAGATGTCGCCGGGAGAATGGACCGGGTTCGCGATTGCACACAAGGATACGATCATCTTTGTCGACACCGATGCCGACGTAATCAAGGCCGTGCAGGCGGAACCGGGCGCGCTGGGACTGATCGAGGTCCGCTCGATCGATAACAGCGTGAGTGTGATCCGTGTAGACAGTAAGCTGCCGATGGAAGTCGGATACTTGCCTCATTAGGCAGTTTCAAAGACTTTCACCACGGAGCGCACGGAGGACCACAGAGGACATACGGGCCCGTTTCCTCTGTGAACCTCTGTGTCCTCCGCGGCGAAGGGTCCTATGCCGGCCTTCTACGAAGCCGCAGCAGGTGGAAATACCGCCGCGCCTTCTTCACATCCCGCGCGATTTGCTCGCGCAGAGCCTCGACAGACGGAAACTTGATCTCGTCCCGCAGTCGCTCGAGAAAGCAGATCTCCACTTCCGTATCCGGCGTCAATTCAAGCGGATGAAAATTCAGCAGATGCGTTTCGATGGCGAACAGTTCCGCGCCGAATGTCGGACGATTTCCTACATTCGTCACCGAATCAAACCGCTCGCTCCCGACGCGAGTCCAGGTGATGTACACGCCGTCCTTGGGAACTAGTTCCTCATACCGCGCCATGTTGATCGTAGGCACGGTGTACTTCGATCCGTAACCGCGGCCGCGCCCCGGATTGCCCAGGATGCAAAACGGCCGCGCCAGCAGATGGCGTGCGCGACTCACGCGTCCCTCGCCGATCAATCTGCGAATCTGACTGCTCGACACGGTCTCTCCCCGTAACTTCATCTCGGGATAGACCTTCACCTCAAATCCCATCTCGCGCCCAAATTCCGCCAGCATGTTCACGTCGCCCACGGCCTTGTGTCCGAAGCGAAAGTTGAAGCCTTCATGAACCTCGCGAGCGTGCAACTTCTTTTTGAGGATGCGCTCAGCGAACTGGCGCGGCGTCATCAGTGACAGATCGCGGCCGAAGGGAAGCAGCAGCACCGCGTCAATTCCCGTGCTTTCCAGCCAGCGCAGTTTTTCGGGAGTTGGCGTGAGCAGCTTGAGTCCGGCTTCCGGTTTCAGAATTCTCGTAGGATGCGGCTCAAAGGTGACCGCCACCGCCTGGGCGCCGTTGGCCTTCGCGCGCGCGACGATGTCCCTCAGTACATGCGCGTGGGCTTGATGCACTCCGTCGAAGTTCCCCACGGTAGCGAACGTAGGCCCGAAATCGGCAGGGACATCCTCGAGTTTGTGAAAGACGCGCATAAAAAACAAAACCGGCGTCGGACTTCAGACGTCGGACTTCAGCAAAGTAGATCTCTCTGACTGACGCCTGAGGTTCTGACGCCCGCCCTTAGATCTCAAACTCTAACTTCATCCCGTCATATGCCAACCGCACATGCTTTGGCAGGTTGGCATTGGTCGCCTCGTGCCCCAGATCATGGCAGATGTGTGTGAAGAAAGCGCGCTTCGGCTTGAGCCGGTCCACAATTGCCAGGGAATTCTTCACCGTCGAATGCGTTGGATGAGGCTTGTGCCGCAGCGCATCCAGGAACAGAATGTCCAGCCCCTGCAGTTGATCCATCGATGACTCGGGAATCTCGCTGTGGTCGGTGAGATACGCGCTCGAGCCGAATCGATATCCGTAAATCTGCGTTTCGCCGTGGATCAGAATGACCGGCTCGAAGCGTACTCCAAACACATCGACGGGCCCATCGATTGGGTGCAGTTCCAGCTGCGCCAGCCCGCCGAATTTATAGTCGGCATCGAAAATGTAGGAAAACATCCTCCGCAGAAAAGCCGCGGCGTCCGGACGCGCGTACAGCGGGAGTTTCTCCGGCTTGTGGTGGTAGCTGAGCGGCCGCAGGTCGTCGATGCCCAGAATATGATCAGCGTGGGTGTGGGTATATAAAACCGCGTCAATATGGTTGATGTTCTCGCGGACCGCCTGCATGTAAAAATCGGGAGTGGTGTCGATCAACACGACCCGGTTGCCGTACTCAAGCATGATGGAGGGCCGAGTCCGACGGTCGTGCGGATCTTTCGAACGGCAAACAGCGCAGTCGCAACCAAGCGTGGGGACGCCCATCGAGGTCCCGCTGCCCAGCACGGTCAAAGTCGCTTTCATCTTCCGGTCGTACCAGTCGCGGGTCCAGGCTGCGGCGGACGCGCGAGAGCGTTCGTTACCTCCACATAGGCCATGCGCAATTCGTACAAACTGTTCTGCAGGAAATTCTCTTCGGCGGCGGTGAGATTGCCTTTCGTCTTCTCCGAGATCAGACTGAGCGTATCGATTGTCAGCCGCGCGCCGATGATGTCAACTCGCGGTTGTTCGCCCTGCTGGCGCATCAACCCCAGTTGCAGCATTGCCGTCATATAGAGCTGGGCCATGAATCGCTCGAAGGTAATTTCAAACTCTTTCGCGGAGTGCCCGCTGAGTTCGACCTCGTTGTCGAGGTCCTTGGAGGACTGGCGATAGGCCGCGGCTTGTGCGTCCTGCTCGGCTTTGGTGGGCGGAACAGGCATCTCGCGCTCCGTTGCCTCGCCATCCGTCGTCGCCGGCGGCTTTGCCGCGGTCTCTGTAGCGGCGGTAGTCGGCTCCGGCTTCGGCGTTTCCACTTCCTCCGGCACGTCGGACCTCAACTCGCCGTCGGATGTGAACAGCCGTCGGTCAGTTACTTTGAAACTGGAATCCTGTTTCTTGTCAGCCATAGCTTCTTCCTCATCAGAAATCGATTACTGTCTATTATGCCGGACGCGCAACGGGCGCACTGCGGTCCCCCGACAGCAAAGCCTCTGGCACCGGCAATGGAACGATATTGGCATTCACGCCACTGATCATCACTTCGCGGCCGGGAGCGCCGAGTTCGCGGCGAACGTATCCCAGCGCAATCGTCTTTTTTCCACTTGGAACGGGCACCAACGCGACGCTCGTCACCTCACCCACTTCCTTCTCTCCGGCGACGACCTTCGTGCCTGCTGCGATCGGCTCGTCCGCATCCGCAAGGAATCCGGTAAACTTCCGGTGCACCGCGCCACGTGAGCGAATGCGTTCCACAATTTCCTGCCCGACGTAGCAGCCCTTGTTGAAATTTAAGGCGCGAGCCTGCTCCGTCTCCTGCGGCAGATCGCGCTCCCGGATATCGACGCCGTACATCGGAATGCCTGAGACAATGCGATGGATCTCGAGCGCTTCGGACCCGACGGGCGTGGCGCCGTGCGCTACCAGAGCGTCCCAGGTCTTTCGAACGTCGCCCGGAGTTAGCCACAACTCGTAAGTCTCGAACGCAGCATCCTCGCCGCGCACGGCCGTGCACTGCGTGCATTCGCAGTCGCATGTGCACTTCGCCTCGAAGATCTCCAGAGGGTTCGTGCCTGGGATGGCAATCCCCGCAGCTGACAGAATTTCGCGCGACTTCGGCCCTCCAATGCCCAGCGTCGTAATCGAATCGCTCAGGTCCTTAACCTCGACGTCATCCATGATGATGTAGTGGTCAAAGGTCGCGAGCATCTTTTCAACCTGGCTACGGTCGGTGTCGACCACGATCGACTCACCCCGGTTGTAAGCATAAAGATCCCCCAGGATGTGTCCCTGCGGATTGAGCAGGAAGGCATACACACCTTGTCCCACGACGAGGTCGCGGACGTTGTTCGTTACCATCCCATTCAGCCAGCGCACGCGGTCGCTGCCGGTGAGAGAAATCTTGGCGCGATACCCGAGGTCATAGACCCCGCAGTGCTCGCGCAGCCTCGCGAATTCCGTATCCCGATCGCTGAAGCGCGCCGCAGACGCGGCGCCGCGATAGTCAGCGACCGCCGCCGCGCCCAGTCCCTCACCATTTGCCTGCAAAGCCGTAAGCCCCATACTTGTATTCGATTATAGCGAGTGTGTTAACGTTCCTGCCGTGGACTCGAAAAACGCTGCCCTCAAGCGCATCGCCGTCATACCCGGGGATGGCATTGGTAAAGAGGTGATTCCGCAGGCAGTTAAGGCCATACAGGCTACGGGCGCAGCAGTCGAGTTAACCGAGTTCGACTGGGGCTCTGATCGCTATTTGCGCGATCAGACCACGGTGCCGCCCGACGGATTCGCCATGCTAACCCGCGACTTCGACGCCGTCCTCGTCGGCGCATTCGGCGATCCTCGAGTGAAGACGAATATTCATGCCAAAGAAATCCTGCTTGGCATGCGCTTCAAGATGGATCTATACGCCAACGTGAGGCCAGTCCGCCTGCTCGATGCCGCGTTATGTCCGCTGAAGGGCGTTGAACCGAAAGATGTGGATTTCGTCGTCCTCCGCGAGAATACCGAAGGCGTGTATACCGACGCCGGGGGCGTGTTCAAGCAGGGAACTAGTGACGAGATCGCTACGCAGGAAGACATCAACACCCGAAAGGGCGTCGAACGTATCATCCGCTACGCCTTTGAATATTGCCAGACGCACTCGAAACTAGACGGTTCCCCGCGCAGCAAAGTTCTGATGTCCGACAAGTCAAACGCTATGACGCACGCCGGCGGCCTTTGGCAGCGCGTCTTCAAGGAAGTCAGCGCCGGATATTCCGCAATCACGGCGCAGCATATGTACGTCGACGCCCTCTGCATGCAGATGGTCCGCGATCCCCGCCAGTTCGACGTGATCGTGACCAACAACATGTTCGGCGACATCATCACCGACCTCGCCGCCGGACTCCAAGGAGGACTCGGGATGGCTGCCAGCGGCAACATTCATCCCGGCAAAACGTCGATGTTCGAACCGGTCCACGGCTCTGCCCCACCGATCGCCGGAAAGAACGAGGCGAATCCCTTCGGCGCGATTCTGACGGCGGCCATGTTGCTGCGGCACCTAGAGTTCACGAAAGAGGCTGACAGGATCGAGGCTGCGGTGCTGGAAGCAGTACGCCAGAAGAAGACGACGCAAGATATCGGCGGCTCGCTGGGCACGCGCGAAGCAGGCAACTGGATTGCTAACAGATTGTCATCCTGAGCGGAGCGTGCAGATTCACAAAGTGAATCGGCATGCGGAGTCGAAGGATCCCTACGCGCTTCGTTATCCTCCGAATTCGTACGTGAATCAATACGAATTCCCTTGTAAGTCAGCTTTGATTCAAGCTGAAAGTGATCCTTCGACTCCGCAGGAAGCGCGCTTCGCGCGCATCCTGTTACGCTCAGGATGACAGTCTTAAGAGGACTATGCTGATCTTCGAACAACTAGTCAGCCGCGGCCTGATGGCTTTCGATCCCAATCGCAAAGTCCTTATTTTCAATCTACCCGCGCTAGCGAAATTTCCCGCGATCCGCCAGCAGAGAATCGAAGAATTCAAATGGCTGATCGGCGATTGGGCATTCGAAAACCATGTCCGTGCCACCCCCACCACTCCCGCCTATACGGACACCTACTACTACACCTACGAACTCGCTGACAATGGCTCCCGCTACACGGTCAGCGGCCATGGTGCCAAGGCTCGCCCTTACCTGACCTTCGATCCCTTCAGCAACCGCTGGATGATGACCTTCACGGAGGGCCTGTTCGGCGTCTTGCAGTCGCACGGATGGAAGGGTGACACCATCGTCTTCTCCGGCCCGCTCACCATGTTAGGAATCGATTGCGAGCTCCGTCAGACGATTACGAAGAAGGGCTCGGACGAATTCCACATTCTGAATGAAGAAAAGCTCCCGGACGGCAGCTGGCGCGAGACCGACGAATTTTTCTGCCGGAGAAAGCAGCCTTAGGCCCGTCTCCCGCTCAGCAGCGCCAGTTCCCGCCACTTCCACTGGCAATCGACATCTGTAAAACCAATTTCGCGTAGCCAGCCGAGCTGTGTCTCCACGTCGAGCAGCTTATTCGAAGGATCTTCCGTCTCGACCGTAAACCCAATGCGGCGCAGAAATTCCTCGTGCAGCCGAGGTGTAGGCGAAGCCACGTGTTCCAGATTACAAAACACACCACGCGCGTTCAGCAACCTGTAAATCTCTGCATACAGCGCCCGTTTCCGTTCATGCACCAGATGATGAATGGCAAAGCTCGAGATCACAGCATCAAACTTCCCGAGCGCTGGCAGAGGAGAATCCATATTGTGATCCACGATAGAAACGCGCGGGTCCCCGGCGAAGCGTTTGCCTACCGCCTCCAGCATAGCCGGAGAAAAGTCGACGGCTACGGCTTCGGTATCGGGATGCTGCCTTCGAACCAGCGCCAGCAACCGTCCATCTCCGGTGCCCAGGTCAAGTATTCTCCGCGTGCTTGCCGGAATGAACTCTGTCAGCGCAGCCTCGCCCTCGTTCCGGTGAGAAATCTGGTCGGCGCGCTCCAGATAGTCGCTGACGTGCTCGCTCGAAGTCCACAGGTTGACGGGACCACTCGTGCTCATGAAACAAGTATAAGGAAACGGTTACACTCAATCTCAATGAATAGAACTGAAGTGGGGCGCTCAGGGATTCGACGGTCGCTTTTGCTGGTTGTGCTGGCGTTGCTCGCATATCCGCGAGTGATAGCTGCTCAGGACAATCCGCCAGCCGACCAGCCGGCACAAGCTCCTGAACAACAGCAGCAGCCGACGAAGCCAATTCCCCCTCCCGAAGAACCCAAGGGCGAGGTCAAAATTACTCCGCGCGAGGCGGAAGAACTCTTCCACACCGTCGACGAGATTCTCGCCTTCGATAGCAAAGAGACCGGCTTGCCCATCAAGCGCGAGGTGAAGCGCAAACTGACCAGCCGTGATGAGGTCGTCTCGTATCTGACCAAGCATCTGAATGACGAAGACACACAGCGCCTCCGCCGCTCCGAACTCGTGCTGAAGAAGTTCGGCCTGCTTCCACGCGACTTTAATCTCGAAACGTTCCTCGTTGCGTTGCTCCGCGAAGAAGTCGCCGGCTACTACGATCCCAAGACGAAAACCGTGAACCTGCTCGATTGGGTGCCCATGGAAGAGCAGGAACCCGTGATGGCCCATGAACTCACCCACGCCCTGCAAGATCAGGATGTAAATCTGCAGAAGTGGATGAAGCGCGGGGAGAAGGACCTGGGTGAGATCAAGAAAGACCCAACCCCCGCCGACATTGAAAACGACGAAATGGATAACGCGCGCGAAGCCGTTCTCGAAGGCCAGGCGCAAGCCATGATGTTCCAGTACGCCATCGCGCCCACCGGACACTCAATCACCACTTCTCCAGAATTGGTCGGAGCCATGGAAGAAGAGAGTCTGACCGGGACTCCGAGCACCAAGGTCTTCAACGACGCTCCAATTTTCCTGAAGGAATCGATGACGTTTCCCTACAGCTACGGCATGGATTTCGTCATCAAGGTCCTGCAAAAGGGAGGGAAGAACACGGCCTTCGCCGGGATTCTGGCGAATCCCCCACACACCACGCGCCAGATCATGCAACCGGAAACTTACCTTGCTGGCGAAAAGATCGAGCCCATGCGCGTACCTGACTTCAAGCACGACTTTAAGGACTACCAGAAGTTTGATATTGGTGCGATGGGCGAATTCGATGTTGCTGTTCTTGTCGAACAATACGCGGGGAAGAAAATATCCAAGAAGATTTATCCCGAATGGCGTGGCGGATACTACTACGCGGCGAAATCAAAGACGAACCCTTCCGGTTCCCTTGCTCTGCTCTATGTTTCCCGCTGGTCGAGTTCGATCACAGCCGCCCAGTTTGCGGGCATTTACGCCCATTCCTTAGATCTTCGCTACAAGAAAGTAACGGAAGCAGGCGATCCCAAAGAGGCAGTTCAAAAAGCACCGGACAGCACCGACGCCGCCCCACTGCCGCTCGAAGGACGTCACAGTTGGTCCACGGAAGACGGCACCGTCGTGATCGAAGAGAAGGGCGACACGGTTTTCATCACGGAAAGCCTCGACGACGCTACGACGTCAACACTGGAAAAAGAAGTATTCATCACCGTCGCTCCGGCGAAGTGAAGACTCACGTAGGGACAGCCGCCTCGGCTGTCCGACCCGAATGCAGTCGAGGGGGAAGCAAGCCGCCGTCGACTAACTCTCTCAAGAAAGGCCAACTCACTTCTTCTTGCCGTCCTTGTCTTCCCTCGAATCTCCCAGGAAATGTTGCACTTTCGCTGTGAGAAAGAACTCTTTTCCCCCGCGCTCGATCGTGAGTTTCTTCTCCTGCCCCGGTGTCCCTCCCAGCATCGACCACACTTGCCCCATCGTGACGCCGCTGATGGGCAGGTCATCCACGGCCTCAAGATGATCTCCGCCTTCGACGCCGTCGACTAAAGGTTTGCCATCAATATCCGCCACCCCGAGAATGGTGAATCGTCCATCGCCCTCTGGCCGCAGAATCAGGCCGACAACATCAAAGTCGGGAAATCGGTAGGCCCGCCCGAGATCGAAGAAAACGGTGGAGTGCGCGTAATCAAGCCCCACGCGATAGTTCAAAAGCATATTCGATCCCACCAGGCCAACCGTCGGCATGGCTACGCGTTTTTCGAAAAAGTTCACGGCCGGTTTCGGCAGCGCAACCATGGGTACATTCGTCAGAAACAACGGCCCGAATTGCACGCGTTCCACGCTCATCACTTTCCACTTCGTCTCTTCGGAAGCCCCCCACATATTCGCCGATCCCACCGCACCGGTCATGCGCGGCCAATCACCGTGAGCGGCCGCCAGTTTGTCGAAGAGTTCCTCGGAAAGAAAGCTGGTGGAGGATCCGACATTTAACGCGAGATTGTATTTCTTGCCTTCGATCTGACTCGGCACCTGGATCAGACCGTTCTGCGCGTTTACCAGCGCCTTGCCCGACGCGCCGTGAAAATGAATGGTCCCCGGCGCTCCAATCGAAAATTTGCGCTCGACAAAATCGATCAACACGTCGTACTGCCGTAGAATGCTGGACGGCAGATTGATTTCCGCATTCATCCCCGGCGCCAAAACCGCAGCTTCGTTCACCGGTCTCAGCGCAATCTTCGCTTCGTTCACAGCCTTCAGCGGGACGTTCATTCCTCCGATAACGATCTCCTCGGGAGGTGGCGACGAACACTCCTGATCTCCGCATTTCACTGGTAACGACAGCAGAGTGGCCAGGCGTCGCGACAAATTCAGGTCAGGATCGCCGTTATCGACCCACACGCGAACCGTCTGCATGGAGCCATCTGGCAGCCGAAGATCGCCCTGAATCACAACCCGGTTGTGATCAATGGTGGCCGGAACCGTGACGACTCGCGCCCCGGCGGCATTCTTTCCCTGCGCGTGCAGCTGGCCCAGCAGGCCAAGAAGCATCAATCCCGAAATAACAGCACGCATACCAAAATTGTAGCCTGTGTAGGGGCGGACGCCTTCGTCCGTCCCGCGACCCTGAGCGAAGCGAAGGGGAGCGTGCGAGAGCCGAAAGCTCCAAACTGCCTGCGGCATAACTCAAAACTCGTCCTGTATAATCACGAGTTTGCCCGAACTACCCACGCCCTCCGGAGGATCATTGCCACAGTCAGAAATTGGAATCATCGGCGGCAGCGGGCTCTACTCCATGCCCGGCCTGACAAAAGCAAAAGAAGTGCGCCTCAAAACGCCCTTCGGCGGACCGTCCGATGCCTACGTCTGCGGTACTCTCGAAGGCCGCAAAGTCGCCTTCCTCGCCCGTCACGGACGCGACCACCACCTGCTGCCCAGCGAACTGAATTTCCGTGCCAACATCCACGGCTTCAAGCAACTGGGCGTGGAACGCATCGTTTCCATTTCTGCCGTCGGTTCTCTCAAGGAAGAGCACAAGCCTCTCGATTTCGTGATCCCCGACCAATTTTTTGATCGCACCCGCCATCGAATCGACACCTTCTTCGGCAACGGCCTCGTGGCGCACATCGCATTTGCTGATCCAGTCTGTGGCGAACTGGCGTCAGTCGTCGCCCACGCATGTCAAAAGGTCGGCGTCGTAGGCAAACGCGACGGCACATACCTCTGCATGGAAGGCCCGCAGTTCTCGACCAAGGCCGAGTCGAATGTCTACCGCGGCCTCGGCATGGACGTAATCGGCATGACGAATCTGCAGGAAGCGAAACTCGCTCGCGAGGCCGAGCTCTGCTACGTCACGGTCGCGATGGTGACCGACTACGACTGTTGGCACCCGCACCACGACTCGGTCACGGTGGATCAGATCATCGCGGTTCTGGTGAAGAATGCCGAGAACGCGACAAAAGTTGTACGTCAAACGGTCGCAGACATGCCCCGCGACCGATCCTGCAAGTGCGGCTCAGCCCTGGCACATGCGATCCTTACCAACCCCAAAAAGATTCCCCCGGCAACAAAAAAGAAACTGAAGCTGATCGTCGGAAAATACCTGCACCCCGTTTCAAAATCCAAATGAAAGCTCTTTCCTTCGTGCCCCTTCGTGTCCTTTGTGGTGGAAGCTTTTCGCGGGGGCAGCACCGGAAACCAGAAAAAGAATGAGCATACTGGTAGTAGGTTCGGTCGCATTCGATGACGTTACCTCGCCCTCAGGGAGCGTAAAGAATGTCCTGGCAGGCGCCGCCACCTATTTCTCCCTGGCCGCCAGCTACTTCACTAAAGTTCGAGTCGTGGCGGTGGTTGGAGACGACTTCGGCCCCGATCAGGAAAAAGTATTCCAACAGCACGGAATCGATATCCGCGGCGTAGAGCGGGCGAACGGGAAGACCTTCCGCTGGGGAGGCACCTACACCGAGAATCTGAACGAGGCGAAGACCGACTTCACCCATCTGAACGTTTTCGAATCGTTCAAGCCTCAAATTCCGAAAGAGTACGAAGACTCCGACTATCTGTTCCTGGCCAACATCCAGCCGACCCTGCAAGCCGATGTGCGCCGGAAGATGACCCGAGTGCGCCTGGTTGGCTGCGACACGATGAATTACTGGATTAAAGGCACTCCGAAAGAATTGGCTGAAACCCTGAAGCTAGTCGACATCCTGCTCATCAACGACACGGAAGCCAAGATGCTGGCCCACGAAACCAACCTTCCCCGTGCTGCTCAGAAAGTAATGGCCATGGGGCCGCAAGCGCTGGTAATCAAGCACGGAGAATATGGTGCGACGATCTTCTTCCGCGAAGGAGCCTTCGGATTCGGACGTCACCCGTTCCGCGCCCCGGCCTTACCCATCGATGAAGTGAAAGACCCGACTGGCGCCGGCGATTCCTTCGCCGGAGGATTCATGGGTTACCTGGCGTCGCAAGAGGAAGTCAACCGCGAGGTCTTGAAGCGCGCCATGTTCTACGGCAGCGTCATGGGGTCGTTTGTGGTCGAGCGCTTCGGCCCCGAGCGCCTGCGATCTCTGACTCGCGACGAGATCGACGCCCGCTTCCAGATCTTTCGCGAACTGACGCACCTGGAATAGTGGCGCCATATGTGGATTAGCAGAAGCGTCATTGCTGTGAGAGACGGAACGGGAGAGGGAAGTAAAAACGTAGAATAAAGGAAAATGTGGAACGGGGAAATGTGGAACGGGGAAATGTGGAAGAGCGGCGCTTTAGCGCCGCGTAAAGAGTACGTGCTGAGCGGGCTTTTAAGCCCCTGTGGTTGTTTCATTCTGCACGCCTAACCTGCTTTTCGCGCTGAAGTGCGAAACTGACACCTGAGACTCGCCGCATATCCGATGCCCAAACCGCCCAAGAACAAACCGTCACCCCCAGGCGCTTCCGACATTCCTCTGTTGGCATGGCTGGCGACATCCGTCTCGATCTTGACGTTCCTGTTCTACATGAAAGCCGGCGACGTGCTCCTCTATGGCGATGCCATAGCGCACATCAATATCGCCCGCCGCGTGTTCGATTCCAAAACTCCCGGGATGCTGCAACTCGGCACAGTGTGGCTCCCGCTTCAGCACCTGTTGATGATCCCTTTTCTGATCTCCATGAATCTGTGGCGCAGCGGTGCAGGCGGGTCGATTCCGTCAATGGCCGCCTACGTGTTCGGAGTGGTGGGAATGTTCCGCCTCACACGATGCGCCCTCGCCGGCTCGAATCCCCCGGATGAGGTAGCTCGAGCAGCAGCTTGGATCGCAGCTCTCATCTATGCCGCCAATCCCAACCTGATGTACATGCAGTCCACGGCAATGGGCGAAACAGTCTACCTGGCCTTTTTTGTTTGGACGGGGGTTTACTTCTGCGAATGGATCCGCGGCAATCCCGCAGTGCTCGCCAAGTGTGGCCTGTGTCTGGCCGGAGCAAGTCTAACGCGTTACGACGGATGGTTCCTCGCTGTTGCGACGACCCTCGCGGTTTTGTTGGCTTTTGGGAAGCAGGTCTTGGCGAACCGTGGAATGGCGGTCCTTCCGGGCCGCGTCAGCAACACCCACACGACTGGGGCTTTAGCCCCCAACACAGTGATTAGGTTTCTGCTGATCGCCGCCGCGGCTCCCGCGCTCTGGCTCGCCTACAACGCGATTGTCTATCGCAACCCGCTCGAATTCGAAAATGGCCCCTATTCCGCGGAGGCGATCGAGCGCAGGACCCAGAATGCCGGGAATCCCGGTCATCCCGGCAGCGGCAATCCACTCGTGGCGGGAATGTATTTCCTGAAGGCCGCGGAGGGCAATATCGCGGCGAATGAATGGCTGCAGCGAGGTTGGATTCTCCTCACGCTCGGCGCCGCGCTGACCCCGGTGATCCTCTATCGCAACGAATCCCTGCGTCCGTTCGCGAAGTCCGTATGGCCGCTCGCCCTGTTGCTCATTCCCGTTCCGTTCTACGCGTTGTCGATCGCCTACGGCGGCGTCCCTATCTTCGTCCCGCAGTGGTGGCCGTTCAGCCACTACAACGTGCGTTACGGACTGCAGTTGCTGCCGGCCTTCTGCGCATCGCTCGCCGTTCTTGTGAATTTCATCTTCCGCTCGAATTGGAACTGGCGCCTTCGCTTCGCCTCTGTTCTTGTGCTGTTCGCGTTCGTGCTCGCCAGCTACAGCCGGGTTTGGCGTGCCGGACCGGCATGCCTCGAGGAAGCCGAAATCAACATGAAGACGCGGAATCAGCTCGAAGTCCAGCTCTCGACTTGGCTTGAGAGGCTTCCACCGGATACCACTCTGCTCATGTATGTCGGCGATCACGTCGGAGCCGTCGAACGCGCAGGCATCCCTCTGCGAAACACGATCAACGAAGGCAACCACCGCGTCTGGAAGCGGCCCACCGATCCCGAGGGTCTCTGGGAACGCGCCCTCGCCGATCCCCCAAAGTACGCCGACTATATCCTCGCGTTTGAGGGTGATCCGGTATGGCAGGCTGTCCACAATTTGGCTCTGCCGGAACTAGTCGAAATTCACGTCACTGGACAAGCGCGAGCCGTTCTCTACCGCGCTCGGTAATCAGCCCGGTTAACGCGGCTGCATGAGGCCCGAGTGGTAAAATCCGGCCATCCGAAGCATTGTGAGATAGCGGGACGTTCGTATGCACTGGCAACACTTCGTCGACTTGATTCACCGGGAGATGGCGAGCGGCATTGTCAGCAGTTCGCTCACGCGACTCCTGTTGGCGGCGATTCTCGGCGGGTTGATCGGCTTGGAACGCGAGTCGAAACACCGCGCGGCCGGCCTGCGCACCAATATGTTCATCTGTTTTGGGGCGGCGCTCTTCACCGTTCTTTCTCGCGGCCTGGCGGCCGAACCTTCCGATTACACGCGCATTGCCGCCCAGATCATTCCCGGTATCGGATTCATTGGCGCCGGCTCGATCCTGCACACCCGCGGCCTCACCAGCGGACTCACCACCGCCGCGACCATTTTCGTCGTGGCCTCCATCGGGATGGCTGCCGGCGGAGGGCTCTACCTGACCGCATTTTTTGCCACGGGGCTCGTGCTAGCGTCACTCTTCTTACTCGGTTATGCGGAAGAGAACCTTAATATCAAAGTCCTGCTCACGAGCTATGAAGTCACCGGGGGCAGCGTCGAGGAGATCAGCACCGAAGTCACCCGCATCCTCGAGACACACCATCGCATGATGCAGAACGTGGTCAGCGGCAACACCGGCCGGCACGTGCGAGTGCAGTTCGATGTCGACGGCTGCAGCCGCGAACAAAAAGAATTACTCCACCAGTTGATAGCCTCAACCGTTCTTCAGAGTGCCTTCTGCCTTGGGCGGGTGGAGCACGAGTGAGGCCTGCCGTTCGCACCATTCCCTTTGTTAAGGCCAGCGCGTGCGGCAACGATTTCCTACTGATCGACGCCGCGCTTGCGCCCTCCGATATCGCTGCCTTCACGCGCCGCATTTGCGACCGGCACGATGGCGTTGGCGCCGACGGTGTGGAATGGATGACGCCGCACTTTTCGACGGATCTCGAAATCCGTCTGATCAACGCCGACGGCTCGCCAGCGGAGATTTCCGGCAACGGCACCCGCTGCGTCGCCACCTACGTCTGCGCCACGCAGGGGAAAGAGCGCATCGCAATCCTGACCGGGGCGGGACCCAAGGTCTGCGTTCTGACCGCCCGACGCGACTTTGAGTTCGAATTTGAAACTGAAATGGGAAAAGCCACGGTCGAGCCCGAGGTGATCTTGAAAGCCAGCTCCGCGGAAGTGCGTGGCATTCCTGTATCCATAGGCAATCCCCACTTCGTCATCATTGTTCCCGAGTTCACGCGCAACTGGCAATCGCAAGCGGCCGAGATCCAAAAGCTGCCGCAATTCCCGGATGGCGTGAACGTCGAGTACGTCGTAGTCGACAGCAAATTCGACCTGCGAGCCCGCTTTTTTGAACGTGGCGCGGGCGAGACGAGATCGTCTGGCACCGGCTCGTGCGCGTCGGCCGTGGCGGCCATGAGCGCGGGGCGCGTCGATTCAACCGTCAAAGTTCACGCGCCGGGCGGCACGCAGACGGTTCGCCGCCAAGGCAACGACATTTTCTTACGCGGTCCGGCACACTTGGTGTGCGAAGGAGAATTTTATCTAGGTTGAACGAGGGCGACCATCGCCCGTGCGCCCATGTCTGCTTCCAGTGTCCAACTCGTCAAGCCTCCCGCCCTTCGCCCCGGGGACACGGTCGGCATCGTCGCGCCCGCCAGTAATGTCAGGCAGCCTGACCTTGAGGTCGGCTGCCAGGCCCTGCGCCGTGCCGGATATCGTCTGTTCTACGACGACTCGATACTCGATCGCGATGTCTACTTCGCCGGTTCCGTCGAACGCCGCGTCAGAGAATTGGAAGCAATGTTCGAGCGCGATGACGTGCGCGCAATCGTCTGCGCGCGTGGTGGCTATGGGGCGAATTATCTGCTCAATCAACTTGACCTCGAGAAGATCGAAGCGCATCCCAAAATCTTCGTCGGATACAGCGATATCACCAGCCTGCTGACTCATTTCACCGATGTAGCGGGAGTCGTTACGTTCCATGGACCGATGGCGGCCAAAGACTGGGCTCACGAAGGTGGAGTTGATCTCCCATCCTGGCAATCAGCTCTGTCTCAGTCATCACCTTGGGATGTTCCCCTAAACCCTGAGGCCACCGGCCTAATCGACGGCAAGGCTCAAGGGATTTTGTACGGAGGGTGCCTCTCCATCCTGGTCGCTTCGTTGGGAACTCCGTACGAGATCGAAACGGCAGGCACAATCCTCTTCCTGGAAGACGTTGCTGCCAAGCCGTTTCAAATTGACCGCATGCTGATGCAATTGAAACTCGCAGGTCATCTGGAAGCAGTTCAAGGCATTGTCTTCGGCGAGATGCTGGATTGCACTCAGTCGCCAACTCAGGATTACACCTTGCATGAAGTCATCCTGCGCATCGTCGGCGACCTAGGCATTCCAGTCGCCTTCGGCGTGAAGTCGGGACACGTCGCCTCCGAAAACATCACGCTACCGTTCGGAGTGCAAGCAACCCTGTCGGTCAAGAATCGCCACGTAACCCTGAGAATATTGGAATCAGCCGTAAGCGGATGATTTCCTTCGTGTACCTTAGTGTCCTTTGTGGTGAACTGATTTTATGAAGTTATGACCGACCCCAAACACATCCATCTCATCGGCATCTGTGGCACTGCCATGGCCTCTCTAGCCGGAATGCTCAAGCAGCGCGGACATCGCGTCACCGGTTCCGATGCCGCCGCCTATCCGCCTATGTCGGATTTTCTCCACGATCTCGGTATCCCGGTCGCCCAACCGTTCGATCCCAAGAATCTAGAACCAAAACCTGGCTTAGTAGTCGTGGGCAACGCCATCTCCCGCGGCAACCCCGAACTTGAGCACATCCTCGACCAGCGGATTCCTTTCTGCTCCCTTCCGCAATTGCTGCACGATGAATTCCGATTTTTCACCACGCCGGCCTTGATCCCTCATTCCTAATCGGAGGCATCGCCGAAAATTTCGGATCGAGCTTTCATCTCGGCCAGGGTAAGCACTTCATCCTTGAAGGCGACGAGTACGACACCGCCTTCTTCGACAAGGGACCGAAATTTCTCCACTACTTTCCCGACTCCGTCATTCTCACCTCGGTCGAGTTCGATCATGCCGACATCTACAAAGACCTCGATGCAGTCGAAACCGCATTCAAGCGCCTTGTGAACCTTGTCCCGCGCCGCGGGCGCATCGTTGCCTTTGATGGGGCCGTCGGGGAGTCAACCGAAAGCCCAAGTCTTGAGCGTTGCCTGGCGAAGGCTTTCTGCCCGGTCGAGCGATACGGAACCGGCCCCGGAGCGAACTGGAGAGTGACGAATCTTAGTCTTGATCCCGGCGGCACAAGTTGGACCGTTCTTCACAATGGCCAGTCTTGGGCTGATTTGAAATTCCCGCTGGCTGGCGAATACAACGTATGGAACGCCACGGCCGCAGCCGCTCTCGCCTCATCGTGTGGTGTCTCGAAGGAAGCAATCGCTGATGCGCTCAAGACTTTCAAGAGTGTGAAGCGCCGCCTCGAAGTGAAAGCCCAGGTCAACGGCATCACGATCATCGACGATTTCGCGCATCACCCCACGGCGATAGCCGGAACCCTAAAAGCGCTTCGCGCCCGCTACGCCGGCGCGCGCCTGTGGGCGATACTCGAGCCGCGCTCCAACACCCTGCGCCGTCGCGTGCTGCAAAGCGATCTCGCCCGCAGCCTTGCGGGTGCAGATGAAGTGATCGTTGCGGATGTCTTCCGCTCCGATGCTGTCCCCGAAAATGAGCGCCTGGAATTGCCGGCCCTGGCGGCAGAGATCCAGCAAAACGGCCGCCCGGTGCGCCTTCTGGCCGATGCGGATGCCATCGTCCAAACCATCGCTCCAGAACTCCGCGGCGGAGACGTCGTCGCCATCCTCTCCAACGGCGGCTTCGGCGGCATCTACGAGAAGCTCCCAGCACGCCTCCGGGAGCTGGCCAATCGAAAATGAGAACGCACGTCACCCGCCGCGCCCTCTATGGTGTGCTTTGTACCGCGATTCTCTCGATTTTCTCTGCTGCCTCCGACGCTGCTTACACCGTCTCTCTCGAATCTCCGGAGCGCCATCTGGTGCAGGTGCAGATCATCCTGCCTTCCGGACCGCCAGTGCGCGAGCTCCAATTCCCTGTGTGGAACGCGCTCTATCAGGTCCGCGACTTCTCCCACTTCGTGAACTGGGTTCGTGCCAAAGACCGCGCCGGAAACAATCTCGTGATTCGGCAGTCAAACGACAGCCACTGGCAACTCGATGGCGCCGCCGAGGGGGCGATCGTCGAATATCAAATCTACGTGGACTCATTCGGTCCCTTCGGCGCTCAGCTCAATTCTCATCATGCTTTCTTGAACCTCGCTCA
>QIAL01001041.1 GCA_003225535.1 Acidobacteriota bacterium | reverse complement strand
TAGTTCGCACTAATGACGATCGCGTTGAAATTGTGATCCTCATACTGACATGAAGCCACATAGCCCGGATGATTAGGATCTTGGGTGGCGGGCGCAATCATTGGATTGTCGAGGTTCAGAATCGGACGTACCCAGGAACTTCCACTGAACCAGGTCTGATCCACTCCGATGTATATGCAGGCTGAGGTTGCGCCCGGGTAATTGCATCCGCTCGAAGAACCACTCCAACTCCAAGTCCACGTTCCGCCGGTAGAGGGCGCCGTGCTAGCCCCGAAGTGCCAAGTATCTCCTCCCCGAAAAATAAACTGATCCCCCGGCTTAGGGTTGGCCGAAGCGCAGGCGCTAGAGCAAGTTTTCATCCCCGGAGCGTGCAGCCACGGAGTGTTCTTCGACGTTCCATTATTAGAATCGCTGCCGTTCGCGGCAATATAGCACTAGCAGGGTCAACAGGGGGAGGCGAACTGTGGGGCGCATTCCGTTCCTCAACATGGAGAAGACTTGGTTCTTCCGCAGACAAGCAGGACTGGTTAGAGGCTAGCTCGCGTCCTCGCTCGCGCCAAGTCACAGCAGTTCCTTCTCCGCGCAGATATCCGGACCTGTCCGAAAGAACGAAGTCGGTGTTGCAAAATTCAACACGCCTGAATCACTTGCGGAAAGCGATAGGCGGCGTTGGTCTGAAGCACCCATTCGTACCGGCTAAAGATTCATGCTCGGCTTATTGTTGAGCGGCGAGTTCGCAATGCGGACGGGGCGGTCGGGTTCGGATCGGACGCCGGATTGGCGATGCTGGGGATGACTGATCCATCGCAAACAAGCGAGGCTGCGTTTGATCTTATCGCGCCTTTGGGCGCGTTGCGTCGGGATGAAAGCATATGCGAAGGCAGCGGCAACGAGGCGCACGAAGTGATGCAGAGCCGTGGTTGCCAGGAAGGAAAGCTGTCCGGCGCGGCCATGATGCTTGAGCCAATACTGCGAGTTGGCGAAGCATTGTTCGAGGTAGAAGCGCAGAGGAGCGTTGGAGGAACTGGCGCCGCCATA
>QIAL01001040.1 GCA_003225535.1 Acidobacteriota bacterium | reverse complement strand
AGCGGATGATCTCCGGATGCATCGGGCAGGTGTATTCGATTTTCGAGACGGGGAAAGGGCTTTCGGGATCGAGCGCCATGCCGCAACTTGGACACGGACCCGGAAAAATATCTGCATCCTCCAAAAGAGCAGCCTGCCGGACTGGTTACATTGGGCGCGCAGAAGGCAAAGCCTGCGACCGCCGCGTCGACGAAAGTCAAAGACCCGGTTTGTGGCATGGACGTCGACCCCGCGACCGCTAAGCATCGCTTCGAACATGCTGGGCAGACGTACTACTTCTGCTGCAACGGCTGTCTCGAAAAATTTCGCTCCGATCCTGCGCGATATCTAAAGCCAAAAACTTCCACGGAACTCATTCATCTTGGCGGCGCTCCCGCATCGCAAGTTACACAGATCACCGCGCCACACACTGAAGATAAGTCTGCCAATCAGCGCTCCTACGTCTGTCCCATGTGCCCCGACGTCCGGCAGGCTGGTCCGGGGCCGTGTCCAAGTTGCGGCATGGCGCTCGATCCCGAAAGCCCTTTCCCCGTCTCGAAAATCGAATACACCTGCCCGATGCATCCGGAGATCATCCGCTCTGAGCCGGGCAGCTGTCCGATCTGCGGCATGGCCCTCGAGCCCCGCACCGTCACCGCGCACGAAGAAGAAAATCCGGAACTGCGCGACATGAGCCGCCGCTTCTGGATTAGCTTGATCCTGACCGCGCCCCTGCTCGTGATTGCGATGGGCAGCATGCTTTGGCCCCACCTGTTCATGGGCGAAGCATTCCTCAATCACCGGCGCGTTTACGACCCGACATGGCTCCCCTGGTTTGAATTGATCTTGGCCACGCCCGTCGTTCTTTGGGGCGGCTTGCCGTTTTTCCAGCGCGGCTGGCGATGGGCACGGGCGTGGCTTATCTCTACAGCCTGATCGCGACGCTGTGGCCACAAATTTTTCCTCCATCGTTTCGCGGCATGAACGGCCGCCCGGACGTGTACTTCGAAGCCGCTGCCGCCATCACCACCCTGGTTCTCCTGGGGCAGGTATTGGAATTGCGAGCCCGTAGCCAGACCAGCGCCGCCATCCGTGCCTTACTTCACCTCAGTCCGAAAACAGCTCGTCTGGTTGAGAAGGACGGAACCGACCACGACATTCCTCTCGAACTGGTCAAGCCCGGCGAGCGCCTCCGCGTTCGTCCTGGAGAAAAAGTTCCGGTCGATGGCGAAGTGCTCGAGGGTCATAGCAGCATCGACGAATCCATGATTACCGGCGAGTCCATTCCGGTGGAGAAGCAGCAAGGCTCCAAGGTGATCGGCGCCACCGTAAACGGCACCGGATCCTTCACCATGCGCGCCGAGCGCGTCGGAAGCGAGACCATGCTGGCGCGCATCGTGCAAATGGTCAGCCAGGCTCAGCGCAGCCGCTCCCCCATACAGAGACTCGCCGACAAGGTGGCGGGATGGTTCGTGCCCGCCGTGATCGGCGTTGCCGTCCTGACATTCATTGTCTGGGCCCTGGTGGGACCGCAGCCACGTCTTGCGCATGCCCTGGTGAACGCGGTGGCCGTTCTGATCATTGCTTGCCCCTGTGCCCTCGGACTCGCCACCCCCATGGCGATCATGGTCGGCACCGGCCGCGGTGCTTCGGGCGGCGTCCTGATTCGCAACGCCGAAGCTCTCGAACGCCTGGAAATGATCGACACCCTGGTGGTCGACAAGACCGGCACTCTCACTGAAGGCAAGCCGTCGGTCACCTCGATCGTGCCAGTCGGTTTGGAGAAGAACGAATTGCTCCGGCTGGTTGCCAGCCTGGAACGAGGCAGCGAGCATCCCTTAGCCGCCGCCATCCTGGCCGATGCTGCCAAGAAAGGCATCCAGTTAGGCGAGGCCAGCCGGTTTGAATCCCAGTTGGGAAAGGGAGCAGAAGGCGTGGTCGAAGGCCATCACGTGGCCGCCGGAAATCGCAAGTTGATGGAACAGCTCCAGGTGCTCATCCCTGAGGTGCCCGAGCACTATCTGGGAGGAGGGGAAGCGGAAATCTATGTTGCGGTGGACCGGCGGTTTGCCGGCTGGATCGTGGTCGCGGACGCCATCAAAGATTCAAGCCTCGCGGCCATCCGCGACCTGAAAGCGCAAAACATCCGCGTGGTCATGATCACTGGCGATAATCGCGCCACCGCTGAAAACGTCGCCAGCAAACTCGCTATCCCCGAATTTGAGGCGGAAGTTTTGCCGGAACAGAAATCAGAA
>QIAL01001039.1 GCA_003225535.1 Acidobacteriota bacterium | reverse complement strand
CGCAGGGCTTGGATCCGCTTCTCAAGCGGCGGATGGGTACTGAAGAGAGAGGATAAGCCCCCGCTGCCGAACAGCGGCTTTACGATGCACAATGCTGAAGTCGATGGAGAAACAGAAGTTGTGGGGATGCGCTGGTTGTACGCTCCCAGCTTCTCTAAAGCGCTGATCAAGCCGTAAGGCTGCCCCACCATGCGCGCTCCGGTTTCATCGGCGGAATATTCGCGCTGGCGTGAAAGTCCAAATTGCAGAAACATGGCGCCTATCGGTGCCAAAATCATAATGAGCAGTCCGAGAATACCGCTTCCACGATTCCCGTCACTGTCGCGGTCACCAAAGCCAAACCAGTATCCCATCCGAGGAATCCACATAATGGCCCCGGCAAGAGTCGCGGCAACCGAACTGATGAGAATGTCGTAGTTGCGGACATGCGAAAGTTCGTGGGCAATCACGCCTTCGAGGTTCGGAGCGGCTTCCGGAACCACGTAGAGCTTCGGCATGGGGAGGCGCGCCTTGCCCGCAAGACGTTCCATCACTTCATAGAGCCTCGGTACCTGCTCACGCGAAACCCGCTGCGCGCCACTGGACGCAAGCGCGATCTTGTCTGAGAAAAAATACGCGAACGCGTTCACGCAGATAGCGATGCCCAAGCCAAGAGTCATCCCGTTCCGCCCGCCAAAAATCTGCCCCACGAACATGAGCAAGAGCGTGAGAGCGACCAGCAAAAACGTTGTCCGAAAGATTCTCATTCTGTCTATTCCATCCCAATCGTATGTCACGTGCAATCAAGTTGTACTAACGGAAGCGTCCAGACTATCTCCCCTTATCAGTTAAATTCCAGCCGCGGCAGCAGGTTGTTTTGCCGGGGCACGTTCAAAGCGCATGGCGTCTTGCTGGCCGTCGCGGTCGACACGGACATGATCGCCGGGCAACACCTTGCCTTCCAAGATCTGCAGCGCAAGAGGGTCCTGAATGAGCCGCTGAATAGTTCTGCGCAGCGGCCGAGCACCGTAGGCGGGATCATAACCTTCGCGCAGTAATAATTCTTTCGCTGCCGGCGTCAGTTCCAGCGTAATCCGCCGCTCCACAAGCAGTTTCTCGACACTCTTCAGCAGCAGGCCGACGATGCGTTCCAAATGTTCTTTCCCGAGCGGATTGAAAATCACAATCTCATCGATGCGGTTGATGAATTCCGGCCGGAACGACGCGCGCAAGGCTTCCATGGCTTCCTTTCGCGCACGCTGGGGGTCTTGGTTCGCCAATTCAAAGATCGCCGTGGACCCGACGTTGCTGGTCATCACCAGCACGGTGTTCCGGAAGTCCACAGTACGGCCTTTGCCGTCAGTGAGGCGGCCGTCCTCCAGAATCTGCAGCAGCACATTGAACACATCCGGATGGGCCTTCTCGATTTCGTCAAACAGCACAACCGAATATGGATGGCGGCGCACCTGCTCCGTGAGCTGCCCGCCTTCCTCGTAGCCAACGTAGCCGGGGGGCGCGCCAATGAG
>QIAL01001038.1 GCA_003225535.1 Acidobacteriota bacterium | reverse complement strand
GCAGACCGGATGTGATCATCACGGTCGGGCCATCCCCGCTCAAATTCATGCTAGAGGTTCACCAGAGAGTCTTTCCGGGCGTTCCAATTATCTTCTGTCTGCCTTACGGAACTAAGCCGGGTACTCCCTCACTAGATCCCGATTTTGCAGGCGTCGAGAATGACATGGCCCCGGCTGAGACACTTGAGATAGCGCTGCGGCTCCAGCCCGGCACAAAGCACGTGGTTGTGGTAGGGGGCGTATCGGATTTCGACAAACAGGGGCAAGCCTTGGTCAAGCAGCACTTGAAGGCTTTCACAAACCGGGTCGATATTATGTATATGACGGATTTGGCCATCGCCGATCTGCTCGAGCGTCTGAGGCAACTGCCAAATCACACGGTCGTCCTCCTCATCTCAGTTGGGCAGGATGCGGCGGGAACTCGATTCAAATCAAACGAAGTAGGCCCGATGGTTGCCGCTGCAGCAAATGCGCCGGTTTTTAGCCTATTTGATATCTACTTAAATCACGGAGAAGTGGGAGGCGTCCTTTCAAGCCTCAGCGATCAGGGCAGGGTTGCTGGAGCCATGGCGCTGAGAACGCTCAGGGGGGAAAAGCCGCAGGACATCTCCGGAGTTAAAAGTGCCACCACCTACATGTTCGATTGGCGCGCTTTGCAGCGCTGGGGCCTCAAGGAGAGCGCTCTTCCCCCCGGCAGCATCGTCCTCAATCGGCAGGCCAACTTTTGGAAAGCCAGCGAGCGCTATGTTATCCCAGCAATCATCGTGTTCCTGGCGCAAGCGACGGCCATCTCCGCGCTGCTATGGCAGCGCGCTCGGCGGAGGCGATCGGAAGCGGAGCTTCACGAAAGTGAAGTGCGCTTCCGCCTCGTGGCCAATACGGCTCCTGTCTTGATCTGGATGTCCGGTCCCGACAGGCGATGCAACTACTTTAATCAGCCTTGGCTCGAATTCACCGGGCGGCCGCTTGAAGCTGAGCTGGGCTATGGCTGGTCGGAGGGCGTGCATCCGGAAGATTTGAAGAATTGCCTGGATATTTACACTCGGGCCTTTGATCTTCGGCAATCATTCAGGATTCAGTACCGGCTGCGGCGGCGCGATGGAGAATATCGCTGGGTGCTCGATATCGGCGTGCCCAGATTGAATCCGGACGGTCTTTTTGCCGGCTACATAGCCCATGAAGAGGAGCGCACCTGGCTCGCGCGAGAGCTCCACGACGACATCAATCAGCGAATCGCGTTGTTAGCGGTCCAGTTGGAACAATGGGCCCAACATTCGACCAACTCTGAGGCCGAATTCACAGATCACATGCGTCACGCCCGTCAGGACCTTTCCGAATTAGGGGAGGACATTCAAGCCCTATCGCACCGCCTGCACTCCTCAAAACTAGAATATTTGGGCATCGTGGCGGCAGCCAACAGCTTCTGCAAAGAGTTGTCTGAGCAACAGCAGGTCGAGATTGAGTTCAGCCATGCAGGGATAACGTCCAGCCTGCGCAAGGAAATCTCCCTTTGTTTGTTCCGGGTCTTACAGGAAGCCCTACAGAATGCAGTCAAGCACAGCGGCGCGCGGCACTTCAGAGTGGAACTGCGCGGAACATCGAGGGAGATACAACTGACCGTGAGTGACTCGGGAGTTGGCTTTGATCCGCAAGACGCCATGGACCGTCGCGGCATAGGACTTGTCAGCATGCGGGAGAGGTTGAACTTGGTAGGCGGTGAGTTTTCGATCAATTCGAAACCCGGCGGTGGCACCACGATTCGCGCTCGGGTGCCCCTTATGGTGGAAGCGCACCGTGCTGCTGCGGCTGGATGAGATGAGGCAGGGAGAGCCCACCTTCTATTAAATCTTTGAGTCCATGACGATTTTACTGCGAATAAATGGCTGTGTGCTCCTCACAGATGCCTTGGAAATCGTGCTTGTCTTCCTCGCCGTGAAAGCCGCTCAATGGATATGCACACAGGATATCTACTTCTTGTGTTTTGGCTA
>QIAL01000120.1 GCA_003225535.1 Acidobacteriota bacterium | reverse complement strand
CTCCCTTCATCATCCCGACGGCAAAATTGCCTCGTGAGGCGAGCTTGTCGTCCTCAAGCTCCTCAAAGGTGACACCCCAGTCCGCGAAGTACCGCCATCCGATCGTGAAGTGACCTAGGCTCGCCAAGTAGACATGCCCATGATGGACGTACGGGAGATGAAGAGGGGCTTCTTGAGTAATGCTGGCAGGATCAGCGTCTGTCTGATCAACTGTAGCGCCTCCGGGCAGCTCACGAATACCGAGCTCAGATTGCTTGCGAGCGGCAAGCTTAATTTCCTTTTCATACTCCGCCTCCTGCTCCGGCGACAAGCGCGTCAGCCAGCGTTTCCTCGCCTCGGCCGGGTTTTTCTGTACTTCCTCGGCGAGCTCAAATGCGGCCCGACGCAAATCCGCACACTCGGTTGCTTTGCAGGCTTTCAGTGATTTTATGTCCTCCCAGGAATTAAGGGTTTGGTCACTAAACGTGGGTGCAAACAGGAAGGCGACCTTGCAGGCACTGTAGAAGCCGCCGTCATTCGACGTCGCGACCGTGATGTCCGATGACATCTGAGGAGTCCAGTTGTAGTTCTCTTGAATGAAGACGCTCGCATCGTCAATCCGTCCGAAGGTGCGACTGACCCCACACGATGCGCCGCCTTCATCGTTAAAGCCAGGCGGAGCCAGCTCGAATTCTGCGCCTCCGCGCGTAACTCCGAAATACGTGGAGTTGTAGCAGTGCGCCGTGCCCTCAATAGAGCTCAGTGAGTAAAAATTGACGTTCGGCAGCTTCTCTAGCGTCCAGCCAGCCATCGAGATCAGGGACTTGGTGAACTCTTCCGGCACAAGGAATGGCGGTGTTTGTTTACTCGCCCACACCGGAAGCTCCGATGCGGCGTTCGTCATGTTCGCTAATGGCGCTGCGAGCGTAATTCCTGATGTAGGTGAATTCGCCAAGACGCTCAGCGGGGGTTCGCCAGGATGGGCACTTGCTAGAGGACGGTAGCGATCAGCTATTTTTTGGCAGTTCGACAAGTCGGCGACACCTTTGAGCGACTTGAGATAAGCAATCCTTTCGCGATACACCGCGGCAAGGCATTCCGACAGTGACTCGCCTTCAGTCGAGGAGGCTGGTGTACAGTGTTTGTCGCGATATGCGATCCAGCGGCGCTCCTCCCACACGAAGTCCCGGCGCTGATCCGCCGTGGCAGCGGACATCGAGTCCTTGAGTTCAGACGCAAGCGAACTATCCAGCTCACCCAGCGCCTTGTCATTGCAGATAGCGTGTTCCACCTCCGTGGAGACCTTGCGGCAATCGAAGCTCTGAGCATGAACGTGCCTGCCGATTAGACAAAGCATTGATACGAGCCCTACCGAGGGTCGAAGGCGTTCCCACTGCCATTGCCTCATCGCCAATTCTCCGCGGCTCCGCAATATCCGACGCCGCCAGCGTGGATTACAATGATGGCAAAGTTGTGGCTTGGTTTCGTCGCGATACTGGGTTGCTGCCCCGCCGGAAAGGAGGTCTAGCTGCTAGGGGATCAGGGACCTAAGGCGGTCCTGCCGTCTATGAGCAGGGGACGGGCGATTGCTGCGGCCGACCGCTGCGCGAGGCAGGCCTTCGCAACACAGTTAAGGCGGCCAATACGCGTAGAGTTGGCTCTAGAGAGGAGGGGCCAATGCGCGGTGTGCTGTATCTGTGCGTGCTTGCAACCTGTGCCGCGGTTGCAGCGTGCGGTACCTTCCCGCTGGGAAGAGTGCACCCGCAGGCAGGTAAGACGGCCGATCAGGAAAAGCTGGACGTCCTGGTATGCAAGGACCAGGCGCACAACGCTGCTGCAAGCGCCGGGCAGCAGACAAAGGAATTCCTGCTTGGCTTGACGCTCATTGGGACGCCGGTTGCGTTTGAGAGCGATAAAGCGAAACAACGCGAAGTGTTTAAGAGCTGCATGGAAGCCAAAGGTTATGTGGTCGAACCAGCGCCAGAGGGGTCACCTGATACCCTTAGCAAGCTTGATACGCCGGCGAACCCGGCGTCGTCCGTTCCGGACGTCGACTCTCTCCAGATCGACTGGCCCGCTGGCTTCGAGAGTCAACCCCCATCAGATGCGCAGCGACGCACGGGCGTGATTGGGGTTGCGATTAATCGAACCAAGGACGTGAGCGTGGTAGTTGTTGCTGATCGCCATCTGGGCGTTACCGATGTGCCCACGTACGCGGAGTCTAGACGCGCGGCCATGCTGAGTCGCCTCGGCTCAGCGTCGGCTAGCGGCGTTACGTTGACCGACGTCGGGGGCCACAGAGCCTTCCGCTGTGAAGGGGGAGGCATCTCCAACGGAATGCACCTTAGGGGTGTAGAGACGATCATCGAGGGGACAGAACAGTTGATCACCGTCGTTGCTTGGACGTCTGAGGCGAACTGGTCGAACCAGGCGGACCTCATGCGAGATCTCCCTGCGAAGGTGACTGGCATCCGCTGATTGTTGGTTATAACTCAGCCGCTTGAAGCTTCGATCAGCTCACGGCGACATGCCCTCCGCTGCGACCCAATAGAGTGTTGCTATCGAGAGCCCTGCTGTCTGTGAGCAGGGAATGTAGGCCACGACCCACAGCTTAGACTGCACTGGCCGTAACGTAGCTTTTAGGCTACAATCCCAAAGTGGAAGTCCGCGAGTACCGGGCTGTCGATGGCAAGACGCCGGTGGCTCAATGGCTCTCGGACCTCCGGGATTTCGCGGCGCGTGCACGGATCGTGTCGCGTCTCGACCGCCTGAAAGCCGGACTCCTGGGTGACTGGAAGAGCGTCGGCGAGGGCGTTTACGAGCTGCGGATCGACTACGGTCCGGGTTACCGCGTTTATTACGCGCAGGACGGTGAGGCGCTCATCATCCTCCTGTGCGGTGGCGATAAACGAAGCAAAGGATATCGAACGAGCTCATGCGTACTGGAAAGACTACAAGGCCCGCAAGCCCAAGCCGCCCGTTCCGAGCGGCCGATCACCTGCAAAGCGAGGCCGAGGTCGCCGCCTACATTGAAGCGATGCTCGAGGATGGTGATGCACGCGCCGTGCCCGTCGCTCTTCGCACCGTAGCAGAAGCGGCGGGCGGCATGGGTGCGCTCGCACGCAAGACCGGTCTTTCCCGAGAGACGCTCTATCGAACTCTCTCGAAGCGCGGTAATCCGCGCCTCGACACGCTCGCGGCGATCCTCGCGGCGTTTGGCCTGCGCCTCACTGTGCGGACACGAGGCGGTCGTGGCTCAAAAGGCCGAGTGACTAGCGCGCGGGCCTGAGCCAACGTCCTCAGGGCATCGCCTTCAGTCGAAGGCGGGGGCGACCGCCTCTATGTCCGTTTCTACGTGCTGCGGCCGTCTTGGCCGCCGAGGTTCGCCGGCCGCCAACGCGGCCGAGTTCAGCCAGCCACGCTGTTCCCGCAAATACGGAGGAAACGAGAGCGGATACGCGATCCGAGGCTATCTGGCGCGATTGTTTTTACGGATGCATGGCTGGCTGTTGTTACGGATATATGGCTATAATCTTTTACGGAGAAATGGCTGATGATTTTTACGGATACATGACGCATGGCTACCGAACGCCCCCTGGAGCAGGCACGACGCTGGTGGAAGGAACGTGCCGATGCCGAGCGCTATGTCGTCTCCCCGTCCGAGGCGCCGTCGCTTGCCGTTAGCCGCGTCCTTCGCCAGGAGGGGCTGGTTCTCGATACTGCTGGCAGACGCGCCTGGATCCTCACCGCAGGCAAGACCGTCGACGGCCGCGCCGTGTTCCTCGCGAACTATTGGCCGGTCGTTGCACTGGTTCTAAAGCGCTACGGGCTCGCGGCAGTCGCCGGCGTCGCCGCCATCCGCGTGCATCTTGAGGACTTCTCGCCACCCGAAGATCTCCCTGCGTACCAGGCCGCGAACCAGAGCGAGTACAAGCTCACGCTGTACCCGGGGTTTCGCCTGCGTCTGCGGCCGCGGAAGCTTACCGCCGACGACATCGTAACTGTCACGGTGCCTGGTCATGTGGAGCTGCTGCCCGTCCAAGCGCTCGTCGACATCCTCACCACGCTCGACGAGGGCGAGGTCACCGCCGGCATTGAGCCTCTCTCGGCCTGGCTTCGCCACCTCGTAGTGCGTACGCCGGATCTCGAGGCCCGCGTCGAGAAGAATCCGCGCCCGGTCATTCTGCAGCGCTTGGCGGATCTCGCGGCCGAATTACACAACGAGCCGCTTGCGCGCCAACTCGAACAGCTCGTGCGTCGCATCTCGAACCGCGCGAGCACGCCCGCGCGAACCGGCGTCGGCACCCGTGTTGCGGTTCCCAAGGTTTTGCAGGATGCGCCGCGCGGTACTGGGTCGCCGTGGGTCGACGCGCAAGCGATGCGTCTCGCGCGCGAGGAAACAGAGGTTCATCGCATTGTCGGCGACGTCGCCAGCGAACTGCCTAGGTTCAACTGGGATCGGTTGCGTGCGCAAGCGGAAGAGAATAAAGCGTACGACGCTTATCACAGCACAACTATGGAGGGGTATCGCATCTCGCGCGAGATCTCCGACGCCATCGTGCGCGGAGAGCCGCTTCCCGATGGGCCTCAGGACCGAAAGACCCTGGAAGCAGCGATGGCGGTTCAGGGCTACACGGTCGCGTACGGCGTCATCCTCGAACGCGCCCGCCGTAAGGACGCCGTTGATTCCGCGCTCATCCTCGACCTCCACGAGGCACTGTTTCGCCCGTCAGTGGACGCTGGGCTCGCGGACACCGCCGCGCTGCGCGGCTGGCGGCAGGACAGGGTCGGTCTGCAGGGCTGGCGCTATGTGCCCCCGAACGCGAAGAAGGTGCCGGATCTCATGGGTGGGCTCGAACGCTTTGCCGCGCGCAATGACCTGGATCCGCTCACGCGTGCGCTATTGGTACATCTTGAGTTCGTCACCATCCATCCCTTCATGGACGGCAACGGGCGTCTCGGGCGACTGCTCATGAACCATGCGTTGCTGACCGCCGGTCTCCCTTGGGTAACGATCCGCAGCGACGAGCGGCTCCCTTTCTTCAGGTCGATCGAGAGAGCGCAGGTCGACGATGAAGCCGGACCTTTTGTCGAATTCCTTTGGCATCTCATTCGCGAGGTCGTGCGGGAGCTTGAGTCCCGCAAAACGCGGCGTACTCGGTCTGGCGCGGTGCGTAGAACAGCGTCCCGGAAACCAGGAACGCGAAGCTGAAGCGGATT
>QIAL01000119.1 GCA_003225535.1 Acidobacteriota bacterium | reverse complement strand
AAGCACAATATTGCACTCCTATCGTCGATCACAGCTGCAGTGCGATGAAGTTCTGCCCGTTTTCTCAAACCGTCTACCGTTAATGCCGTTCAACCAAACTTTCTTCGGAGAAGAAGAACATGAAGAGTATGCGACTGTTCAGGTTCGACGAGCTGCGCAAGATGAGTGTTCTCGCCTTGACCATTCTGGTCTTCGCGGGTCTTGCAAACGCCCAACCCGATCACGATGGCGATCAAAAGTCGCCTACGCCGACAGGACTTTACATAACACCAACAGCCTTGGCCAATGCCGTCCAGCAGCCGTTGAACCCGGGCCTTATCAATTACCCGAACTTCGTTGCGGGCGAGGCTGTGAAGGAAGTAGTAAGTCCGGATGGCAAGAATCTCGCGATCTTGACCGCCGGGATGAACTCCCTTTACGACTCGACGGGTACCGTCGACACAGCGGCTTCAACTCAGTTTCTTTTTCTCTACGACATTTCAGGAGTGAATAAGACGAACCCGGTCCTTAAGCAGGTCATTCAGCAGCTCAATGCGCACGTCGGTCTTGTTTGGGCTCCAAACAGCCAGACGCTATATGCCTCGGGCGGCTGTGACGATGCGGTGTACGTCTACAGCAACAACGGCACGAGTTTCTCGTTAAGCAACAAGATCAACCTTGGCCATGCCCCAAGCGGCTGTGTCTCCAACGCTGCCAATCGGACCGGCCTCGGTCTCGGCGTCGAGCCCAACGTGGCAGGACTTGCTCTTTCCGCCGATGGCAAGACGCTCGTAGCGGTCAACAATTACAACGATTCGATTAGCGTAATCGACACCGCAACGGGAACAGTGCGCTATGAATACGATCTCCGGCCCTTTGCAACGTCAGGCGCTCCGAACGGCACGAAGGGCGGGACCTTTCCTTACTCTGTCGTACTGAACGGTTCGATCGCCTATGTTGCGGCCGATCGCGATCGCGAGGTGGTTGCCGTCAACGTTGCCAGCCCAACCGCGGGATCATTCGTGGCCCGCATCCAGTTGGATGGCAATCCCAACGGCATGACACTCAGCGCCGACGGCACAATGCTCTATGTGGCCCAGGACAATCAGGATCAGGTCGCCGTCATTAGTACTGCAACGAACACGGTCACCCATAAGATCGATACCCGCGCTCCGGCCTTCCTGGGTCTTCCCGCAAACACAACTGGCGCGGCGCCGACAGCGGTCGCCATCAATCCCGCAAATGGAATGCTTTATGCGGTGAATGCCGGCTCGAACTCGATCGCGGTAATACCACTCAGCGGGCCACATGCTTTCACCACGATCGGCCTGATCCCGACTGCGTATGACCCGACTGACGTCGCATTCAGCGCCGATGGCAAGTGGATGTACATCAGCAACGGCAAGAGCGACACCGGTCCGAACCCTGGCTATGGCTACGGGAACTTTGCCTTCATCCAGTACATCACGCCCCCTGGCGGCCCCTTCCCGGGCGGCAATGCGGCGGAGTCGGCTATCCTGCGGGCGAACAACCAATATCAGTTTCAGCTGGAACACGCTTCGCTTGTTAGCGCTCGGGTTCCCGATGGCGAGGGCCTTTGGGGTTTGACGGCACGGGTAGCGGTTAATAACGGATACCTGTTCGGACCAACCCGATCCGACCAACGCGTAATGAGCTTCCTTCGCTCGAAAATCAAACACGTGATCTACGTCGTGAAAGAGAACCGCACATTCGATCAGATTCTGGGTGATCTGGGCAATGGTTCCAATGGAGATCCTTCGCTGGCTCTGTTCGGCAAACCGGTGACGCCCAGCTTCCACAGCATGGCGTCAAACTTCGTCACTCTGGATAACTTCATGGATCCTGGTGACGGATCGATGGATGGTTGGTCCTGGTCGATGCGTGGCCGTGTGACAAACACGGAAACGCTCACTCAGCAGATCAACTATGCACGCGTGAACCGAGGCCTCTCCTATGAAGGAGAAGGTCAAAACCGCAATATCCCAAGCAACTTGAACAGCGTGGCCGGACGCGACTTCTTCTTTGACCCGACGGGCGCAACTACACCCTATAGCACTTCCACTTCGTCGCTCAGCGGCGGTACAGCCAACATCCTGGCTGGTGACGGCGACCACGCGGCTACAGATGGGCCCACGGGTTATCAACAGGGGTATATTTTCAACGCGGTATTGAACGCTGGAGGGACGGTGCGCAACTACGGCTGGATGGCCAACACGCCGGGCAGCATCGGAACCATCGCAAATCCGATCATTGATCCTTTCGCTGCCGGCGTCATCCAGACCACGACGGCGAATCAACTTCTCGCTCAAAACGGATTCTATGATCCATATTTCCGCGCTTACGATCAGGCCTATCCCGATTTTTGGCGATTCAACGAATGGAACCGCGAGTTCCAGCAGTTTGTTGCAAACGGCAACCTGCCATCCCTTGAGATGATCCGCGGTCTCAGCCACGATCACACCGGTAGCTTCAGTTCAGCTCTGGGAGGAGTGAATACTCCAGAACTCCAGGAGGCTGACAACGACTACGCGTTGGGATTGCTGGTTCAAGCCGTGGCTCATAGTCCGTACGCGAAGGATACGCTGATCATCATCATCGAAGATGATTCACAAGACGGAGCGGACCACGTCAACTCGCATCGCGCTACGACGTACTTCGTTGGCCCCTACGTGAAGCAACATGCCGTCGTGAGTACTGCGTATAGTCAGCCCAACGTGCTTCGTACCATCGAAGACATCTTTGGCACCGAGCACCTCAACCTGAACACCTATTACGCACGGCCAATGGCGGATGTATTCGACATCCGATCATCGGGCAAGTGGAGCTTCGACGCGGTCGCATCGACGCTGCTGAAGTTGACCACATTGGGGCTGGACGCAACCAAGGTCAAGTTCGCTGCCGGCCCAGACTTGAAGCCGACTCATGACGCGCAATACTGGGCGGATAAAACCCGTGGTTTCGACTTCTCAGCCGAAGACCGCGTTCCGGCCGGACTGTACAACAAAATCCTTTGGGAGGGTCTGAAGGGAACGCCTGCTCCCGCCATCCAAAGTGATGACGACAAGGATGGGGACGGCGATTAGGCCACATCCAATCTAGATCGGTGGGACCGAAAGGTCCCACCGACGAGAGAGCGGCTCCCGTGCGAAAGAACTCGCGCACCTGCTTTGGACTTAGCCGCGCGCCGCCGGGCTCCAGGGTTACCTCGACGCCGTCGGCCACGACCAGATGGCTCCAGACCTCAACCGTTCCCGCTCGCGCGGCGTCGGCGCACAAGACCGCCGATTTGCTGCTTCAGAAGGTCACCGATCACGGACTCTGTACAGGGAGAGCCCCGCCAACTGCCACTTGCGGATGAGAGGAAGTTACCTAACATGCTGCCCTGTGTAGTAAGCGGCTTTGCCCACCCCTAGCGGCTACCCGCCGCCACCACTCGCGTGGCACTGATAACAGTTAATGCTGTTGTACACATACCCATTTACATTCGGGTGACTGAAGTTGTTGGCATTGTTGCCGCCATGACAGGCCGTGCATTGGAATATCGAGTAGTCGTTCGAATTCGTATGACACGTGGCGCAAACGCCGTTGGCGTTGCCATGGTTAATCGAGAATTGCGTGTACTGGGTGTGATTGAACGTCGCACCAGTCCAGGCGGTCGTGGTATGGCAAGTCGTACAGGTAGTCGGGAAGAACTGCGGCTGCTTTGCGTGGCCGGGATTCGTGGTGTTGTTGTAATCGGTCTGATGGCAGCCGATACAGGTCGTGGGCAACGTGGTGTAGTTGCCGTTGACGTGGCAGTCGGTGCATGCCCTGGGCGGCACGGTGTGTGCTCCGGTCAGGGGGAACGCCGTGTTGTTGTGATTGAACGTGGAATCTGTCCAGACAGTAG
>QIAL01000118.1 GCA_003225535.1 Acidobacteriota bacterium | reverse complement strand
GGTGTCGTGACAGGTTTCGCAGGTCGTCGGGAACGCGGCCGCAACGTGGTTCACCGGAGTGGTCGCGTTGTTGTAATCCGTCTGGTGGCAGGAGACGCAGGCGGTGCTGGTCAGATTGTAATTATTGTTGACGTGACAATCCGTGCAGGCTCGCGGCGGCACGGTGTGACTGCCGCTGAGTGGGAACCCGGTCGTGCTGTGGTTAAACGTGGCATTGAGCCAGGTGCTGGTGGTGTGGCACTGGTCACAGGTCTGCGGGAAATTCGAGCTGACGTGATTGGGATTAGTGGTTCCCTGATAGTCCTTCAGGTGGCACGAGACGCAGGCGTTCGTGGTCAGATTGTAATTGTTGCTGACGTGACAGTCGGTGCAGGCGCGCGGCGGCACCGTATGCAATCCAGTGAGCGGGAA
>QIAL01000117.1 GCA_003225535.1 Acidobacteriota bacterium | reverse complement strand
CGCTTTAAAATCAAGATTTTGACCGCAACTTATTGAGCCCCAAGATATTGCGGACGATCTTTCCGTAACCTCCTGATTCCAATAAATCGGGGGGAGGGGGGATTGACCAACCAGTAAATATCCCTCCCAAATCAGAAGAGCTCGAATCCTGATTCTTACAAAATTACCCAATTACTCAATCCCTCCGGTCCATCGCCTTTCGTCACCTCGCCCTCCGGTTACGCCGATGTTACCCTCCACTTGTTAGACCCTCGCCACAAGAGCTGTTACGGAGATCCTGATGCGCCGCGCTCTTCTTATAAGGTTCT
Organism: Acidobacteriota bacterium; assembly: GCA_003225535.1. GTDB lineage: Bacteria > Acidobacteriota > Terriglobia > Terriglobales > Acidobacteriaceae > Sulfotelmatobacter. The sequence continues at coordinate 7,690 of QIAL01000117.1, read as the reverse complement.
GTGCAGTCTCGGTTCTCGCTTTGTTCGCCGTGCCGCTGTTCGCGCGTAGCGCGAAGTCTGGCAAGTCCGCCTCGTTGCCGATCACAACTTCGTCCGCCAAAGCCCGCGAGCTCTACATCAAGGGCATGGAAGATTACGAGAATCTCTATCTCGAACGCTGCAACGACGATTGGCGCGCCGCGGTGAAAGAAGATCCCAATCTCGCTGTCGCTTGGGCCTGGATCGCGTTCAACAGCGGCAATCCGCAGGAAGTTAGCGCTGCTCGCGCCAAGGCCAAAGATCTTGCTTCCAAGACCACTCCCGGCGAACAGTTGATGGTTGCCTGGATTGTAAAAGTCGAGGAAGGAGACTTCCTCGGTGGCATTACGGCGATGAACGACATGCTCGCCATGTATCCCCGCGACAAGCATCTGTACTATCTCGCCGGCAACTGGCTCATGGGAGAGAACGGCAACGATCATGCGCGTCACATGATGGAGCACGCGCTTACTATCGACAAGAACTATCCCGCGGCTCTGAACGATTTGGCCTACGTGGAAGCGCGCAACCGCGAATTCGACAAGGCATTCGATGCCATGGATCGTTACGTCGCGCTGCTTCCGAAAGAGCCCAATCCGCAGGATTCCTACGGTGAGCTCAAGCGCATGGCCGGTGACTTCGAGAGCTCGCTCGTGCACTATCGCGCCGCGCTCAAGATTGACCCGGACTTCGTCACCTCGCAGCTCGGTCTCGGTGACACCTACGCGCTGATGGGGAATCAGGAACAGGCCCGCATCGAATATGACAAGGCCATTCGCTTCGCTCACAACGAAGCCGACCGCCTCACCTACGGTATGCAGAAGGCGATGACTTATGTCCGCGACGGCAACTACGCCGAAGCCGATCGCCAGTTCCAGCAGATCGCCGAAGCTGGTCACGCCAAGAATCAGGACTTGCAGGAAGCGCAGGCGCTGCGCCATATGGCCGAGTATCAGGCCGACGACAACGTCGCGCTCAAACATCTCAAGCTGGCCGAAGAGTCACTGGATCATCGCTCAACCATCTCCATCTCAGACCGCGAAGAAGAACTCTCGCGCATTCTCCGCAACCGCGTCGTGCACGCTGCGCACTCCGGAAATCAAGCGCTCGCCGACAAGTCCTTGCAGCATCTGGAAACCATGGCCAACGGCAGCCGCAACCGCGTGATCCAAAGCTCCTACAACGGAGCCGCAGGAACGCTTCTGATGGATGAGAAGAAGTACGAGGATGCCATCGCGCGCCTGGAAGAGGATCAGGACAATCCTTTCACGATGGAACTGCTGGTTCAGGCGTACTACCAGACGATGCAGACCGAGAAGTTACACACAGCCGAAGCCAAACTCCGCGGCAACAACATGCCGACCATGGAACAGGCTCTGGTCGTTCCGGCCGCTCGCTCCAAGCGCCCCAATATCTAACCACCGCTCCGAATCCGGGCTCCGAAGTTGGGGCCCGGAACCCCTCGTCCAATCGCCCGGCTTGGTGTAGAGTAAGTGGGCCATTTGTGAGCCCTATGAAGCCTGACGGCGAGCGTCGCTCCGGAACCAGAATTCCCACGCGCGTCTCCACACGTGTCCGCACTACCAAGGGCATCGATCACGCGGCCGAAACCCGCGACGTCAGCGCGAACGGCGTCTTCCTCTATACCAATTCGAAGATGGAGAGAAGTGCTGGGTCTGCTGCCAGGCGACCATCGTCCGGGTCGAAGAAAAGGGCTCTGACTTCGGGGTGGCCGCCCAGATCCGCCGCATGGACATCCTCCCCGAAATGGCCGTCTGACAGGCGGTTCGGGAGATTTGCCCCAGTGCCCTGCGTGCAAAATCACGCCTCCGGAATCCCAAAAATGCACGGTCCCTAAGGTCTAGTGCGTGATCTGCCGATGAAAGCCTGGTTAAAGCTGTAAAAAAAGCTTCCCTTGCATCCGTTGCGGTGCAATAATGGCGGCCCTAGAATTGCTCTGGCTAAACTTAGGATACGGACGGGCCCAGTAATGTTGATAGACAAACTGGCGGCCGGTGTGGTGCAAGTGCAGACACCCATCGGGCCGCGTTACATAATGCCATCATTCCTCCAGCGGGTATATCTGTTGTGGGTGTTCCGCAATTTTCCGATTCTCCCTCACGCCGTTCTCAGCGCTCGGCAGCAACGTATGATCGACCGTATGTGCAGCGAGCAAGTATTTGCCTCGCTACCTTATGTCGACGGGCTGAACGAGGCTCCGATCATCGGTATCATCGAGCGCCGGCCGCCTGCTAGAAGTAATCCGCTACCGCGACGTCGCCCGGTTGCCAGCGAGTCCGCGGGCATGACCGCTGAAGTTCGTCAGCGCCCCTGATATTCCACGAACGCGCGACTCCTTCCGCAGCCAAGCATAAGTGTGAACTCACGTCAGTTTCGAAAATTAGTCAGTGGTGTCGCGTTGTATGCTGATCTAGGCAATACAACCTTGACCAGACAACCGTGGCTGCCTCGCCGGTTGCTGATTTCGATCGACCCACCGTGGGCTTCCGCGATTTGGCGGCAGAGAACCAGACCGACGCCACTTCCGGTGGGTTTCGTTGTGTAGAAGGGAGTGAACACATTGGCAGGATTCAGGAGGCCGGGTCCTTCGTCTTCAATTGCAAGCATGACTTGAGCAGGGTCAGTATCCCAGCGAACTACGACGTCGGCCACTTCACTGTGGGTTCCTTGTTCGCAAGGTTTTTTCGTTGCGGTGCTTGTGTTCTCCAGGACCGCGTCGGCGGCATTCCTGATCAGATTGATGAGCATCTGTTCCAATTGATCGGGATCAGCCTGAAAAACAACGTTGGGTCCTTCCTTCACGCACACCTTCACTCGCATCTCGAGAGCTGCTACTCGCGAGACGAGAGCTCCCAGCGGGACATCTTTCAGATTGGGCTTCGGCATCTGAGCCAGCTTGCGGTACGCCTCGAGAAATCGCTGCAGAGAAGCGGAACGCATCTCGATAATTTCGAGGCCTCGTTGCAGATCGTTGCGCACGTCGGGATCGATCTCCGTGGACTGAACCCGCGAACTGAGACTTCCAGCGATCGACTTGATAGGCGCAAGAGAATTGCTCAGCTCATGGCCGAGCACTCGAATGAGCCTTTGCCAGGCTCGTCTTTCCTCTTCCCGGAGTGCGCGACTCACATCGGATAGCACCACAAGCGTGTGAGGCACGCCGGCCTGCCGAAAGGAACTCCGCCGCAAGAGCCACCGTGCTTGTGACTCGCCAACGTTAAGTTCAACCACGGTCTCATTGGTCGCAGAGAGACACTCCTGCAGCCCCAGTTCTGCTGCCTTACGGCCCATCATTCGAATTCTGTTTTGGCGAAGCAGGTGCTCGCCTGCGGGATTGACCAGACGCAGCAGCGTGCCGGGATCGAACGCGAACAAGGGAGCATCGATTTCATCGACCACGCGTTGCAACAGCGCGGTCGCTTCGATCGTCCGTACTTTTTCCGAGGAGAGCATGTCCGCCAGAGCATTGACTTCCAGGGAAAGTTCGCCGAGTGCGTCTTCCGCGGTCGCATTGCGGGCACGGAATGAGTAGTCTTCCTCGCGCAGCGATCCGATCACGTTTGCCAGCGTCTGCAGAGGTCGCGTGGTTTGCTCCTGCAGTGCGAGAGCCAGCAGCCACCATACAAAGAGCTCAGCGCCTGTCAGAGCCAGCCGAGAGCCGTTAGTCCAAGGCTGCATCCACACAAGGACGGTGCTCACCAGAAGCGCGGGGAGCGCGACCAGGAAGGAGTACAAGCTGATGCGATGTTCGTAGAGAAGGCGGGAGCGTTTACGAGGACGATTTGGCTTCGGAGTAATGGGGCTAGAGCCCATATTTCTCCATGCGCCGATAAAGCGCGCCACGGCTCAAACCCAGCGCTTCCGCCGCCTGGCTGACGTTTCCCTGAAACCGCTGCAGCGCCTTGCGCACCAACACCGCTTCCACCGCCTCAAGGCTGAGGTCTTCCAGGTTCTGAGTCTGAGCGCGAGGAGAGCTCAACGAGAGATCAGCGGGCTGAATATCCGCGGTGCGGCTCATTAATACAGCCCGCTCAATCGTATGTTCCAACTCTCGTACGTTGCCGGGCCACGAGTACTGCATCATTGCCTGGAGTGCAGCAGGATCGAACGTCTGTACAGGACGCCGGTATCGCGCAGCATAACGTGCAAGGAAGTGCGCCCCCAGCAAAGCAATGTCCTCGCGTCTTTCACGCAGAGGCGGAACCCGGACCTCGACGGTATTCAGGCGGAAAAGAAGATCCTCGCGGAATTGTCCCGCCTGACATGCTGCGGGAAGGTCCGTGTTGGTGGCCGAAAGCACGCGTACGTTCACTCGGCGCGAGCGGGAGGAACCCACCCGCTCGACCTCGCCAGATTCAAGAACCCGCAACAGTTTGGCTTGCTGGCGAAGCGGAACGTTGCCGATCTCGTCCAGAAAAATAGTGCCGCCGTCCGCGAGTTCGAACCGCCCAATGCGGTCGGTACGCGCGTCAGTAAATGCACCCTTGACATGGCCAAACAACTCGCTCTCAAACACTCCGTCTGGAATGGCTCCGGTATTCACCGCTACTAGAGAGCGAGATGCACGCGCGGAGAGCGCATGCAACGTTCGCGCCACAACTTCCTTCCCTGTACCATGCTCGCCGGTGATCAGGACGTTGGCGTCAGAGGGCCCGACACGCGCGATCGTTTCCAGCACAGCCTGCATCGCGGGCGCAGTCGCAAGAAACTCGGGACGGCCTTCAGCGCGCAACAAGCGGTTTTCGGCTTCCAGGCGGGCGGCGCGCTGCAGGGCTCGATGCAGTTCTACCTGCGTCCGCAATATCGAGACCAGTCGTTCGTTTTCCCAAGGCTTTTGCACAAAGTCGCGCGCACCACGGCGCATCGCCTCGACCGCCAGTTCAACATTGGCCCATGCGGTCATCACGATTACCGGAACCGTGGCATCGGCGGCCACGATTTCCGAGAGCAGGTCGAGCCCTTCCTGCCCCGAGGTCGTATCGCGCGTGTAGTTCAGATCGATCAGAATGGCGTCGTAGGAAGTGCTCTTCAGCGCCTCGCGCACCAGTACTGGAGAGCGAGCCTTGTCGACGCGGTATCCCTGAGGGCGAAGGAGGAACTCCAGGGCGTCGAGAATATGTTCCTGATCGTCCGCGGCCAGAATCCGGATGGGCCCTCCGGAGTCTAGCCGGGACACTGTGACTTCGTCTCCGGTTTTGACTGATGTGGGCATGATTATTTAGGGCGTGTGCTGGGAGAGCACTCCGCTGATTGCATCCTGAATCAGTATGCCATTATGTTCCAAGGTTGTGCCGGTGGCGCGATCCAATTCAATCTTGGCTTTCTGGTAAGTAGTCATCGCGCCTACGAGATCAAGTTCGGCCAGTGCGAGATCACGTTGCGCAGAAAGCGTCTGATAGCTGGAGCCGGAGCCGAGCTCCTGTTCCTTCTTTGTGATATCGAAAGTACGCTGTGCCAGATCGCGCGCCTTGCGGGCCGCCTCAACTCGCGCTCCGGTCTGATCCAGAGCGTATTGCGCGTTGCGCACTTCGATCCGGACCTGCTTTTTCAGCTGTTCCGAGCGTAACTCTGCCTGGCGATACTCCAACTCGGAGCGGTATTGGTCTGCCTTCGCGACACGGTTACGAATCGGGATACTCAAGTTCAGCCCAATATAGTAATCGGGAGAAGAATTATTGAAGGCATTTCTGAGGGCTCCCGCGAAATCGCCAGGGACATTGGAAGTGCAGTCCGGGCAGAGAGGATTCAGGGGACCCGCGAGTCCGGTGCCACCATAAAAGCCCACCAGAGAAAGGGACGGCAACAGGGCGTTGCGGGAAGCGCGCCGGCTGATCTGGCGGTTTACGAGATCGATGTCGGATTCGGCAAGTTCGGGGCGATTGCGCTGTGCGTCTGCGATCAAATCTCGTATCGACTTCACTGCCTCAATCGGTGCCGGCTGTATCTGTTCGTCGGTTGGGACCACCGGCATGGATTCCAGTACCGGGTCGTCAAGGCTCTTTGTGACGGCATTCTTCATGAGAGTTTCTTGCAGTTGAAGATTCGTCCGGGCGACGGTCAACTCCTGGTCACGCTTAGAGACTTCAGCCTCGGCCCGCAATACCTCCATCGTGGGGACACTTTCCAACTGCAACTGCTTCTTTGCGTTCTCCAGCGTCTGCTGGGCGAATGAGAAAGACTGCTCGTTGACGCGAGTTTGCTCGTAGGCGCTGACCAAATCCCAGTATATGTTTTCAATCTGTGTGACTGTGGCGATGACCTGGTCTTTGAAAGCAATATCGGAGATCCGCTTATTATTGCTCGCGATTCTCAAATAACGCAGGTTTGGGCCGAATCCAAAACCGGCCAGCAATTGTTGCTGGAACGAGAACCGAAACGTCGAGTTGTTGGACGGCGAGAGGAAGAAGAACGGGCTATTGTTCGTCTGGCGGCTGTTATTAAACTGGAAGCTGATGCTGGTCCCGGTGGGGAACGCCTGCAGGTATTCTATGGTGCTTGAACCGGTGTTCAACTGCAGGGAGGGCACACCGTAGATCTGAAGGTTTGCGAGGGGCGTGGTCTGATGCTCGGCGCCGATGGGTAGACAGCACGAGTCCGGAAGCGCCAGCTCCTGCGCCGCCTGCGCCTCCGGTGGTGCCGCCCGCGCCTGCGCCGGGAGCGCCAGTGCCAAATCCGCCCACGCCTCCGCCAGGTGTTCCCTGAACCACGCCAGTGTTGACCCCACGAAAGACTCCACCCGCTTGCGTACGAAGGATATCGGTGTTCGCAATGGGCAGGTTGTAACGAGCGATAGCCAGATCGAGATTGTCTTCAAGCGCGAGATCGATAGCATCCTTCAAAGAAAGGTAAAGCTTGCCATCACGCACCAACTGCGGAAGACGCGGGGAATTCGACAACGCAGGTTCAGGGACTGAATCGGCGGCATATGCCTTCAGAGGATTGCGCGACTTCGGCATCTCGAAGTTCACGGAGGCGGCCGGCTGCGTCCCGCTTACCTGTGCAGATGACGTAGTCTGGTTTTGGGCCCACGAGCAGAAACACAGAGCGAATTCGATGCTCACGATGGCGGCAATCACCCTGCCAAGTCTGGGATGTAAGCTCACGATGCGCTTACCTCCGCCGGCTGAGAGAGCCCAGGATTGGCAGTATCGCCGACCATCCAACCGTCGCGCAGCTGAATGGTGCGGCTTCCGTACGCCGCATTCGCCTCCGAGTGCGTGACCTGCACGATGGTCGTTCCTTGCTGATTTAAATCTCGAAAGAGTTCCATGATCTCCTTTGCCTGTGTGGAATGAAGATTGCCTGTCGGCTCGTCGGCGAGCAGCAAAGCGGGTTTGTGGATCACTGCGCGTGCAATGCCAACCAGTTGTTGCTGTCCTCCGGAGAGCTGGCTGGGGTACAGATCCTTTTTGGCTACAATCTGAAAGCGATCGAGCGTATCGGCCACCAGACTCTGCCGCTCCTTGCGCGGAATGTCTTTGTACGAGAGCGGAAGATCGATGTTCTCCTGCACCGTGAGATCATCGAGCAAGTGATAACTCTGAAACACCATGCCTACGTTGCGCTTCGCAATTTCGGCGCGCTGCTTTCGTTTCAAGTCGTGAACCGCATCCTCGCGGAACCAGTACTCGCCCTCCCATGCGTCATCGAG
>QIAL01000116.1 GCA_003225535.1 Acidobacteriota bacterium | reverse complement strand
CTTTGGCGGCCCAGTCGCGGGACGATCCGGAGCCGTACTCTTTGCCCGCGAGGATGATGAGCGGAGTGCCATCGGCGTGGTATTTTTCGCTCGCGTCGAAGATCGACATCTCGGCGTTGGTCGGGAGGTGGCGGGTGAATCCGCCTTCGGTCTGGACCAGCTTGTTGCGCAGGCGGACGTTGGCGAAGGTGCCGCGCACCATCACTTCATGATTGCCGCGGCGCGAGCCGTAGGAGTTGAAATCCGCGGGCTTGACGCCGTGCTCCTGCAAATATTTTCCGGCGGGGCTGTCTTTTTTGATCGAGCCTGCGGGAGAGATGTGGTCGGTGGTGACGCTGTCGCCGAGAACGGCGAGCACGCGGGCTTTCTTGATCTCCCCGACGGGCCAGGGTTTCACCGCCATGTCGTCGAAATACGGGGCGCGGCGAATGTAGGTGGAGTCTTTTTCCCAGACATACGTCTGGCCCTTAGGAACGCTGAGACCGCGCCAGCGCTCGTCGCCTTCAAAAACTTCAGCGTAGGACTTGGAAAACATTTCAGAGGTAATCGAATGCTGCATTACATCTTCGACTTCGCGCGATGTTGGCCAGATGTCGGCGAGATATACCGGCTTGCCGTCGCGTCCGGTGCCAAGCGGGTCCTTGCGAAGGTCGACGTCGATGCGTCCGGCAAGCGCGAAGGCCACGACGAGCGGCGGGGACATGAGGTAGTTGGCGCGCACTTCGGAATTGATGCGGCCCTCAAAGTTACGATTTCCGGAGAGCACCGAGGCGACCACTAGTTCTTTCTCGTCGATCGCCTTCGAGACTTCTTCCGGAAGCGGGCCGGAGTTGCCGATGCAGGTGGTGCATCCGTAGCCGACGAGATGAAACTTCAGCTTCTCGAGATAGGGCATGAGTCCGGCGTGATCGAGGTAGTCGCGAACGACCTTCGAGCCGGGCGCGAGCGAAGTCTTGACCCAGAGCGGAACTTGCAAACCCTTCTCGACGGCTTTCTTGGCGAGCAATCCGGCGCCGATGAGGACCGAAGGATTCGATGTGTTGGTGCACGAGGTGATTGCGGCAATGACGACGCTGCCGTGCTTGAGCGAATCTTTCACCGAGGCCGGAACGTGTTCGTGAACATTCGGATCCTCGACACCAATTGCAGCCGGACTTCCGCCTTCCTGCTCCCATCGCGGTCCATTCGCCGCCGCAGGCGCAGCAGTCTTGGCCGCGGCTTTCGGCTTGATCAACGAGGGCAAAGCTTTGGTAAACGATTCTCCCGCTTGCGAGAGAACCACGCGATCCTGCGGGCGTTTCGGCCCGGCCATCGACGGCTCAACGCTGGCGAGATCGAGCGACAGCAGTTCGGAGTACTGCGCCTCAGGAGTTTTATCGTCGTGGAACAATCCCTGCTCGCGGCCGTAAGCTTCGACGAGCGCAATCTGTTCTTCCGATCGTCCGGTGAGCCGCAGATATTTCAGAGTCTCTTTGTCGATGGGAAAAATTCCGCACGTCGCGCCGTACTCAGGCGACATGTTGGCAATCGTCGCGCGATCGGCAAGAGGCAGGTCGCGCAGCCCCGGCCCAAAGTATTCGACGAACTTTCCGACAACTCCGTGCTTGCGCAACATCTCGGTGATGGTCAGTACAAGATCAGTAGCGGTCGCTCCTTCGCGCAACCGCCCGGTAAGCTTCACACCTACAACCAGCGGAATCAGCATGGAAACCGGCTGCCCCAGCATCGCAGCCTCGGCTTCAATCCCACCCACTCCCCACCCCAAAACCCCCAACCCATTCACCATGGTGGTATGGCTGTCTGTGCCTACTAAGGTGTCGGGGTAGGCTACGCGCTTGCCTGGGCTTTCGTGGATGAAGACTACGCGGGCGAGGTATTCGAGGTTGACCTGGTGGACGATGCCGGTGTCGGGGGGGACGATGGCCAGGTTGCGGAATCCGGTTTGGCCCCAGCGGAGGAAGGAGTAACGCTCTTTGTTGCGCTGGAATTCTAGAAGGGCATTCATGTCGAAGGCGTTCGCGGTACCGAATTCGTCGACTTGAACGGAGTGATCGATTACCAATTCCACTGGCTGGAGCGGATTGATCAGCGAGGGGTCGCCGCCGAGTTGCTTCATGGCGTCACGCATTGCGGCCAGGTCGACTACGCAGGGGACTCCGGTGAAATCCTGCAGGAGGACGCGGCTGGGGGTGAAGGCGATTTCTTTATCGGGTTTCGATTGGCTGTTCCACGCGGCAAGTGCTCGGATTTCCTCTTTCTTTACGTTGCCGCCATCTTCGGTGCGCAGCAGGTTCTCGAGCAAGATGCGGAGGGAGAAGGGCAGGTGCTGGGTGGAGATGCCTGCTTTGTCGAGCGCGTCGAGGCGGTAGATTTCGTATTCTTTATTTCCAACTTTTAAGGACGCGCGGCTATTGAAACTGTTCAACGACATTTCGGCCTTCCTTGAGGGATGACTGGATGGATTGCAACTTAATAGTGTAATGCGGAAGGAGGGGGAATTAGTAGAGGCTGGGAGGAGGTATCAGGTGAACGCATTGCGCGCTTCGCGCACAACCCCGGACGAGGCGTCCGGGGCTACACGTGTTTCGTATTTGCGATAGCGCGCTAGCTGGCGCGGCTTTTCAGGACCTCAACCGCTTTGTTCAGCTGTTCGTCGATTGTGTTCTTTGGCTTGGTGTCTTCGTCTGACGGAGCAGCAGCTGCGCCATCACCATCATCGGGGCTCACGCCATCGTCGATGGCATCTGCTACTACTACATTGGGAGTGATCGCGGCGTCCTGAATGGCCTTGCCGCTCGGCGAGTAGTACTTTGCGACTGAAAGGATCAGCGCGCCGCCGTCGGGAAGCTCGAGAGTCTTTTGGACGGAGCCATCACCAAACGTTTTGTCGCCGACAATATCACCCCGGGCGTTTTCTAAAATGGCGCCGGCGATGATCTCTGCTGGGCCTGAGGTGCCGCGGTTTACCAGCACAGCAACGGGAAGGTTGGTGATCGCTTTCGCGGGATCAGCGTTGAATGCCTGCCGGGGATACTTCTGTCCCTGCAGGTAGGTGATGGTGCCGTGATTCAGGAACAAATTCGCGGCTGCGATGCCTTCGTTCTCGTCACCTTCAGCGCAGTAGCGAACGTCGAGCAGGATTTTCTTCGCTCCCGATTTTTCGAGCGACTTTATTTTCGAGGCGATCTCTTGCGACTTGCCCTTGGTCAGCGCCTCGACTTTCAGGTAGCCGATGCCGTTGTCCATCATCTTTTCGGAGACGGGAGGAATGCCGACGACGTCGCGCGTGATGACAACCTTCTGCGGTTCGGCTTTGCGAGCGCGGACAACCTGAACATTCAGCGTGGATCCCGCCGGGCCGATGATGAGGTTGCGGATTTCGGGAAGAGACATATCGCGCGTGCTGCGCCCTTCGATCGATTCGAAGATGTCAGTTGCTTCAATCCCGGCTTTTTCCGCTGGCGAACCCGGCAGCACGGCGACGACGGCGGCGTAGCCGAAACGCTTGGAGACGACAGCTCCGATGTCAGCCTTGCCTTCCGCCTTGTGAGCCTTGAATGCCTTGTAGGCATCCGCCGAGAGATAGCTGGAGTTGGAGTCGAGCGATTCAAGCAGGCCGTGCAGAGCTCCGTCGGTCACCTTCGGAATGTTGGGCTCTTCGACGTACTCAGTGCGAACGCGCGAGAGTACTTCGCTGTAAACCTGCAACTGGCGGTAAGAGCCGTCGCTCGAGGAGGCGTGAACGCCGCCCATAGATCCGACGACGACGAAGAGCAGTACGGCAAAGGAGGTGACGAGAATCGCTGCTTTAATTTTCATGGACATCTTTTCGTGATCTTCTTCCGGAAGGAACGAACTACTTCCTGTGAGCTGTTCCTATTATATCTCTAGATGCAAATGGGACATTGATGGAGTTTGTGGTTTGGCGGTTTCTTTGGTTTTTTGGGGCATTGGGAAGTTTGGGATGTGGAGAGCGCGCATTTTCAACATAACAGGAGAGTTAGGCGATGTTTCGAGTTTATGCTGCAGGCGCTTGACTCCGGTTCTTTTTGAGCGATGCAGGCAATAGACTTCCGCGAGGATTTTTCTTTCGCCCCGTTGGGGCTTGCTCACTTTTCGGTGTTGGCCCCTATGGCTTGCGCCGTGGGCTGCATTCTTTCGCCGTTTCACGGCTTTTTTGTGGCTGAATCAACAGTGCCGTCGGGCTGCGGAATGCAGTTCTGACACGCAATCCAAGACGTGTCCTTTCAGAACGGAGAACTACAAGTCAGAACGGAAAACGACAAGCCCACTACTCATGCAACCGCGCTGGATCATTGTGCGGGGGTGAATTTCAAGGTCAGATTGGTTTGCACCGAGACGGGGCGGCCGTTCACGGTGTAGGGATTGAACTTCCACTGGCGGACGTTGTCGATGGCTGCGCGGGCAAAGGCGAGGGAGCCTTGCAGGAATTTCGCATCTTGTACGGTGCCATCGCGACCGATGAGAACCTGCAGGGTCACGGTGCCTTGTTTCCCAGCTGCGCTCGCCGGATACGCCAGGGGGGGCTGATCGGTGAGAAGAGCGCGCTCGGTGAGTTCAGGAACATCGACGGGTTCGATCGAGGGGAGGGCAGCGTCAACGGGCTTGTTGCCGCTCGCTTCGGGCACCATGGTGGCCATCTGCGACTTCAGGCTCGATGGAACTTTGGCCGGGGCGGCGGGCGTGTACTGCGTTGGCTGCGGTCTAGGTGCAGGGGGCGCTGGCTGCTGGACCGAGACTGGCTGAACCGAGACTGGAGGAGCGGGAGTTGGGGCAGGAACGTCGGGGTGGGTGGCTCCATCCGGAGCCGCGGAGGTTGGGGTTGAAGTTCCGGACGGCTGAGCCTGATCCGGCGCGCTCTGGGCGGGCTGGGGCGCGGGAGTCGGAACCGTGCCGGGCTGACTTGTGTCCGGTGGAGTAGAAGAGGTGTTTGTTCCCGCGGGCTGTTCTGACCCTGCATCGACTGTCGTGGGTTTCTTAGCCGTCGGATCTACGACGGGGACTACGCTGATCTGCGATGGATCGGTAGTGGCATCAGGAATGTTTTCAGCAACGGGGAGCTTGTACTCGTCGCCGGGACGGCCGAAATCTTCGTGGCTGGTGGGCGCCTGGGTCACGGCAGTGACGGGCTGCGGGTTGAGCCAGCCGTGGAGCGCATGGCGTCCTCGGCCGGTCAGGCCTGCGAGGTTCCCGTGCCAGGGTGCTTGAGGCGCGGCCACAATGGCACAGGCCGCCAAGACGAGAGCGAAGACAATGGCGCCCTTGGGGATTCTGTATCGAGATTCCTTGTGTTCGGCGGTTTCCTTGTTCTCTCCGGTGATGTAGGAAAAGAGCTGCGCTTCTTCTTTCTTCTCCTGCTTCTCCTGCGCTGCAGCATGCTCGAGCTCAGCAGCCTGACTGCGCTTGGGTAATCCAGGTTCGGCGGAGCCAGTTTCCCGAGCGGAGGAAGGCTGATCGTAACCAAGTAATTCAGGTTTTTCTCTGGGCGGCGGAGGCGGAGCCGGAGTAGTCCCGAGCACAGATCCGGGCTGCCGTGAAACTCCGCGAGCTTTCAGATGCCATTCGAGACCTCTGGGCTCATCCGATGAAGAAGGCTGTGATGGTGAAAGGCGCTCTGGCACGGCGGAGGCGACCGGCTCCAAGTCTTTCAGTGGATTGGTTTCTTCCGCGGCCGTTTGTTCCTTGAATGAGGCTACTTCTGAGTCGGTTTCGAACTGGCCTCCGGTGGGGATCGGAGTTGACTGCAGAAACTCACCACCCGGGGAAGCTGGTGCTGGCAATCCGCCGGACGCGGGAGCTGAGGAAGAACCTGCCGCGGCAGCGGCTGCGATCGCTGCGGGGGGCGCCGACTCCTGGCGCGAGCGTAAAAGATCGCGCGCGGTTTTTAGAGTGTCAGTGACCTGATTCAAAATCAGCGGCTTGCGGAGGGTGGAATTGACTCCAGCCTGAAGCGCCTTCGGCGCGCTGGCATCGTTGCTAACGATCGCGAGAATCAGGGGACGCTCCGCAGCTTTCCTTTCGCGGGCTGCCGACAATAGCATTCCGGCTTCCGGCTGCTGGTCCCAGTCGATGATAACGAGTTGGAACAACTCTTGCGCAAGCTTCTCGACGGCGGTGGTGGCCTGGGAGCAGGATTCTCCCTCGACACCGAGGCCGGTCAAGACTTGGCGGATCACATCTGACGTCCCCTCGTCAGAGGAAAACAGGAAGCAGCGCAAGGCCATGCCCATTCAGACTAGGGCTGGGGCGTAACTGCAACAAGTTACCGAGGTGGCCGAAAGAGCAGCGATGGAAGAACGCGAGGACATGTACCGTTGCGCGGTGAGTAGGAGTCCAAGTGTGAGTACACGTCTTTGCAAGCCGTTGAGAGTACACGTCTTTGCAAGCCGTTGAATCGTAAGCGATTCCCGCGCTCTGTCTGGCTCAGCTGGGGGATGGGCCGATATTGAAAGGCATGTTACGTCGATAGGGCACTGGACCCGCTGACCTGGCTCGATCAAGTCGTTCGGATCAACATCCATCCACAAGCCGGGGCGGTTTATCAAATGGATGAAGTGAGGATATCTGCCCTGTCTCCTTGTTCCGATACCAAGTTTCAATCACCGCGGTAATGTCGACGGCAAAGCTTGCCAGGGATAGCCTACTCGCATGCGGATCATGGCCAGCCTTGTTTGCTTGACGGCATCTGTTGTCTGTTTTGGACAAGCGACGCAGCACCGACCTTCCGCGGTACACGAGTCAGGTGGACGAAAAAGACGAAGATTAATAGCGCTCGAAATTATGCAAGATTGTAAGCCCGTAACGAGCCTCTGATCTCGGAGACATTGGTAATTAGCAAGTCACTGGCTAACCGGAAGTCAACTGTCGCTATCAGGCGTTTACAGGTTTTGACCGCCTGGTCAACGAGTGATGTCGGGATTTTTCAGCGTCACTCTCACAGCACTTTCGTCTCGTTCACCCGGTCGACTGCGAATCGCAAGAACGCCACCGTATCAGCTTGCCGCTTCATCTCGTCGCCGTACGCCCATCTCTCGGCTTCCTCGATCAAAACTTTCCATTGTGGATATGTTGCTTTGACCCACTGGCCAGCAATCTTTTTGGAGCCCGGCTGGCCATGAATAACGGTGTGCAGGATGCGGCACAGATTCAAAACGAGGTACGACTGATAGTGGCTATTCGAGAGCCACGCAGTGTCATCAATTTTCGGCACCCATTCTTGGAACAAATCTCTTGCACTGGCTTGCCGCACGGCGTGGATGTCAATCGGCGGTATCAGGTCGTTGAAGTCAGGTCCCTCAAGCGCAATGCCGTACTTGGACAGGAGGTAATGATTGATGATCCATTCATTGCCAGCCGGGGCCTCGGCATAGAAAGTGCCAAATCCCCACCAAGGTCGCGCTTTTGCAGGAGGCGTCAATTCGCGCATGAGTTCGAGAGAAACGTAGGAGCACTCCATCCGATCCGCCCATTCGGGACAGCGTCGCTCTATCTCTTTGTGCAACTGTTCAACCGACCGGAGTTGATCCCCCGTAAGTGGATTCCGAACGACCGCCTGCAAATCTATATCGCTCCTGCCCGGGACGAAATCTCCATAGGCCAACGATCCGGATAGATAAAGGCCGACAATCGCTTTGCCGAGCAAGCGTTTCAGCCCTTCTGCCCACTCAGTCAGCATCGTGTTGATCGTAGGATATGGGGTTACGTCTTTCATAAGCCGCCCTGCTATAGCGCGATCTTAGGCGGAATCAACTATCAACTGTCAACACCAGGGCATTACACTCGAACCCCTGCCCGTGAGGACGATAACGTCGTAGAAATTCTCACCGACCACACTCGCAGAGGCAGGGATGCAACTTTTTGGAGTTGCTTTTGATCGATGCGGGAGAGCAATCGCGACTCGCGCCGAAAGTTGTTCGTGGCGGCCGGTGAAAGATCCGACTACAGACTGGCCCATGCGAGTTTGGCAGATTCGCTGAGCCAAGTTTCCAGGTAGAGTCGTTGTTGCCACCATCCATGCGGTTGGTAGTTGGGATCGGGCACACCCTCTACGGAGACGTAAACTGAAGGATCACCCTTGGGCAGAGTCTTTCTCCAAATCATTCTCACCCGGCGACTCTGGTAGTTCGAAGTCAACAGCGCAATATTTTTCCACCCATGTTCCTGGATGCAGGTGCTAAGCGCCTGTGCTTCCTGCTGGGCGGAGGTTATGTCCGGCTCCGTATTGCAGAAATCCACTCTCCCGGCCAAGTCAGTTCCATATTTCTTTTCGAGGTACGGGCGGGCAATGGGAGGGATTTCCTGGTCCCAATAAGACTCCCTCGGTACGCTGATTGCGACTCGGTTGGCGGAACCCCGTTGCAACAGTGCCATCGCGGCGGCTGTTCGGGCGTTCTCACTGGCTATCGATCCCTGCAGGACCACGGCAGCGTCGACGTGTTCGGGCACGGAATCCACCGCTACGGGCAGATAACCGCCCCAATGGAGGAAGCCAACAATCAGCAGGGCTAAAAGGAGGACCAGCCATAGCTTCCAGTACGATTTTTCGCTCGGTTCGTCTTCCTTGTCGATGTTGATCAATGTGTATCCCAATGTGCACCTCCGGCCAGAGGTCTCAGGGGCCGATAACACCGAAAACCCCAACAAATCGCGAGCAGCGTGCACGGTGGTCACGGCAAGTCACGAGACTCATGAACCTTCCGTTCACAATTCTCTAAGGGGCTTCGGTGATTGGCCCGACAAATCGTGGGGATTAGATGCCGAACGCACCTAAAGATGTAATCCTCAGAAGTGCATGTTTTCGGCGGGAAGATACTTTCG
>QIAL01001037.1 GCA_003225535.1 Acidobacteriota bacterium | reverse complement strand
GGCGTTTCCCATCGTCTGTATCTGAAATTCAGTGGAGGCGTGCAGCCGGGAACTCCCGTTCGTTATGGCGGGTTGAGGGTTGGCTCAGTTCAAAGTGTTCGGGTGGATCCAGGCGACTCGACGCGAATCGAAGTGAATGTCATTGTCGATCGCGACGCACCAGTAAAGACGGACAGTGTCGCCCGGCTTTCAAGCCTCGGCCTTCTGAGCGACTACTACATTGAAATTTCTACGGGAACACCACAGGCTGCGATGGCGTCACCCGATAGCGTGCTCCGTTCCAGCGAAACTACGGCTCTGGCAAACCTTGGCGACACCATCGACAGTCTCGTTCCTCAAATCCGCACAGCAGTGGATAAGCTGACTGTCAATCTCGACACCTTGCAAACCACAATCGAGCGAATATTGCCGACTCGCTAAACAACTTCAATCAACTGCTGGCCGAGTCGCGGCCAAAGATCTCCACGGGTCTGACGAATATCAACAATGCCACTGAACGTTTGACGCCGTTGCTTGAAGACGTTCGGAAAACATCGGCGCGCATGGATCAAACACTCGCGAATGTCGATGCAATGCTGGCCGAAGATCGTCCGGACCTGAAGGCGTCCTTATCGGAATTGCGTGAAGTGCTGGCAACCTCGAAGAGCACGGTGGACCAACTGCAAGGCATCATCAATCAAAACACGATCAATATTTATGAGATTCTCGACAACATGAGAGCATCGGCATCGAACATCCGGAGTCTGACCGAAACAATCAAAAGCAGTCCGGCGAGTTTGATTCGCGGAGTGAAGGTGGACGACCGCAGACCAGGAGGAGTCCGCAAATGAAAGCTTCACGCTGGAGTGTTGCAATATTGTGCGTCCTCATCTCGGCATGCGGCGCCGCGCGGGCCATCAAATATTATCAGCTCGAGATTCCGTCACCGGCGCCGGCTACCGCGGGTACTGGTTTCGCCGTCTCGCTTCAGGTCGGCAATATCGAGGCGCCTCCGATCATGCGTGACGGCCGGATTCTCTATCAGGTCGGCACGCATGAAGTGGGTGCATACGAATATCATCGATGGGTGGAAACACCGGATCGGGTCGTTCAGGATTCGCTGGTCCGCCTGCTCCGGGCCTCCGGCAAATTTCAATCTGTAGACACACCACGCAATGCGGTAAAGTCCGACTACATCGTTCAAGGCAAGATTTACGAATTTTCCGAGATGGATAAACCTGAGATCCACTCGCGCGTGTCGCTGGAAATCGAACTCCACGACGCCA
>QIAL01000115.1 GCA_003225535.1 Acidobacteriota bacterium | reverse complement strand
AGAGCCGCCTGGTCCTTTCCGCGAACCGACACCCGCGCAAACACCGGAAACCCTAAATGCACATCCTTGCTGTACACCTTCTGTACATCCGCATCCGTTCCAGGTTCCTGCGCTCCAAAATCATTCGACGGAAGCCCCACGACCACCAGTCCCTGATCCTTGTAGTTCTTCTGGATTTCATCGAGCATCGCGTTCTGCTCGTTAAAAATCGACTGTCTGGCCAGATTGACAATCACCAGCACCTTCCCTTTGTACGCAGACAGTGAAACTTCCTTTCCGTTCAGGTCCACCAGCGCGTAGTCGTAAACAGTCTTCGCCGGCTTCTCGGCGCCAAACAAGCTCCCAGCACCGAGAACCAGCCAGCAACTAACAAGCAGAATCTGTCGCACCGTATCAGCCGCGTAGCGGCGGCATGTGAAAGCCCGGCACGGAAGTGCCGGGTGCGATGCACCAAATGCGCGAGTCCCGTTGGGACGACACCCTTTTATCGCGCGCGCTCTCTTCTCCGCCATTCTCCCTCGCAACTCACTGCTGCGAATGATCCCACATTTTAAGCTTCTCTTCCTTCTGCCGCTGCTCAAATTGTTTCATCGCCTCCGGAGGCATGAACTCGTCCCCGACCGGCCACACCGTGAAATCCCGCATCGCCATCCGCCGCGCCGTCCCGTGCATCGCGACCAGCGCCTCATCCAACTCCAGCAGTGAGCCGCGCGACAACGCCAACTCATGCTCGTTCGGCTGATACATCGTCCCCACCGGATAATCCAGAAACGGCGTGCTCGACTCCTCAATGTGATTGCCCAATATGTGCGAGACAGGCTTGTCCGCCGTAAACCGTATCATTCGCTCCGTACTCGCCTGAAACGCAGCGAAGTCGTGTACATACAACCGCCCAGGATACAGGCTGTCCCCAGCCAGCAGAATCGCCGTGTTTCGATCGTACAGCGCCACACTCACATCGCTGTGGCCAGGAATCGGAAGTAGATCGATCACCCGTTCGCCCAGATCCACGTGCCCAATATCGGTCGGCCAATGCTCGATTCCCCAGAATCGCTTCGTCGCCTCCAAATCCGCCGGCACGAACTCCACAGGCATCGCCAGATCATGCATCGCCTGCACCTCCGCATCTCCCGCCATGTGATCGTCATGCGGATGCGAATGCACGACGATCAGAGGAATGCTAGTCCTCCCATTGCGTGCCAGCCAGTTCTTCACCGTCAACCGAAGAGAAGGAGCAAGATTTCCATTGCGCGAGCCCGTATCCATCAGAAGCGCTTTGTCTTTTCCGAAAAATACATAGATGAAAGGCTTCTCGAAATCGGTACAGGGCGACTGCCTCAGGATATAGAGATTCGGATTGTACTCATGCACCTGCCACTCCGGAATCTCCATGCACTTCGCCCCCTGCGAGAACCACCGCGCCGGCAGCGTCCCACGCTCAATCGCTCCCCCATCAGGCTGCGGCAACTGCCCCCATAGACAGCATGTAAAAACAAACAACGCCCCCCAAACGAACCACACTCTATGCATTCGCCTCTGTGCCCCTCCGTGCCCTCTGTGGTGAATCGATCCTCAAAAGCTATACCGCAACCCCAACTGCATTCTCCTGGCTTCCACAAGCTGTTTGCTGTAGATACCGAACGAACTCGCACCACCAAACGGATTATTCTGCACGCTATGCGGATCGAACCGAACCGCGTTCGTAGTATTGAAAACATCCCACTGAAACTTCAAGGTCTGTCCCTCAACGATTCGAAACTCCTTCGTCACACTGCCATCGATGGAAAAGTAACCATCGCCGCGGAATATATTCCTTTGCCCTGAAACTCCTGCGAACGGAGGAGTGCTGCTCGCCGCATAAGCCGCAGATGGATCCGAAAACGCATTCGGTGCGCCATTGACGATGTGGTGGCCTCCCGATGCCACGCTTCCCGTCACCAGTGCAAAGCTCTGCGTGGCCCAGTCTGTTCCCCATCCCATTCCGTCAGTCCCGGAGAATGGTAGTCCACTCGTCCAGTGCACGAGCCCTGCAAGATCCCAGCCGCCGACGAATGCGTTCAGGATGCCGTTCGACGTCGATATGAACTTCGCTCCCCTCCCAAACGGCAGCAGGTAATTGAAGCTGCCTGTGATCGCGTGCCTTGTATCGAAATCCGAAACGCCGCGGTTTCCCTTGACATTCCACGCATTCACGATGCTGCTGAACGTCTGGTTCTTGTTGTAGTCGGTGCGCTCGGAGTCGGTCCCAAATCGATCGACTTGCCAAACACGTAGTTCATCTGGAACTGCAAGCCGTGCACCATCGAGTGCCGCAGCGAAAGCTGCATCGAATGGTAGCTGCTCGTACCCACCGACGCCCACGCATACAGCGATGAATACTGCGGATCGAAGTACCGGTTCAACGGCCCGGGCGTGAATCCCGAGCCAGGGTAAAAAGATCCCGTATCCAGACTGTAAAGCGGAAACGTCTCGTTGCCGACGATACTCTGCCCCCACAGACTCCCGTAGATATTCTGCGTCGCCGTCATCCCGTTCCCAACCAGGTTCGGAAACATATTCTCCCAGTAAGGAATGGTCGGCATGGAGGAAGCGGGCACGTTCGCCAAAGATGCCGCCGACATCATCTGAGCCGCTTTGAAATAGTCCATACCACTCTTCGGATCCACTAAGTCCAGCGCCGTTGCCACGTCGAGATTCTGCAGCAACCGCTTTCCCAGCCGCCCAACATAAGCCGCTTCAATCGTCCATGCATTCGAGATCTGGCGCTGGATCGAGAAATCCATCACCTGCGCATAGGGCGTCTTTACGCGGTTATCCACGCCCCACGACAACGCCTCGATATTGGATGGAGTAACAGGGAACGCCGTCTCCGGCGCGACAGTAGGAATAATCTGCGTCGGAACCGAACTTGAAGACGCGAATCGTGGCGCCTGATCGGTCGTCAAATCGATCGGGCTGTTCACCCGCGACGACAGGCCGTACGCGCCATTCGCGTCAAAGGTGTTAATGATCCCTTCGCCAAAATGATCGTAGTAAATGCCATAGCCGGCGCGAATCGACGTCATCCCCTCGCCAAACAATGTGCCCAGAAATCCAGGCAAGTGCGAGGGCGAATAAGCGATCGCAAATCGTGGCGCGAAATCTTTCTTGTCGGCCGCCCACATCCCCGGAGCGTTATTTGCATGGCCCGCACCCGCAAAAGCGATCTCAGGCTGATTCGTGATTCCCTGGGCCATGCCGGTCGCCCGATTGTGGAACCACTGATCCAGGCCGTTCACCGGCGCAACTTCCTGTCCGTTCACTTCGTACGGCGTTTGCAGGTACGTGTAGCGCAGCCCATACGTAACCGTTAGACTGCGGGTCGCCTTCCAGCTGTCCTGCAGGTAGATTTCAAACTCGTTCGATTTGTAGCTACGAGTAAGGGGCAAGCCGTGCCCTATCGATGTAAGGTTGTTGCCGGACGACTTGTAGTTGAAGTACTCCGTCGCCACCGGGATGATGCCCGCGACCGCTGCCATCGCGTTGCTGTACGCAGTGTCGAAACCCCCGTCAATCGCGGGAATTCCGAGTTGCGGAAAAGCTGACGCGTCCAGGTCCTGCCCGGTATTCGCAAGCGATCCCATTCCGAGGCTGTAGTACTGGACCTGTGCATTGTTGAATGCGGTCGAATTGCTCTGAAAGTTATTGTGAATCAGACGAAAGTTGAAGCCACCCTGAATCGTGTGATTCCTCTTCGTCCAACTCACATCGTCCACAATGTTGTGCAACGGAATGTTAACGACCAGGGATGGCGTGATTGCGGTCAGAGCATTGATATTCGCAAAGTCTACATAGTCCCCGGTCAACGCACCCCGGTTCGAGAAGCTCTCCCGGATATAGCCATACCGCAGATTATTGACCAGGCTATTCGTAAGCATCCACGTATGCCCCACCGCAAATCCCTTGTTATTACTGTAGGTCTTGCTGCTTGGACTAGCGCCTGGATAAGTCACTGCTCCCGTCAGATTGTCACTCTCCAGATTCCCGCGACCGAATATCCTCTGCTTGGCGGTAGCGTTGTAGTCGAACTTCACGAGATTAGTGATGTTCGATTGCGGCATTGGCGACGAGAACGTGTACGATCCAAAGTTGTATCCGTCCCCCAAAAGATTCCCGTTCGCTTCGGGCAGCGTAGCAAAATATTGCAGCGCCGCAGGATCAACTCCAGCTCCCAACGGACAAGTACCCTCGCCCGAGCAATGCGGATCCATCTGTGAAATGATCGAAGGAGTCAGCGTAGTCGTGCCTCCGTTGACGTTCGCGTACGTAAGGTACCCCTGCCGCAATCCTGGGCTCGCAGATGTCCCGGACGGAACTTCATTCACGATCTGCTGGTTCTGCGCAATTTTGTCGGCTTCGTAACTGGCAAAGTAAAACAGTTTGTCTCTCTTGATCGGACCGCCAATCGAAGCTCCAAACGTATTCCGCAGATATTTCCCCGGCACGTTCGGCTCACCGGTTTGCAGTTCTGCCTGCTTGTTGAACCAGTCATTCGCCACGGTATTCGTCGGCCGGTAATACTCATACGCGCTGCCGTGAATGCTGTTAGTCCCGCTCCGCGTCACTACCGCAACCTGCGCTCCAGACGATCGTCC
>QIAL01001036.1 GCA_003225535.1 Acidobacteriota bacterium | reverse complement strand
AGGATGGGCCGAATACCGAAAACCTTGAGAAAGTCGGGTGAGACACTGGCCACCATCGTGCGCGACGGCTGAGAGGCACCGGAAACGGACACGACGTTGTCATTGTATTTCGCAATCGCCTGGAAGCTGCGGTTTTGATCGCGAAAATCGTCGAAGTTCGGGTCTGCAAGATGTGCCCGATGGCCTTCCGAGCTGACCTCGAAGACGGCCATGATGCGGTTCGCATCGGTGTACGGCAGCGGGCGCAGCAACACGCCGTATACCACGCTGAAAATCGCCGTGGCCGCCCCGATGGCCAGCGCGAGCGTAAAAATCATCACGGCGGTGGCGCCGGGGTTCTTCCGGAGTTGGCGGAGACCGTAGCGGCAATCGGAGACCACGGAGTGCAGCCAATTGCCAAGTCCTTCTTCGCGAACCTGTTCTTTCACCTGTTCGATCGCGAATGTTCTCTGCAATCAGCATTTCGAGGTGGGAATGAACTTCCTGGTCGAGGTCTACTTCCACACGTCGTGATAAGAAGAGATTTCTCAGGAAACTTCGGACTTTCACAAGGATCGGCATGCGTGCCCCCTCTTTACTCGTATCGCAGCGCCACCATCGGATCGACGCGCATTGCGCGCCGCGCAGGAATATAGCAGGCGAGCAGAGCCACTACCGTCAGCAAGGCCGCTACTGCTGCGTAAGTAACGGGATCAGTAGGCTTCACCTCGAATAGAAAGTTGGCGATGACGCGGGCAAGGGCCACGGCGAGAACAACGCCGATGGCGACGCCGAGTAAGGCTAGTTTGAAGCCTAGCTTACTCACGAGGCCGAGAACGTCAACGGATTTGGCGCCTAACGCCATGCGGATCCCGATTTCGCGGGTTCGTTCGCTAACGAAGTAAGACATGACGCCATAAATCCCGATGACCGCCAGGAATACAGCCATGGACGCAAACGTGCCCAGCAGTTGCATGTAAAACTTTGGCTCGCCGGCGGATTCCGCAAGGATATGGTCCATGGTCATTACATTGGTGACCGGCTGGTCGGGGTTAAGTTCGGTGACGACTTTCTTTACCGCTTTTGACAAATCCTCCGGACGAACGCCCGGAGCCGTGCGGAGGGCCAGTTCCTGCCAAAGATGAAAGACGATCGATCCGCCTGGATAAACGTCAGGTTGCTGGAGATAAGAAGCGTACATGAACGGTGGAGCGGGCTGTCCGAGACCGAAGTTCTTAACGTCACCGACAACGCCGATGATTTGCCGCGGACGCGGCTCATCGACGGGATAAGCGCCATACCGTATGAGTACTTGCTGGCCGATCGGGTCTTCGTTAGGAAAGTAGCGATGCACGAATGTTAGGTAGCGTCCTTTCTTGAGGGGGATTCTCAGCGTGCGGAACAGGCCGGGGCTGACCTGCTCGTAGCCCGCTGCAGGCCGTTGGTCCGGAGAGGAAACGGTATGCCCCAGGATCGAGAAGGTATAAACGGCGTCAAAGTGCGTGGGGAGTCCCGTACTTGAGCCAACCGACTCAACTCCGGGAAGGGCAGCCGTCCTCTCGAGGAGCTGCTGATAGAAATTTGTGACCGCGGGCATGGCTTTTTCCATGTCCCCTCCGGGGACCCGCTGCACATACGGACTGCCTTCATCCAAGCGAATCTGCATTGTCAAAAGATTGCTAGGATCGAACCCTGGCTTCACCTTTTGCAGACGCAAGACCGAGCTAATCATGAGACCGGCGCCGATGAGTAACACCATGGCGAGCGCGATCTCCAGCACGGCAAGCACGTGACGTGTAAGACTGCGGGAG
>QIAL01000114.1 GCA_003225535.1 Acidobacteriota bacterium | reverse complement strand
TTCGCGAGGCTGAAGGTGAAGCGGTACAGATTCTCGTTGCGTACGTTGGCTATCGCGTAGCGCCTGTATTCCAGGGTAATGCCGCAGCAGTCCCAATTGTAGGTCGTTTGGCCAGTTGCAAACTGAAGTTGGCGGGTCTCCGAGTCGAAGCCGAAACTGCTCGCGGCGCTGAACCCGCGGCGCGTCAGTCCGCCATAGCCAAGGGCAACACGAAACTGCTGAAACTTGCAGGTAATCTGGCTCGATCCCGTCGTCGGACTGCATTTGCCTTCACTCAATCCTGCGGGTGTGGCATTGGTTTGCGGAATCTGCAGGAACGCATCGCCGCCACCGACAGTAAACGGCCCGGCGTTGTAGTTCAGCAGCAAGGTGCTCGCATTGATTCGGCTCAGTTGAAAATCGTAATCCATGTCCCACTCGGTGTCGGTGTGGCTGCCAGTTGCGACTCGGAGCCGCGACACCACCGGAGATAAATGGCGTGGTTCGGTGATAAATGCGATGCCGGTCAGGTCCTCGGTCGTGGCTAGAACGTTGCGCTGTCCCGTGACTAAGGCACCTCCGAAAGTGGGATCGAGGAAATACTTCTGTGCGATCTCCCAGGTCAGGACCTCCTTCACATCGGGCGCCACGACGCAGGCCTGACTTTGCAGGGTGGTGGGATGCTCCCAGGGCACCGTTTGTTCCGCGGCAGCAGCTCCCACCGCCAGACTCGTCATGGGGGTCTCGCATTCTTGGATGGACGATGGATGCCGCTTGGCGTACAGACGCGTTACGAATCCATATTGGACTTCGTGTGTGTTGCTCAGGATGTCCCGTTCGTCGAAGTGCAGAAAATTCGTAAAGTTATCGATTCCGGTCACGTAGCGGTATTGAATTCGCGGCTCGATCACATGCTTCCATTTTCTGCCCAGGAATTGCTGATCGAAAACCTTTTCCAGCCCAGGCGGACGTATCTCCACGGCTCCCTCAAGCGCCTTGCGGTTCGTGGCGTCGGAGTTCACGACTCCGTTGACGTAACGCTCGGAGTAGAAGGTCTCGTGCAGGGTCAGGGCCGGGCGCAATACCCATCCCTTCCACTGCAGTGGGAGAGAAATCTCAGGATTGAAGTCGAACCGTCCCAGCAGATTGCTGGTGCGGAACCCTGGTTCGCTCCGCGAAAGTCCTGCCAGGGAGCCGTCCAGTGACCAGAATAAGGGCCAACGCCCGAATGGTCGTTCCACGCTCGACACGTCGACACTAGGAGTGTGAAGAATGCGGATCGAGTCAAACGTCGGTGGGTTTGACAAGACTCCGTTCTCGGCAGTCTGGAAAAAATTCTGGTAGCGCTCGACCATACCGCCAAGAGAAAATCCCTTGTAGGTTTTCGAGAGAAAAAGCTGGGACTTTACCTCGGAATTGATAGCCTGGGTGAAACTCTCATTGAAGGCCAACCGGAAGAGGAAAGAACTCAGGTAGTCGACGTTGGAAACTGCGCGGAAACCATAAAAATTTCCTTCGGCGGTAAGGCGTACCTCTTGTCCGCCCTCACGTAAGAGTTGCGGTCCTGTGCTGGTGCCGGTCTCAAAGCCGCGATCTATCACGCCAAAGTAATTCAGATCGACATATGAGCTGTCGCTCGGACGCGCTCGGAACTCTCCCCGCTGCGACGATCCTCGTTTTGAGAAGTATTCCCCTCCGATTGTGCCGTCCATGCTGCGATTGATTGCCCAATAAAAAGAATCCCCCACGACGTTCCCCTTGGCCGAGGAGCGCCCGGCTGTGGGGATAAGAAATCCGGTGTGGCGCGCCTCGCGAGCTACGGGATGGGTGGCGTAGGGGAAATAAAAAACGGGAAAACCATGCAGCAAGAAGTCGCTGTGATAGATGCTGGCGTTGCCCCCCACGTCCACCACGACCTTGTGAGCCTGGAACATCCACTTGGGATGCGGCAATTCACACGTGGTGATGCTGCCGTTATAGACGACGTAATGATCTGAACTGGTCTTTTCCACGACCTTGCCTGTGAACGCGAAGGGAGCAGTCGAGGTGAGAATGATGCGGCTGCCTTTGAACTGCAATCCCGTAGTTGCGGTTACGTCGTAGAAACGTCCCGTTTCGGCCGTCACGTTGTAGGTTCCGTGGCTTGCCTTGATGTGATCATCGTTGGGGCCGCCATCGACCGTAAAGTGTCCTGTGGCTGTGATCTCGTCTGTGTCTGCGTTGTAAGTGAGTTCGTCGGCTCGCAAGATGTACGTGCGATAGTGAATCTCGGCATTCCCGTGCAGCTTGTAAGTGTTTCCGATCTTTTCCTGACTGTCGGCGCAGATGGTTGCGGAGTCCGCATCCTGGAGCGCAGCTTGAGCAGAGCAGGCGGCGTTCGTTGAAGCTGCAGATCTTTCTTGCCCATTCAGGGCTTCCGAGTTCTTTTGAGGATTCGTCCCGGTCAGCAACTGACTGGTTACTAGCGACGAGGCGGGAAGCTGATGACAAAGGAACAGCACCGTGATAAGGAATCTAGTGCGCAGAGTCATCGGAAGAAAATCAACGGAAGCCCATGGTGCCCGATTAGTGGAGCGCTTTTTGCTTGCTGGTTGCGGCATCGTGAACTTAGCACGGCACTGCCTGTGCCGCAAAGTGGCGACAAAGGCTAGGATTGCCGTTGGTTCCCTCCCGGTTGCTCGTGAGTAGTAACTGGCACGAAGATTTTCATGAGTTGTGAGAAGTGCGGCGAAGTCTGCCGGTGTCCTATGGAGCCCTCTCCCACGCAACATCCGGTTCCCAATTCCACGACGGCTCCAGGGACGGAGTCGCTGGCGGACCCTCGACCATGCCCCGGCTCGGATGCCTGGCGTGATGAGCTCTCGGCGCGGCTGAACCGTTATCGGTCACGACGCAAGGCGCCGCCGCCGCGCTATCCGTCGCTTCGGTTGCCGTTCGGTCCGGCGGCTTCGGCGCTTGTAGCCCCGGCTCCGGAAGAGTCGCTATCCTCTCAGGCGTTCGAGTCCGTAGCGGACCCGGAATTCGTGGCCGAAGCAGTTGAGAGCGAGGAGGTTCAACCGGAACCACCAGCACTGCCAACCCGAATCCTGCCGGCGACGCCCCCTACCGCACAATCGGGTGCCAAGATTATCGAATTCCCCAGGTTTGCGTGGGGGCCGCCTCCGCCTCCGCTGGATCAGCTGGCCGACTCCGTGATCGATCTACCCCGCATTCTGGAAGTACCCGACGTCGCTCCGCCGGCGCCCGCGCTCGGGGGTATCACGATTGAGCCAGCTAGCGTCGAGGAGCCGGAAAAGCGCCCCGGAATCGACATTCCCTTGCAGAGCGCTCCGCTGGGACGACGATTGCTAGCTTCGGGCATCGATGGGATGATCCTCGGCGCGGCATCGGCGCTCTTCGGATTCGTCTTCTGGAAGGTCGCGCTAGTGCGCCCTCCGCAGATTCAATTTCTGAGTCTCGCAGCGGCGGTTCCTTGCCTCTTTTGGGTTGCTTATCAATATCTGCTCATCGTCTACGCAGGCACTACTCCGGGACTTCGCCTCGCTCGCCTCCAGTTGAGCCACTTTGATGGCACGCCGACCAAGCGATCTCTGCGCCGCTGGCGCGTACTTGCGTCGTATCTTTCCGCCGCTTCGCTCGGCATGGGATACGCCTGGATTTTCCTGGATGAAGATAACCTCTGCTGGCACGACCGAATCACCCATACGTACCTGGCGCCCATCAAGGACCACAAGAGTTAAGATTTGGCGCGGATTCTTACCGCCGAGTTCGCCGAGAAAGGCCGCAGAGAACGCCGAGGACAGACAACGGACTGGCGCTTGCCGATTCTGGCGCCGCCAGATCCTGCTCTGATACTCTTACGAGCACTATGCGCTTTTGCAGCATCTTTCTTGTCTTGATTGCCGCGTCGAGTGTTGCCCAAGACCCCAAGCCAGTTGCCGAACGCCTCGCCGCCCAGAATGCCCTCTTTGACGAGCAGTACGAGTCCGATCTTCGCAATTTTCCCGAGCGAGCCACCGCTTTCGGGGACTATCGATTCAACGACAAGCTGACGGACCACTCGCTTGCAGCGATCGAGCAGCGGCACAGAACGGATGTGGACTTTCTCAACCGGCTGCAGGCGATTCCTACGGCCGGTTTCTCCGACCAGGATCAGCTTTCTCACGATCTGCTGGTGCGTGCGCTCGAAATACGCGTCGCTGACTACGATCTCAAGGAATACGAGATGCCGATCAATCAGCAGAACGGCATCCACACCAGCCTGGCGGACCTGCCCCTCTCGGTGCCGCTGGACTCGGTCAAGCATTATGAGGATTACATCTCGCGCCTCCATCAGGTACCTCGCGCCCTGAGCCAGGTGACTGAAGTCTTGCATGCCGGCATGAAGGACAAGCTGATGCCGGTTCGATTCCTGGCCGAGAAAATTCCGGCTCAATGCGAGGGCATTGTCACGGCCGATCCGTTCCTGAAGCCCACGAAGAAATATCCTGCCGAAATTCCGGCGGAAGATCAGAAGCGACTGACGCAGCAGATCACGGATGCCGTCACTACCGACGTCCTCCCCGCATACAAAAAATTCGCCGAGTTCATCCGGACTGAGTATGCGCCACAGGGACGCACGACGCTCTCCATCACGTCTCTGGCAGATGGGCAGAAGCGTTATGAGCACGACATTTATGCCCGGACCACGACGCATATGTCGCCGGAGGAAATTCATCAGCTTGGCCTGCGCGAGATTGACCGGATTGAAGCGGAGATGACGGCCATCGCGAAAAAGGAAGGCTTTGCCGACCTGGCGTCCTTCCGCGCGTCGCTAAAGACCAACCCTAAATACATTCCGACCTCGGCCGAGCAGATTCTCGACGATTTCCGTCATTACATCTCGCAGATGCAGGCGAAGCTGCCGGAATTGTTCACGCTGCTTCCCAAGTCACCGGTTACCGTGGAGGCCATTCCGGATTTCCAGGCGGCTGCAGCGACTCACTACATGACCGGAACGCCCGACGGCAAGCGGCCGGGGCGCGTGGTCGTGGCAACCTCTGATTTTGCCCATCGCTCGCTGATCGATGATGAGGCGATTGCCTATCACGAAGGGGTTCCCGGCCATCACATGCAGTTGTCGGTCCAACAGCAACTCACCGACCTTCCGAAGTTCCGTCAACACGGCCTGGGCTTCAACGCCTAT
>QIAL01001035.1 GCA_003225535.1 Acidobacteriota bacterium | reverse complement strand
TGTGTTTCGGCGGGCAGGCGGTCGGCAATGGCGTCGAAACTTCGCGCTTTGGATTTCTTCAACAGGCTATCCACCCGATTCTCACCGGCATTGTAGGCGGCGAAGGCGAGCCGCCAATCGCCGAAGCGGGCGTAGAGGCGCCGCAGATGCCTCGCTGCCGCGCGGGCGCTTTTCCCTGTCTGCAACCGTTCGTCTTCCGGTGCGAGGGATAGTTTGAGTGAGCGCGCGGTCGTGGGCATCAACTGAAACATACCGACGGCGCCGGCCGGGCTTCGCGCCGCGGGATTGAAGGAGGATTCAACTTCGGCCACCCACACCAGTTGCGGCGGCAATTTTTCGTCCGCAAAAATCTGTTTGAGGCGGGGCACGCAGTCCACGGCGGGCGGTGGCGGCAAACGGGTCTTCAATTCCCCGACCCAAACCGAGCGTTGGAATTGCGGTGAGGGACCGGGCAGGGGAGACGACGGAGGTTTTTCCGGCAGAAATTTGACCGCGCGCCGCAGTTCTTCGGCGACGTCGAAATAATCGAGATGGGTTTGCAACCAGACGGCGTAAGGGCGCGTCTCCTCGAAGTTTTGCAACACGGGGAGTATTTGCGCCGCCGTCTCCTTCAGCGCGCCGAGGTCATAAACATAGGTGCCCTGGAACCGTTGCCGGAGTTCAGCGAGGAATCCTCGCACGCGGTCCTTGTCCACACCCAGTTCATCCAGCCTCCGGTCGTCGAGATTGTCCTGCGCCCATGCTTCGACCGACTGAATGATTTCGTCGGGATCGACTTCTACCTGCTGTGCGGCGACCGGGGTGGCCACCAGCAGGCTGCTCGCGATGACGAGAACGCTTTTCATGCCGCAGAGTTTAGCATGATCTCGCCGCCGCGAAAGGCGCCGGGTGACATTCCGAGAGTGCGCGGACCGACGTCCGCGGCTTCAGGGTTCGCCGGAAGCGGATCCCGCTTCACTTGTCCAGAATGAACAACTGGTAATACTTGGAAAGTTTGCTGTCGAGCTGGCGGTTGGGAAAGCCGCGATATTCGTAGTCGAACTTGTAGCGATAAGTGACGACG
>QIAL01001034.1 GCA_003225535.1 Acidobacteriota bacterium | reverse complement strand
GTTCAGTCTGAGCGAGGAGCAGGCTTTTATGCTAGCGAACGAAGATAGTCCCGCCTACATTCCCGGGGCCTTCCACGCCGCTGTTCCCAGAATTGCCGAATCTTTCCGCTCCGGCGCAGGCATGGGCTGGCATGAGCACGACGATGCCGTGTTTCATGGCTGCGAGAAATTCTTCCGGCCGAGCTATGCGGCCAACCTTATAAGCTCGTGGATTCCATCTCTCCAAGGCGTACAGGCCAAACTCGAAGCTGGAGCCAAAGTCGCCGATGTGGGCTGCGGCAAAGGCGCATCCACTGTGCTGATGGCCAAAGCCTTCCCAAAATCACAATTCTTCGGATTTGACTATCACGATAAATCCATCGAAGGCGCTCGCGCCACTTCCACCAAGGAAGGTCTCGAGGTTCGCCTCAACTTCGGTGTTGCCAAGGCCAAGGGGTTTCCGGGGCAAGGACTACGACTTGGTTACGGTCTTCGATTGTCTCCACGACATGGGTGATCCGGTAGGCGCTGCAACCCATGTGCGCAAGTCGCTGAGCAAGGACGGCACTTGGATGATCGTTGAACCCTTCGCCAACGATGAGCTAGAGGACAATCTGAATCCGGTTGGCCGCGTGTACTACTCCTTTTCAACCTTATTGTGTACGCCCTGCTCGCGCTCTCAGGAAGTCGCGCTGTGCTTGGGCGCGCAGTCCGGCGAAAAACGCATTCGCGAAGTCGTCACCACGGCCGGCTTCACCCGTTTTCGCCGAGCCGCGGAAACACCATTTAACGTCGTCTACGAAGCCCGTCCATGAGAGCCCGGGTAACTTAACCCGCCATTGTTTCCGGGCCGTCATGGCCGCACCACATACCGCGGCAGGAGGAGTCAGAAGAAAACGAGAGTGACAGTGATGCAAAACTTATCTTAGATTTGGTTGTACGCACGGTCGGGTCCCCCGCTGAAGTCAACAAGGGTGTCATCCCCGGCGTTGGAGACAAATACCTTC
This sequence comes from Acidobacteriota bacterium, assembly GCA_003225535.1. GTDB lineage: Bacteria > Acidobacteriota > Terriglobia > Terriglobales > Acidobacteriaceae > Sulfotelmatobacter. The sequence continues at coordinate 1,291 of QIAL01001034.1, read as the reverse complement.
CGGGCTGTGAAGATTTGCGTGGACAACGGGGCTGGAAGCAATTCCTTCTTGTTTTGTGCTCGCAAGTTCGGAACTGCCACCGATGCAATCGCAAGAGCTACAACACCATCCCTCGTTTCATGATTCTTGGTATTGTTCCGCCAATACTCATGCTATTGGGACGTACGTGGGGAATGCGTAGTTACTAGAGGGCCAGGCCTTTAGGGCTTGAGAGCTGCTGTTTTGCTCAGAGCCAAACTGAAAGCTGAAAACGAGTCACTTCTTCAACGGTGGCGCCGGATAATCCGGCAGCTTGTCCTTGCTGGTGTCCGCCCGCTTCACCTCCAATTCATCGAACAGCAGCGACGGGCTGATAATCGTCGTTGGCGCGCCGCCCGCTCGATTGCTCACCAGCGGGTCGTTGCCCACGGCGATCAAATCGCTCCGCAGCGCGCGGATGTCCAGTTCGCTGAACACCGCGCCTCGCACCAATTCTTCGTGCCCATCTTTCGCGTACACGCGATAGAGCAGCCGCGGCGAATTGCCCGGCCCTAGCGTCTCCACCCGATAACCGTAGGCTTTGCCCTGATCCGTTACCATCTGAACGACTTTTTTCCTCAACTCCTCGGGCGACTGCGCCTCCGAGCTTTTCACCACCAGCACACCCAGGTTCGGTCCAGGAGGCGAGCCCGGCGCACCTCGTCCGTGGCCGTTCGAGGCAGGGAAGTCGCGAATCGGCACTCGGCCAATTAGATAACTCGCCAGCGTCCCGTTCTCAATCACGCTGACCGCTTGCGCCTTCACGCCCTCGCTGTCAACCGCGTAGCTTCCTACTAGGCTCTTTCCCTGAAAATCCTTCATCGTCGGATCGTCCACCACGGACAGAAAATTCGGCAGCACGCGCGTCTTGTAACTTGTCGCAAACGCGCCCGTCGTCCGGTTTGGTTTCCCAAGCTGCGGCTTTTGCCCCAGCATATTCTGCCCGATCAACGACGCTACGATGTCGTCGGCGGCATCCGCGGCGAACAAGACCGGCCCCCGGTATTCCTCCTCCACGATCGGCGCTTTCCGCAACGCCACCACCGTTTCCAACATCTTCTTCGCTTCGCCAATCAATGCATCGCGGGTCGGCAATTCTTCTGCCTTCGCCACCATAAACGCCGGGCTCCGGCTGAGCCGCATTCCATCCGCCGCTTGCGCCGAGCTGCTCAGTTGCACGCTGTAGGTTGTCTTTCCGCTGCGCGTGACCGTGCCTTCGGAATTCACCAGGTACTCGTTGATCGCCGAAAACCGCGCCGACGCCGTCACCGAC
>QIAL01000223.1 GCA_003225535.1 Acidobacteriota bacterium | reverse complement strand
GAGTGACGTTGACAGGAATTCCGGAAAAGATCGCCTCCTCGATGGCTGGCAGCCCTTCCTTGGTGCCCGGAATCTTGATAAGGAGGTTCGGGCGCTCGGCACGAGCATGCAGTTCTTTGGCGGCGGCCAAGGTTTTGGCGGTGTCGTATGCGAGTAGCGGGGAGACTTCGAGCGACACCCATCCGTCCACTCCGTTTGTACGGTCATAGATCGGGCGAAACAGATCGGCGGCTCGCGTAAGATCCTCTAGCGCCAGTTCAAAAAAGACTTCCTCAGCTGATCTATCCTGGGCGAACTTCGTGCGAATTGCAGCGCTGTAAGCAGAGCTGTTCTTGATGGCATGATTGAAAATCGTAGGATTCGAGGTCAGCCCTGTTACCGACAGATCATCGATATAAGTCTTCAACGTACCGCTGTCGAGCAAGTCGCGGGTGATATTGTCGAGCCAGATGCTCTGTCCCAGATTGTGGAGCAGTTGCGTTGCTTTCATTTGTTTACCTCCATCAAAGTCGCCAAGAAGTAGCCCGAACCAGGCATCACGATGCAACTCCGATCGCACTGGCAGGTTGCTGGCTCTGTAGCACGTGCAGACGACGTGAACTTGCCGTCACATCCCGAAGGCGGCGGAAAGCCGAGCTGTGCAACATCTCCTCGGAGCAGCGCCAACGCCAGTGTGCATCCGTAGATCCGGGCAAGTTCATCCGCCCCTCGGCTCCCAGGTTCAGCAGATCTTGCAAGGGAGCGATTGCGAGCGCAGCAACCGAAGACCACGCTAGGCGGACGAACTCCTCAGCGATCTCGTTGCTAGAGCCTTCGGCTCGATTCAGATAGCTCCATACCCGTCTTCTTTCAGGTTCGGGTAGCGTCTCGAACCAGCCACGAGTCGTGTTGTTGTCATGCGTTCCCGTGTACACGACTGTGTTTGTTGAATAGTTCTGTGGGAGGTGTGGGTTACCAGGATTTCCATCAAAGGCAAACTGAAGCACTTTTGTTCCTGGAATACGGAACTCGTCGCGCAGTGCGCAAACGTCAGGCGTGATCACCCCGAGATCCTCGGCGATGAATGGGAGAGAACCCACTTCTTCTTGGACCGCTCTGAAAAATTCGGCCCTTGGGCCTGGTATCCAGCACCCTGTCCGCGCTGTTTTTGCGTCGGCCGGCACGTGCCAGGCTCCAGCGAAAGCGCGGAAGTGATCCAGGCGGATAACGTCCACATGAGCCAGGAGAGCGCGTAGGCGATCTATGTAGAAACGGAAGCCAGTCTGGCGGAGGGCGTCCCAATCGTACACAGGGTTGCCCCAAAGCTGTCCGTCCGCGCTGAAGTAGTCTGGAGGCACTCCAGCAACAAATCGCGGGCGGTACTCTTTGTCGAGCAGGAACAGTTCAGGATGGGCCCATACGTCACTTGAATCGGGCGAAACAAAGAACGGAAGGTCCCCGATCAATCCAACTCTTCGAGAGTGTGCATACTCTTTGAGACGTTGTGCTTGTTGAAAGATCAGGAATTGAGCAAAGCGAACCTTATCGATCAGTGGAGACAACTCTTGCCGAGCTTGAGCGACGGCCGCAGGAGTGCGTCGAATGAGTTCTGCCGGCCATTCAAGATAAGAGACGCCATGGAACTTCTGTTTCAGGGCCCGGAAGAGCGCGTAGTCTTCCAGCCAGTGGGCCTGCTGATGACAAAACATTTCGTAAGGCGGACCCAAGACTTTTCCCGCACCCGCATTGAAATTGCCCCACACCTGATCGAGCAATCGGTGTTTGAACTGGATCACCGCACCATAATCCACAGCGTTTGACGAAAAGGACTGACCGTCGCGCGCCTTCGCGTCGAGCAAGCCATCCTCAAACAAAAGCTCTGGGCTGATCAGCAATCCATTGCTGGCGAAAGAAGAGAGAGCTTGATAGGGTGAGTCGCCATATCCAGTTGGGCCCAGGGGCAAGGCCTGCCACCAACTCTGACCCGCTTCATGTAGCCGGTCGATCCATGCAAACGCCGCCGGCCCCATATCGCCAATGCCATATCGCGAGGGCAAAGAGGTGATATGCAGCAGCACACCGGAGGTGCGATACCCCTGCAGGGAGAACGGAGATCTCACGGTCTGTGTTTGATCGGGCATACCTTAGTTCTCTCCCCAGAGCAAGCGTCACCGCAATGCGTTGTTCACGATTTCCTGCGCCTCATTTACAAGTGCATCTAAGTGGGATTGGTCCCTGAAGCTCTCCGCATAAATCTTGTAGACGTTTTCCGTACCAGATGGCCGAGCGGCAAACCATCCGCTGGTTGCCACTACCTTGAGACCACCAATTGACGCGTCATTGCCGGGCGCACGAGTTAGTTTGGCGATGATGGGCTCTCCCGCGAGACTCGCCTCCCGAACACTTTCGGGGGACAATTTGAGGAGCCTAGCCTTCTGCTCTGGAGTAGCCGCCGCGTCGATGCGCGTGTAGTAAGGCGTGCCGAATTCTCTGGTCAATTCGAGATAGTGTTCGCCCGGGTCCTTGCCCGTACGGGCGGTAATCTCTGCAGCCAATAGATCCATGATCACGCCGTCTTTGTCCGTCGTCCAAGTTGTTCCATCGCGTCTGAGGAAACTTGCGCCGGCGCTCTCCTCCCCGCCGAAGCAGCATGAACCGTCGAACAAACCCTGCACGAACCACTTAAAGCCCACAGGGACCTCTGAGAGTCTGCGGTCGAATTTCTGCACCACGCGATCAATCATGCAACTGCTCACTAACGTCTTGCCCACCGCAGTGTCAGAGGGCCACTGCGGACGGTGTGTGAGCAAATAGCCGATGGCTACAGCAAGGTAATGATTTGGGTTCATGAGTCCGGCAGAGGGCGTGACGATGCCGTGCCGGTCTGAATCTGGGTCGTTGGCAAACGCGACGCGAAACTCATTTTTCAGGCCAACGAGGCGGGCCATAGCATACGGGCTGGAGCAATCCATGCGGATCTTGCCGTCGTGATCGAGTGTCATGAATGAGAAGGTAGGATCCAGAGTCGGATTTACGACGACGATGTCTAATCCGTAAACCGCATTGATCACCTCCCAATAGGGTAGAGACGCTCCGCCGAGCGGATCCACCCCCAACTTGACCCCCGCGTCGCGAATCGCATCCATGTCGACCACGTTCCGCAAATCGTGCACGTAAGGGGAGATAAAGTCTTCCTGGTGCGTGTTGGCTGCACCAAGGGCTGTGTTGTACGGAACTCGCTTTACGCCGGCATTGTTAGCGCGCAGCAGTTCATTGGCACGATTCTCTATCCATCGAGTAACCTCGGTATCAGCGGGGCCACCGTTAGGTGGGTTGTACTTGAGTCCCCCATCCTCCGGAGGATTATGAGACGGTGTGATGATGATGCCGTCCGCAAGGTGCTCCTTGCGCCCACGGTTGTAGACCAGGATGGCTCGCGAGATGACGGGCGTAGGAGTTACGCCGTCCTCTTGCTGGATGAGAGTTTGCACGTTGTTGGCTGCTAGAACCTCGATCGCCGTGCGCTGGGCTGGTGCGGAAAGCGCGTGCGTGTCTTTACCTATATAAAGAGGACCGTCGGTACCCTGGCGATGCCGGTAATCGCAAATGGATTGGGTGATGGCTAGAACATGAGCTTCGGTAAAGGTTCCATCTAACGATGAGCCTCGATGTCCACTGGTGCCGAAGCTGACCATCTGGTTGGGACAACTTACGTCGGGATGACGGACGAAATACTCTCGTTCGAGCCGCACCAGGTCCACCAGCATCTCCTTGGGCGCAGGTTTCCCTGCGACCTGAGAGATCTTCACTTTGCTCGCTCGATCACCCGCCAAAGGCCGGGCTTCTATGGCACTGGACATGGTTTCACGTTCCAGATCTCGGCGGCATATTCCGCGATCGTGCGGTCAGTGGAGAACTTCCCCGAACTCGCTACATTCAAGATGGTCTTGCGCGCCCAAGCGTCCTGGTCGTTATACAAATCGAGCAATCGCCGGTCCGCTTCCAGATACGACTTCAAATCCGCCAAGTGCAGGTAGTGGTCGCCGTGTGCCAACAACGTATCGTGAAGCTCTGAGAAGACGCCGGGCTCATAGCGGCTGAAATAGTCGGAGCGGATCAGATCTAATGCAGCACGAGTCTCCGGCTCATGGTCATAGTGCCACTGCGGACTGTACCAACCACGACTTTGTACCACTTGTTCCGCCGTGAGGCCGAATAGGAAGAAGTTCTCCTCGCCTGCTTCTTCGGCCATCTCGATGGTGGCGCCGTCCCGCGTGCCGATGGTCAGGGCCCCGTTCATCATGAACTTCATATTGCTCGTACCACTGGCTTCGTAGCCCGCTGTGGAGATTTGGTTCGAAACATCCGTCGCAGGGATGAGTCGTTCCGCTTGCGAGACGTTGTAGTCGGGCAGGAACAAGACCTTGAGCCGTCCCCTCACAGCGGGGTCGCCATCAATCGTCCGGGCAAGGTTGTTGATGAATTTAATGATGAGCTTAGCTAACCGGTAAGCGGGTGCTGCCTTGCCGGCGAAAAGGAACGTACGCGGAGTCATCTCGATGTCCGGGTTTTCTCGGACACGGTTGTACAAAACCACGATCCGCAACGCATTGAGCAGTTGCCGCTTGTACTCGTGGATACGCTTGACCTGGCTATCGACGATAGTACTGGGATCAATCTCCAAGCCCGCAGTAGATCTGAGCCAATCGGCAAACTGCAACTTGGCATGGTGTTTGGCCTTCCGGAAAGTGTCACGAAATCCCTTGTCCTCGGCAAGCGGCTTGAGCTTGCTCAATTGGCTGAGATCGCTGATCCAGGCGTCACCGATGGCCTCAGTAATGGTGCGGGCGAGCGCTGGGTTGGAAAGCAGCAACCAGCGCCGGGGAGTGACTCCGTTGGTCTTATTATTGAAACGTTCGGGGAACATCTCAGCCAAGTCTTTGACCGTTATTGTACGAAGCAGTTCGGAATGAATCGCCGCGACTCCGTTGGTGCTGTGAGACCCGACAATGGCCATGTTCGCCATTCGAACCTTGCGCTGCGCACCTTCCTCGACCAGGCTCGTGCGCTCTGTTCGTCCTTCCTCCCCTGGGAAGCGACTCCGAACGTCGTCCAGCAGCCGCCGGTTAATCTCAAGGACGATTTCCAGATGACGTGGGAGCATGGTCTCAAACCACACGACTGGCCATTTCTCGAGAGCTTCGGGCAGCAACGTATGGTTCGTGTATGCGAGTGTCTTTTGCGTTATGTCCCACGCCGACTCCCATCCCAGATGTGCGTCGTCGAGAAGAATTCGCATCAACTCGGGTACTGCCATTGCCGGATGCGTGTCGTTGAGTTGGATCGCTACCTTTTCTGGAAACCTCTCCCAATCATCATTGCTGTGCCGGAAGCGCCGCACCAGGTCGGCCAGCGAAGCGGCAACCAGGAAGTACTCCTGTACGAAACGGAGTGCCTGGCCCATGCTGGTAGAGTCATCCGGATAAAGTACCCGTGTTATGGACTCGGCGGTAAGACTTTCCGCCAGTGCTGCGACGAAGTCTCCGCTACTGAATTCCTTAAAATCAAAGTAATCAGGGGTGGCTGCGGCCCAGAGACGTAGTGTATTAATAGTCTTTCCGCCATAGCCCACGACTGGACGATCAAATGGGACGCCGATCAAGCTTGACGGTCGACCGGGCAGGGCACGCAGGCTACCGCCGTGCAGTTCGAACGAGCAGTTGAGCCTGATCTCCACGGTCTCCGTTGGCCGGGCAATCTCCCACGGATCGGCGCGACGGAGCCAATGGTCCGGCTTCTCCAGTTGCCATCCGTCTTGCATGGATTGCTGAAAGATGCCGAACTCGTAACGCAGACCATAGCCCATTGCCGGGAGCTGCAATGTCGCCATGGAGTCAAGAAAGCACGCAGCCAAACGCCCCAAGCCTCCATTTCCTAGCCCGGCATCAGGCTCCTGCTCCACCAACTGGAGCCAATCCACGTTTTTTTGTCGGACGGCATCTTTAACAATGGGATCAAGCAGAAGGTTGACGATGTTATTGCTGAGCGAGCGGCCAATCAGGAACTCCATCGACAGGTAGTACGCACGCTTGGCGTTTTCACGCTCGTATGTGGTCTCAGTACGCACCCAACGTTGCGAAAGAATGTCCCGCACTGAGTGGGCAAAAGCCTCGAACCTCATCCGAGCATCCGAAGCAGCGGGATCGACGATATTGTCAAAAGTGAGATGGCGCTCATAAAGCGCATTATCCGTTCCGGAGAACTGAACCGGGCCACAGCCGTACTGCTGGATGAGCTTTGAATGCTGGGGTGCCGTTGGGATCGGTACGACGGTTGCGGATTTTGTAGCTGTTAGAGTCTCCGGGAGTGCCACAGGTTTTGTGCTCATCGTAATATCCTTTTTCTGGTGCGACCAGCTTGCGTTTGCGAAAGCTAGTCCGTTGAGATGCTCACCGAGTTGCTGGGCGAGGTGCTCAGTGCGCTCGGTGAGCGGTAGATCAATAAGAGGAGTGTGCTGGCCATTCCGTCGCGTCGGTATCCCAACCCAATTGCTAGCACACGACGTGCCGGCCGAGAATCAGGCCGGCCACGTCCATTGATCGAACTCAGGCTTATCGACGCCATGCTCGTAAGCGTAGTTCTGGCAGTCGATCTGCATATTGCGCAGGATTTCTTTGGCGTGGGCGCCAGCCACCTCCAGTGCAGGCACCCGGTCAATAACGTCGATCGCCAGACTGAAACGATCAATCTGGTTCTGGATAGCCAAATCGAGAGGTGTATTGATGTTTCCTTTTTCCTTGTAACCACGCACGTGCAGGTTCTTGTGATTCGTGCGCCGGTAGGTCAAGCGATGAATCAACCAGGGATAGCCGTGGAAGTTGAAAATGATGGGTTTGTCTTTCGTGAACAAGCTGTCGAAATCCCTGTCCGAAAGTCCGTGGGGGTGCTCCGTCGAGGGGACGAGTCTGTAAAGGTCCACCACGTTCACGAAGCGGATCTTGAGATTCGGGAAGTGCTCACGAAGCAAGACTACTGCCGCCAGCGCCTCCTTGGTTGGAATGTCGCCCGCACAGGCCATCACGACATCCGGCTCCGAGCCTTGGTCGTTGCTCACTTTCTGCCAAATGCTGATGCCCTTGGTGCAATGCACAATGGCCTCATCCATGGTCATGTACTGGAGATGCTTCTGCTTATCGGACACGATGACGTTGATGTAACCCGTGCTTGCAAGACAATGATTGGCGACACTCAGCAGAGTATTTGCGTCGGGAGGCAGGTAGATCCGGCAAACATCCGGGCTCTTGTTGACCACCAAGTCGAGGAACCCCGGGTCCTGGTGGGTGAAACCGTTGTGATCCTGTCGCCAGACGGTGGAGGTAATCAGCAAGTTGAGCGAAGACACGGGCGCACGCCACGGCAACTGTTCAGCCATCGCTAGCCACTTAGCATGCATATTGAACATGGAATCGATAACGTGGACAAAAGCTTCGTAGGTGGAGAAGAACCCGTGTCTGCCACTTAACAGGTAGCCTTCATACCAACCTTCCAGGGTGTGCTCGGAAAGCATTTCGAGCACTCGACCATCGGTGGACAATTCGCCTCCATCCGCGTCCTCCGGCTTGTAGTCGGCAAGCCATAGTTTCTTGCTCACCTCGTACAGCGCATCGAGCTTGTTCGAGGAGTTTTCGTCTGGCCCGAAGACGCGAAAGTTAATCGGATTCTGGCGCATGATGTCGCGCAGAAATCGGCCGAGGGGCCGAGTGTTCTCAGCCGCAGTCTGTCCCGGCTTTTCCACTGGGATGGCATAGTCACGGAAGTCAGGGAGACATAGGGCTTTTCGCAGCAAGCCTCCATTGGCGTGAGGGTTGGCGCTCATTCGCCGCACACCCGTTGGGGCCAGTGCTTTCAACTCTGGGATCAGCCGCCCCTTTTTGTCGAACAACTCTTCCGGCCGGTAGCTGCGCATCCAGTCTTCGAGCAGCTTCAAATGGGCAGGGTTCTCGCGTACGCCCGCAAGCGGTACCTGGTGGGAACGCCAGTAACCCTCTACTTTGTGACCATCCACTTCCTTCGGGCCAGTCCAGCCCTTCGGGGTACGCAGCACGATCATGGGCCAATGCGCCCGGCTGGCCTTGCCACTAGCACGGGCCTCTTCCTGAATGCGTCGAATCTCAAGCACGCATTCTTCCAGCGTGCCCGCCATTTCCTGGTGCATCAAATCGACATCGTCGCCCTCCACGAAATGCGGCGCCCAGCCGTAACCTTTGAATAGGTGCTCCAACTCTTCCCTGGGCACCCGCGCGAGAAGCGTCGGGTTGTTGATCTTGTAGCCGTTCAGATTAAGGATTGGCAGGACGGCACCGTCACGAATGGGATTCAGAAACTTGTCAGAATGCCAGGAGGTGGCTAAAGCCCCCGTTTCTGCTTCGCCATCCCCCACTACAACCGCCACCAGCAGGTCGGGATTGTCAAAGGCAGCTCCGAAAGCATGGGAGATGCTGTAACCCAACTCGCCTCCTTCATGGATCGAGCCCGGGGTCTCTGGAGTGCAATGGCTACCAATACCGCCCGGGAAGGAGAAGTCTTTGAAGAACAGGCGCATCCCATCTACGTCTTCGCTCTTGCTCGGGTAAATTTCCGAATACGCGCTCTCCAGATAAACCGGCCCTAGCACCCCCGGCGCGCCATGTCCGGGACCGGCGAGGAAGATGGCGTTGAGATCGTATTTCTTGATGAGGCGATTGAGGTGAACATAGGTAAAGCTTAGCCCGGTGCTGGAACCCCAGTGGCCCAGAAGCCGACTCTTAATGTGCTCCGGCTTGAGGGCTTCACGAAGCAGAGGATTATCCCGCAGATAAATCATGCCCACGGCGAGGTAATTGCACGCACGCCAGTACGCGTCGATTTTGCGACACTCCTCGGTAGATAAGGGATGCGTGGTACTGGAGCTGACACCGCCCCTCTTTCGTGCATTCACATCAGCGAGTGTTGCTTTCATGACTCCTCCAAATTCGTCGTCTGCGTTTACCGTCAAGCGCGGGCTCCGTGGGCTGCCGAACTGCGGTCATTGGTCAAGGCCACGGCGTCAGATGCGTCTCCAAGTGTTCTTCAATTCGATGACCGGAGTGATCGGTGGCCGTCTGAACATCAGGATGAGCCCCCAAGAATCCGGAGACTTTTCGCGAAGCTGTCAGCTACTGAAGAGAAAACATGCAACGACAATAGTCAGCGCCTCTCTGCGGACTTCACTAACGAGACGGTGGACAAACTCAAATCGTCTTGAAACGGCAGTAGCGTAACGGTAAGCACTCTTGGAATTGCGGCCAACTGGCAAAAGTGTCAGGTTTGCCCACCAAGAACATTGAAAAGATCGACGACATCAACGTCGCGAATAAGAAAACCGGATAGACGGTGTAGCGCCTGTGAACGAGACCGGAATTAGGCCCTCGTCACTCCGCAGAGCGCGGCGCAGGGAGATGAATCAAGTTTCCGAGTACGTTCAAGTCATTCCACCAGTTGTGACTGGCGTTCTTATCAGTATGCAGGTCGGGGCGCTCAGCGCTAGTGTTCAATGTACAGAACAGAAGATGCATTAGTGTGTGATGACGAAGTGGAGATGGTATTGCCTTATGAATTCATTCGATCTGCGTCAGCATGAATTAAGCGTGAAGGAAATCCACCGCAATCTTCCACCCAGTGTTTTGTACGTACATGCAATCCGCTATGACAGAGAGGCCACGATTGCAGAGAATGGCGCTCTCGTCGCGTATTCGAATAAGAAAACCGGATAGACGGTGTAGCGCCTGTGAACGAGACCGGAATTAGGCCCTCGTCACTCCGCAGAGCGCGGCGCAGGGAGATGAATCAAGTTTCCGAGTACGTTCAAGTCATTCCACCAGTTGTGACTGGCGTTCTTATCAGTATGCAGGTCGGGGCGCTCAGCGCTAGTGTTCAATGTACAGAACAGAAGATGCATTAGTGTGTGATGACGAAGTGGAGATGGTATTGCCTTATGAATTCATTCGATCTGCGTCAGCATGAATTAAGCGTGAAGGAAATCCACCGCAATCTTCCACCCAGTGTTTTGTACGTACATGCAATCCGCTATGACAGAGAGGCCACGATTGCAGAGAATGGCGCTCTCGTCGCGTATTCGGGAGAGAAAACCGGCCGTTCACCCAAGGACAAACGCATCGTCAAGAATCCCGCCTCCGAAAGAGATGTCTGGTGGGGGACGACCAACGTTCCGTTCGATGCAAAGTCGTACAGGACGGTCCGCCAGCGGGCCCTTGACTATCTCAACGTCTGCGACAGGCTCTACTGCTTCGATGGTTTTGCTGGGTGGGATCCGAAGTACCGCATCAAGGTCCGTGTGATTTGCTCGAGACCGTATCACGCACTTTTCATGCATACAATGCTCATCCGCCCCACAGCCGAAGAACTCTCAGCCTTTAGTCAACCGGACTTCGTGATCTACAACGCTGGCGTTTTTCCGGCGGACCGCCTGATGGCCGATGTCGGATCGAAGACTTGCGTCAGCCTCAGTCTTGAAGACCGGGAACTCGTGATTCTTGGAACGGAATATGCTGGCGAGATGAAAAAAGGCGTGTTCACTGTGGCCAATTATTTCGCACCGAAACGCGGAGTGCTGTCGATGCACTGTTCTGCCACAGCAGACAAGCAGACGCGACGTTCGTCACTGCTTTTCGGATTGAGCGGGACAGGAAAGACCACGCTGTCTGCTGATCCCAAGAGATATCTCATTGGAGATGACGAACATTGCTGGGGCGACGATGGCGTCTTCAATATCGAAGGCGGTTGTTATGCAAAGGCCGTCAATCTAACCAGCGAATCCGAACCGGATATATTCTCTGCGCTACGATTCGGTGCTGTTCTGGAGAATGTTGTTCTCGAAGAAGACCACAGCGTCGACTACGCCGACGTGAGTATTACCGAGAATACACGAGGCGCATATCCCATCAACTTTATTCGCAACAGTCTGATTCCGTGCGTTGCCGGACATCCGACCGATGTAATATTCCTAACCTGTGACGCATTCGGCGTGTTGCCGCCCGTGAGTTCCCTTAGTCCTGAGCAGGCGATGTTTCACTTCATCAGTGGATACACCGCTAAAGTCGCTGGCACTGAAGTGGGCATCAAAGAACCATCCGCGACATTCTCACCGTGTTTTGGAGGACCATTCCTTGTCTGGCACCCAAGGAAGTACGCTGAACTGCTGGCCGCTAAAATTCGAAAGTACAACTCTCGCGTGTGGTTGGTGAATACCGGATGGAGCGGTGGAGCGTATGGGGTCGGCAAGCGCATCAAGCTAGTGCACACTCGCACCATAATAGATGGCATCCACAACGGTACGCTGGCCAAGGTCAGGACGCAGCCTGATCCGTTTTTCGGCTTCAACGTGGTTCCCGAATGTCTGGGCGTGCCAAACGAGATCCTCGTGCCGCGTAATTCGTGGGCCGACAAAGCGTCCTACGACTTCGCTGCAAAAAGATTGCTCCAACTATTTCAAGAGAACTTCAAGAAATACGAGGGTGACGTCCTGGCTACCGAAGCGGCCGACGCTGCCGCTTGAAGAAAGGTAGGAATGCCATCGCTAATATTTCGGCGATCTTGAGAAGCCCTTTGCAACAAGCGGAACTCGAAGGCTTGGTGTGACCTCATTAAGGACTTGGATACGCTGAAATCGACGCCCGTGGCCGGAGTTTCTCGTCCCGCCGAGGTACTCATTTGCCTGTTTTCGTGATTCAAGAGTTGCGGGTGGGAGCCAATTAAAGTGGGCGGCGGCTAGAGACTAACATCGAGCCAATCGATGGCATCGGTGGTCGCGATTGATGGATCAATTCCATGCGCAGCATGCTTGAATCCCTATTCGATATCCCGTTGGTGATTGCCGGAATGGTGATCATCGGATCCCTATGCCTGTTTGCGATCGGTGGACTGCTGTTAGTTCGCCGCTGCGTGCTGCCCCATCTGCGGATCCACGACGAGGACGCCCACTTTTCCGCGGCCATGGTGCACAGCGTGATGGTTTTTTACGGACTGGCCCTCGCCTTGATCGCGGTGAACGTCTTCGAAACGTACGCCGACGTGTCGAAGATCATTTCACAAGAGGCGACCGCCTTGGCAGTGCTGTACCGGGATGTGAGTACCTATCCCGAGCCGATTCGTCCCCAACTTCAGAAGGAGGTCCGTGATTACGTCGACTACGTGATCCACGAAGCGTGGCCCTTGCAGCAGCGCGGCCAGGTTCCGAGCGGTGGCGTTGACCGGATGAACCGCTTTCAGGACACCCTAATCACCTTTGAGCCGACCACCGAGGGCCAGAAACTTCTCCACGCTGAGACACTACGGGCCTACAACAACATGATCCAGGCTCGCCGCCTCCGCCTCGATGCAGTAAGCACCGGTCTGCCGGGCGTGATGTGGATCGTGATCCTTGTGGGCGCGGTCATCAGCCTGAGCGCCTCCTTCTTTTTCAAAGTCGAAGATGTGCGCTTGCACGGGATCTTGGTAACACTTCTGGCGAGTTTCTTGGGGATGGTCATTTTCATGACGCTCGCTCTCGACTGTCCGTTCCGGGGCGATCTGGGGGTACGACCAGAACCCTATCAACTCATTTACGACCACTTGATGAAACCATAGCCGGAGACAAAGGGATTACCGAAACGACACACAGGCTTGGCTCGGGAGTTGAGGCACTTTTGGTCCGATGGCGGGCTTGGGATTCATCCAGGTTTGGATGTCATCCGGCCTAACACCGACGGCTCAGCCAATTCCCCGGGATCACCGGTTCTGCCAGCTACTTGGGCGAACGACTGCTTCTAGTGGGCGATACGATGCAAGCCGAATCGCTCTCTCGGGACTTAGAGAAGTGCTTCCCGGTAGATAGCCTGATCCAGTCGCATTGTCTGCCTGCGATTAAGGCGCAGTTGAATTTGAACAGAAAGGAGCCGGTTCTTTCCCTCAAAGCATTGCAATCTGATTCAGGCATTGAGTTAGGTGCTGATCCATTCGCCGACAGTAGGTGATGCCTGCATCCGATATATTTGCGCGGCGAAGCCTATTTAGCGGCTGGACAAGGCGCGGGTGCCGCCAGAGAGTTCCAGAAAATCATTGACCACAGCGGCATTGTCTGGAACTGCTGGACTGGGGCCTTGGCGCGTCTTGGAGTGGCGCGCGCAAACGCCTTGCGGTCGAAAACGAAGGGTGGTGCCGATGCGAATGCTGCTCGCTCTCGTGCGCTTGCCGCCTACGAAGACTTCCTCACCCTCCGGAAGGATGCTGACCCCGACATTCCCATCTTCAAGCAGGCCCAAACAGAGTACGCGAAGCTACAAAAGTCCGTTACGTAGCAACTGGCGTCCCGAAACCGCCAGGCATTGGGCCGGATCGATGAAGAAAACATGTCTTTACTTGCAAGTTCCGACTCGCGAACTAAAGATGATGATGTTATTCGAGTTTGTCATTATCTATTTGTCAAAGACGAAATCTCAAGTTCTGCCGGCGGGAATCCCATACTGAGCAGCAGCTCACGAAAACGAGGATCGTCATGGATGCTTTCGAGCTCTTGCGCAATCGCGACGTAAGCGAGCCCGACGACATGCCCATGCCTTGCAATGTCGAGGCACGCAAAAGCCTCATCTGCCTCACCCAACAGCGCATGGATTGCCGCGAATGGATATGCAAACAAGAAATTGGGAGGCGTTGATTCCAGCTTCAACTGATCAAGAAGCTTTCGAGCCTCCACCAGGTTCCCCGTCATCGCACAGAGTACTCCCCGCAATACTTTGCTACGAGGGTCATTCTGGGCGAGCTCAGAGCTCTTCTCAATCTCTGCCATAGCTTCGTGCCGCATGCCTTTCTGCGCATATGTCGCAGCAAGGAGCTGGTGTGAGGGTGCGAAAAAGGGATCTAGTTCACTGGTTGCACGAAGCTGCTCGATCGCGCGATCATACTGCCGATCGAAGAAATAAATTGCGCCCACCTGGTAGTTCATCTGGACCGAAAGAGGATCAAGATCCAGCGCCACTCTGGCTTCCCTCATAGCTTCGACGTAGAGCCCCTGGGTCAAACAAGCTCTACTGCACAAGCTGGCCAGGAAGCACTCACCCTTTCACCCGCCACGGTGGGCGTTCCGGTGAGTACCTCTTGCGACTCGAAATCAAACAGATCCTCTGTCCCCTGTTTGACTTACGGAGTAATGCTCAGCGTTTGGCGAAGAAGGATCGCGCACGCCCTCAAAGTAGCGAAGCATGTCGTTGATGAGTCCGATGAATTCATCAAGGCTTTTGGAAACCCAAACGCTCACGAAGACAGTTACCGACCCGAGCTGATCAAGGGCGAAAACAAGGAAGGCACAAGCCAGGCCCTCTTGAGACCGTTCATGACACACCCCTCCGCCTCGGGGTCTATGTGGGAGGTGCAAGCAGGATCTGTACGTAAATACGTTACAGGATCTTGCGGCAACACATTATCACACTGCACAATTTCGGGCATACTACAGCTCTGATTCTCGATGCGAACGCGGAGATGTGTGACGTGAGGAATCATCCTCAAGCAGGTTGCCGGATCTTCGTATTGTTCGCGCTGCTGTGTCTTCTGCCCGGCTCCGCGATCGCACAGAACCGGAGCGCCAGGCTCGAGATCAACGCGGACAAGGTTGAGAACCGCCTCAGTCCGACTTTATATGGGCAGTTTGCCGAGTTCATGTACGAGGGTATTAAAGGGGGGCTCTCTGCGGAACTGATACGTGATCGCGGTTTCGATGAGCAGCCGAATGCACTGGGACTGCCGAGATACTGGGAGCGCGATCCGGACGATCGAAATGACGACAGCGGCTTGCACTTTTCTTGGGATGGCGATGTCTTCCTTCCGGCCGATGGCGATGGCAACACGCTCTCAAGCCAGCACTCGCTCGGCGTGGAAATCCGCGGCAATGGCGGACAACGCCACGGTATTCACCAGGAATCAATCCCCATCCGCGCAGGAATCGAATACCGCGGCTACGTATGGCTAAAGAGTGCGGACTACAGCGGAGACGTGACAGTGATGCTGGAAGCCGACCAAACCGGAGGTGAACACTATGCCAGCGCCACGCTCACACCGGTGATGGGCGATTGGACAAAATATTCCTTTCGACTGAGCCCCTCGAAGTCGGACCCGCTGGCGAAGCTTTCCATTCTCTTTCCGGGACACGGGAGGCTTTGGATCGACCAAGTTTCATTGATACCCGGCGACGCAGATGGAGGGGTTCGGCACGATGTTGAGCATTTAGTAGCGGCGTTACACCCTTCGTTCATCCGTTGGCCTGGCGGGAACGTCGCACAGGACTATCACTGGAGGTGGGGGACCGGTCCGCGCGATCAGCGACCGGTTTGGGTGAATGCATCGTGGGGAAACGAACTGGAGCCGAGCGACTTTGGGACAGATGAGTTTGTTCAATTTGCCCGACGGGTGGGAGCGGAACCGTCGATCACGGTGAATGTCGAAGGGCGCGGAGCAACGGCTAAGGAGGCAGCGGCGTGGGTTCAATACTGCAATGGTGATCCCGAGTCAGAGTACGGTCGAACGCGCTCTGCCAACGGTAGTCCGAAACCTTTTCACGTGGAGTACTGGGAAATTGGGAACGAGATATGGGGCGACTGGGTGCGCGGCCACAGCGATGCAATCACCTATGCCAACAATCTCAATCGTTATGTCGAGAAAATGAAGGCGGTGGATCCTTCTATCAAAATCATCGCTTCGGGCGACAACGATCTCGACTGGGACCGAACAGTTTTGAAGATTGCAGGGCAAAATATCGACTACCTGGCGGTTCATCATTACTACGGCCCCAAAGAGATGAAGGGAGACGCCAACAACCTGCGTGCGCATCCGTTGAGTTACGAGCGATTCTACGGGGAAATCCGGGAAATGATCCGGGAAATGATGCCCGGACGGGATATCAAGTTGGCGATCAACGAATGGAACACCACACTGCCTCTGCCGGCGCAACACTCGATGGAGTCCGGCGTCTACGCGGCTCGGCTGATGAATGTTTTTGAGCGCACTGGCGAATTGGTTGAAATGAGTGCGGTCTCCGATATGGTGAATGGCTGGAGCGGAGGCATCATCCAAGCTAGCCGCCATGCTGCATTTGTCACGCCGACTTACCTGGTAAACATGCTCTACGCCTCTCATCTCGGCCGAGAGCGGCTGGCCAGCACACTGCAGGAACCGACGTTCGCGTCCACACTCGAAGGCACTAACGTTCCTACCTTGGACGCAGTTGTCAGCCGCTCGGCGAATGGTCAGCAGATATTCATCAAGGTTGTGAATACCGATCCCACTCAAGCTATCCCTATGCAGATACTATTGACCGGAGTTCGTGTAGCGAAAAAGGGACGCATTGAAACGGTGAATGGCAACGAACTGACGGCTTCCAACGACTTTTCGCATCCCGACGCGGTACAGATCAAATCGAACACAGTTAGGACCGGGCCATCCTTCATCGTCACGGTGCCAGAACACTCTGTCTCTGTTATTACCCTGGCTGCGGAACGATAACAGGGCCGAATTGCTTCGGCATTCATGATTGCAACACCAGACTTCCCTAAAACAGCCGATTTGAGGACGTGGGCGAATTGGGTAAACGTTTGCTTAAGAATGTGTCCTAGACTAACCTTTTAAGCACCAACACTAATTCTTGCGCAGGTAGTGCGAACTATGCGGAGACTTCTTCACATTGGAAGCCAGTGCCTGATTCATTTAGGGATCGTGTTGTCCTTGTCCAGCGGTCAAGTCGGCGCGCAGACGGGCGAAGTGATTCCTGTATCGGGCGATACCAAGTATGTGCACGATCCATCAATTATCAAGGAAGGCGATACCTGGTATTTGTTTGGAACCGCCAGCGGTCCCAACCGAGATGGAGACCTGCCCATTCGCTGCTCGAAAGACCTGCACGAGTGGAAAAAGTGTGGCAACGTTTTCGATCGGATTCCTGAGTGGATTGAGAAAGAAAGCCCGAAGACAAAGGAATTGTGGGCGCCCGATGTTTCTTACTTCAATGGCGAGTACCACCTCTACTACGCGTTCTCGGTGTTCGGGAAAAACACTTCAGGAATCGCCCTGCTGACGAACAAGACTCTGGATCCAAAGAGCCCCGACTTCCGCTGGGTCGATCACGGCCTTGTTCTGCAATCTCGCGTGGAAGATGACTTCAATGCCATCGATCCGAACATTGTGCTGGATCATGGCCAGGCTTGGCTTTCGTTCGGCAGTTTTTGGACTGGCATCAAGATGCGGAAGATCGATGCGAAGATGGGGCTGGTCGCTTCCGATGACAACAAGTTGTATTCTTTGGCGCAGCGCAAGCGGCCGCCGAATCCTCCACCCAATCCGCCAGGATTGCCCGGCGACTGGCAAGCCATCGAAGCTCCCTTCATTGTCCAACATGGAGACTATTTCTACCTGTTCGTCTCTTTCGATCTGTGCTGCCGTGGGACAAAAAGCAGCTACAAGACGATGGTCGGCCGTTCACGTTCAGTTACAGGTCCTTACCTAGACGCGAGTGGCACGCCTATGCTCGAAGGTGGAGGCACTCCGGTAGTGCTCGGAAATCAACGTTGGTTCGGTCCCGGCGGAGAGTCGATCCGGCAAGGGACAGAGCGCGACATGATGGTATTCCATGCTTACGACGGAACAACAGGCGCGCCATACCTGCAGATTTCAACCATCGATTGGAGTGGTGGTTGGCCGCACGTTGCTCTGGAGGGAGGAAATCCTGCTAACACGCCAAGCAAGTAAGATTGCTACTTCTGAGCGGAGTCACGGCCGTGCCCGGGATCGAGAATTCTGAGCATAGTCCGCTGCTTTTCCGTATCCTCGTGTTCCAGTCGCGTAGCGATCTGAAGTTGTTCGTTGGCCTCCTGTGTGTGCCCTAGTCGCGCATAGGTCAGCCCGAGATAATAGTGAGCCTCGCGCAGCCTATCATCACTTGCAATGGCGCGCTGCAAATAATCGACGGCTTCCGCGTACGCCTTCTGCTCAAATCGCAAACGGCCCAACGCCGCTAATGCGCCAGCGTGTTTGGGATCGCGATCAAGCGCGTGACGTAAGTTCCTTTCCGCAGAATTGAAGTCCTTTGAGTCGAGATCCAACAGACCGAGACGAAAATAGGATTCCGTCTGGACCGGTGCCAGGGCAATCGATTTCTCGAATTCATTGCGGGCATCCTGGGGGTTTTGAAGGGCTACAAGACTCAATCCGAGGGCATAGTGCCCGGCGGCATCGTCGGCGAGTCCATACACTGCTTTTTCATCTTTCTCGCGGATCTTCAGAGTTTTTTGGAAAGCTTCGACCGCGTCGGGCAGCAGAGACATTCGGAGCGCGACCATACCGAATTCAAACTGCACGTCGGGATCGTCGGGCGCCACTCTGCGGGCTTTGATCAACAGAGACAGTGCCTTTTCGAGATCGCTGTCGGAGAGCGCCCTGCGCGCCTGACTACGGCAGATGCTGACAAGATTCGTGGCCGCGTCAGTGCGAGTGGGATCCAGGCGCAGCCCCTCCTGAAGTTCGCCAATTGAATCCTCTTGATGCCCCATCTGCTCATGGAGCAATCCGAGATGAATATGGGCGCTGGCGAAATCAGGCTTGAGGCCGATCACTCGCTTGAACAGTTCTTCCGCTTCGACGTTTTTGTGCTGCTGTGCGCGGACGATTCCGAGCAAGTCCAAAGCGCGGTAGTCATCAGGAGAATCGCGCAGGATGGTCTGCAACTCGTTCTCTGCTTTTTGAAGATTTCCGGTAGCGAGGGCCTGGGCGGCGTCCTGAAATGAAAATTTCGATTGCTGTCCCAGCGTCGGCAGGGTTGCTGCAATAATAATAATAATAATGAGCAACACGGCAGCATTCATACTGCCACGCATGCGCGAGGCGCATCTGGCGACCGATTGTGCAATCAGCGGCGCGATGTCATTCCTCCTGACTGAGTGGCACGAGCACGCATCAAGTCTTCCGTCAATTTGAATTCAGCTGCAGCTTCCGCGGTTTTTCCTGTTCTTTTGTACAGCCTACCTAGCAGGTAGTGCGGAGCGCTATTTCGAGGATCCAGTTTCACGGCCCTCTGCAGGTGTGGAAGGGCGTCCCCGAACTGTCCTAGAAGAAACTGCGAACGCCCGAGTTCATACTCCGCGACCGGGGATTGCGGTGCGATCGCGACGGCCTGGGATAACAACAGGATTGCTTCCTGCGCGCGATCCAAGGTATTCAGAAGCTTTCCCAGATTCAGGTAGGGCTGCTCGTTGTGTACACTTGCGACCTTGTCTAGTTCAATCGCCTTCTGGTAGGCCGCAAGGGCTACTTCAGTTCGATTCTTAGCTTCCAGACAGAGCCCCAGATTGTCCTCTGCCCTGACATTGGCCGGATCCTGTCGCAGGACCTCGTCGAAGGCAGCGATTGCGGCATCGAATTGATTCTGCTGATAGCGTACTCGTCCGAGGTGGTAACGGGCCTCAGTATCCCCGGGATTCATCTGCAGCGATTGTTCCAGGTAACGCGCGGCACTCGTGTAGTCGTTCAGCAGCACGTAGTCGAGGGCGGCGATCTTCAAATCACCTGCTTCGGGGCCCTTCATCTCTGCTGCGCGGGTGAACATCGCAAGCGACTCTTTTGGCTGGTCCTGGCGAAACCGCACATATCCAAGAAGGTAGAGCGCATCATCGGACCGGGGGTGCGCTGCGA
>QIAL01001033.1 GCA_003225535.1 Acidobacteriota bacterium | reverse complement strand
AGCCTTCCCGCACATATGCTGCGAGTAAACTTTGGGTTTCCGTCATCGTCAATCCGCAGCTAAAGCGCCGCAGGTCCACAGAATCCGACAGAAAATCTGGGAGAGTGTTGAATTATCGGGGTGGAGGAACCCTGGCCTTGCTCGTGGCATGCGGGACATTTCCCATCCACCACCGCGCTCACCTGATCTCCACGTGGACGTTATTGAAATCGGGATCGTCGACGCTGCCGACATGATGGCAGGTCAGGCCGGGCGGTAATGACGCCATGCGAATTTTCTGACCTTCGGCGATGCGAGCGCCTTCCACTTGCAAAAGAATGAAGCGATTGAACATCTCGATCACGGCGGCTTCGTGGTCGGGACGCACGCCGTGCATGCTGAGGTCTGGCCGGCCAAACTTGCGCTGTCCGCGCGTGTGGTACCAACGGGTGCCCTCCGGTTCGTCAGAAAATAAAATGATAGCGTGCTTGCTCAAGCCGGGTGGCTGCGGATCAAAGATTTCATCGTGCCAACTGTGGGGGTCGTAGAGCGCGAATTGTTGCGGGTCGATGATTGCGATGCCCCCGTTGTCGAGAAAGCATGTGGCTAGCCCGATCGTATCGCGGAGATAGTTGAGGTCAGGAGGGTCGGGGATTGCGGGGTTCTTCGGCCGCAGCAGTTCTTCGATGGGTCCGCTGGTGAATGGAAATTCTGGCGACTGCGTCCGGTTCAATTTGCGAATGTCAATGCCGTCGGGAGTTCCCGCCGTGCGGTATTGTTGGCCGAAGACCTGGATATCGTCCGAAAACTTGCCATAGATCGCAAAGAACAAAAAAGCATCGCCGCCACCCGCTTCAAAACGTGGCCGAGGCCAGGAGATCAGATCTAACGCCATGAGCAGCTCATTTCATCCTCATCGGCTAGGCGCTCAATCAGTCGTTACTTCGCGCCGGCTGGCAGGACCAGCACCGTTACGCCCGATGCTGCATTGCCCGTGCGATAAACGCGCTGCGTGGCCTTGCGAAAATCTTCCTCCTTGGCTGTCGGGATGTTCACAAATGTTTGCGGGTTGCGATCGACCAGCGGGAACCAGGAGCTTTGCACCTGGACCATGACGCGATGGCCGCGGCGGAAGGTGTGAAAGATGTCAGGGATTGGGAATTCAATCTTCGCGACTTGGCCCGGCTCGAATGGCTCCGGTTTCTCAAAACTGTTGCGGAATTTCCCGCGGAAAACATCGCCCCGTACCAATTGTTGATAACCGCCCATCGCGACGTGCGCAGGATTTGGATTCGGGTCGGGAAAATCGCTGGCATAAACGTCGATCAGCTTCACGACCCAATCCGAATCTGTCCCGCTCGTTGAAACATGCAGCGTCGCCTTCAGCGGACCCGCGAACGTTATGTCTTCCTCCAGCGGTTCGGTCTCGTAGACCAGCACGTCGGTGCGCGAAGCGGCGAAGCGTTGATCGTGCAGCGGGTATGATCGCGGATAGCCGGTGGTGAATTCCAGCGTGTAGGGCACTGGTTTGGCTGGATCGCTGATGTATTCGTCGAACGCATCTGCGCCGTCGCTGGGCGAGTTGAAGTCGAGCTTTCCGCTGGCGTGAAAATAAAGCGTCCGCGACGCAACCTGCTTCGGCGGCCACGAGTCGAACCGACGCCATTGATCAGTGCCGGTCTCAAAGACCCGCGCTTCGGCACCGATGTAGTTCGTATCGGGTCCTTTGAGGAAATGCCGGAAAAATGGCAACTCGATCTTCTCGCGATAAAAGTCGCCGGTCTTTGCATGAAAGCTGATATCGCCGAGCTTCTCGCCAGCGCCGCGGCCCCAATCGCCGTGCGGCCAAGGGCCCATCACCAGGGTGTTGACGATGCCTGGGTTCATCTTTTCCGTCGCGCGATAAATTTCCAGCGGCCCGAACAGATCTTCGGCATCGTACCAGCCGCCGACAGTCATCACGGCGCAGCGGATATTCTTGAGATGCGGGCGAATATTGCGCGCCTGCCAGAAGGCGTCGTAGGTCGAG
>QIAL01000113.1 GCA_003225535.1 Acidobacteriota bacterium | reverse complement strand
CTCGAGCGTTTCGCCCTGTTCAAATTCCTGCCGGATACGGCCCGCAATCCGCAACAGCAGCCCTCGAATCAGATCCTCCCGGTTCTTGAAACGGCGGTACACCGCCGGAGTGTTCGTTCCGGCCGCACGGGCAACCGCCCTCATCGTCAGCGCCCGCTCTCCTCCTCGTTTCCACAGCCCATCGGCTGCCTTCAGTACGCGCTCTTCCAGATCCGGATCCGGGTGCCGCGGCATTGTTCCTCCTGCCCCATTATCTCCACAGATTATATTGACAACGTACATATAACGCTGTTATAGGTAACTATACAAGTCCTCCCCCCATCGATTGCCAGGTTTGTCGGAGAGTAAGGCCGCCGCGAACATAACCGGCGGCCTTTTTGTTTTGGACCGTCAAAGAGGGTGCCCCACCCTTGTCCCGCCGCTTCTTGGGGGGACATTTTTTTACACGTCAGTGGAAGTTGAAGAAATTCGTCACATAGCCCTAAACGGACGCTCCACGAGCCTCCCCCCCAAAAAAAAATAATGTTGACATCGTAAATGAAACGATGTATAAAAAATACGTCCCGTGGGGCCCCCTGCAATTTCGAGCTGGAATGAAGGAGTTAGTTCGCTGTGTGCTCGTTTCAAAATCCTGACAACCGAATTTCTATCCTGCAGATGAACTCCGATCTCGAGCATGCTCAGCTCGAGCTCCTCGGTGCTCACTGCGCCGTTCATCAGCTTCGGCTTCGCTATTCTTCCGATGACCTGGCGCGCTTCGGCCGCCGCGACGTTCTGCATAAGTCGGCCGAGGCCGCTGCCTCTCTCCACAAGTTTTACGCCGCCATCGAAGACAAGGTTCCCAACGCCGCGCCGATTCCTCCCGTTCCCCAGCCCAGCGCCGAGCAAATTGCTCAGGCCATCGAATGGCTCGCCGGGTACCTGCGGGAACAGCGCGAGCACTATTTCCCCTTGGCTACTCCCCTTACCAACGAGGTGAAGGCCCGGATGTGGCCGTTTTTCTCCGCCGACCTGCTCGACGGTATTCGCATCATCGAACTTCGTGGCGCGCGGGTGCGCGTACCGGAATTTTTTGCAAAGGTGCGTGCCCTGGGCTTCGAACCGCCCCAGATCACGCACATGGATTCAGTCACGTTCCTCGACATCGTCGCTTTCAATCAAAGCTTGTCGGAGCGCGCCCTGTTTCACGCACTGGTGCATACAGTCCAAATTGATGTTCTCGGTCTGCAGCGGTATGCGGAACTTTGGGTGCACGGCTTCCTCAAGACCAGGACGCACTTTACTGTCCCGCTCGAAGTGCACGCGTTCTCGTTGTCATCGAAGTTCCTGCATCCTATGCCGGAGAGGTTTTCGGTCGAGGACGAGGTCGTCCGCTGGGTAGCCGACGGCCGCTACTAATCAAGTTGTTCCACCCCCACGCAAAAGAGAAGGGCGGCGTACTCCGCCGCCCTGATCTTCCCGTTCCAAAACGAATCCCGTCCCAATATTCCGCTCGGCCAACGACGAACGACTAACGACCAGCGACTAAGAGCTAACCCGCACTTCTTTATCCAGCACCTGCCGCACCCTCCCGGCAAGCGTCGCCGGAGTGAACGGCTTGGGGAGGAATGCAATCCCCGGGTCCAGCACTCCCTGATGCACGATGGCGCTGTCGGTGTAGCCCGACATGAACAGCACCCTAATCTCGGGCAGCACTTTCTGCACCCTCCTCGCCAACTCCGGCCCGCTCACTTCGCGCATCACAACGTCGGTCAGCAACAGATCGATCTCCCCGCCATGGTGCTCGCATACCCGCTCCGCATCATTCGCATGTTCGAGTTCCAGAACCATGTATCCGCACGCCTTCAGGATCGCCACCGCCAGATCCCGCACCTGCTCGTCGTCCTCCGCGACCAGGATCGTTTCCTTCCCCCGCATCGCAGGCTGCTGCACCGGTGATACTGCCTGCGGTTCGATCACATCTCCGGCTCGTGGCAGATACACCTTAAACGTGCTGCCCCGTCCCGGTTCGCTGTACACCGATATGTGACCTCCGCTCTGCTGCACCACGCCGTACACCGTGGCCAGCCCAAGCCCCGATCCCTTGCCCGTTTCCTTGGTCGTGAAAAACGGCTCGAAGATGTGCGCTTGCGTCTCCGCGCCCATGCCGACGCCAGTATCACTCACCGCCAGCATGACGTGCGGCCCGGGACGCACCCCCGCGTGCTCGTCGGCGTACGCCTGGTCGAGTTCCACGTTCGCAGTTTCGAGGGTAAGCGTCCCGCCGGTCGGCATCGCGTCGCGTGCATTGATGACCAGGTTCAGCAAAACCTGTTCGATCTGCCCCGGGTCGGCTTTGATTGCCCCCAGCTTCGGCGCTGGCCGCGTGACAATCTCCACGTTCTCGCTGATCAGGCGGCGGAGCATCTTGTCAACATCCACAATGATCGCGTTGAGATTGACGATGCTCGGCTGCAGCACCTGCTTGCGTCCGAAGGCTAGCAGTTGCCGTGTCAATGCAGCCGCCCGGTTGCTTGCCGTAATAATCTGGCCCGCGTTGTTTTGCACTACATCCGGCTTCGCGTCGGGGAAATCGATCAACTGCTGTGCATACCCCATGATGATGGTCAACACATTGTTGAAGTCGTGTGCGACTCCGCCCGCCAGCCTTCCTATCGCCTGCATCTTTTCCGCCTGGACCAGTTGCTGAAACAGCAGCCGGTAGCGTTCCTCCGAAGCCCGCAGCGCGAGCACACTCCGTTGCTTCCGGTGCTGGCTGATGGTGAGGTGCGCGCCATAACACGCAAGAGAGACGATCACGCTTCCGTAAGCGATGATCCGGTCGTGATTTCCTGCCCGCAGCGCCAGCGCCCACACACTCAACGGCACAATTGCGAGTCCGATGCTCTTCCACAGAAAGCGCCGCTCGTTCCAATCGACGGGCGCAACTTCTTCGGGGTGCTCTTCCGGTTCTTCATACCCGGCGGCCAGCATCGTCGCAACCAGGAAAGGCACAGTCCATGCCAGGCTCGTCCAGCTTCCCGAGTTCGTCTTGATGAAAGTGAGCGCGTAGTCCCCGACACTCGCCGCGAATGCATACACGACGAAATACACCGCCATCCTGCGGGACAGGCTCCGCACCAGCGAACCGCGTCCCCAGTACGAGCGCGCGAGGAACGCTCCCGCCAGAATGAAATTGACGGCATTGGTCGTAACCTGCTCCATCACGTCCAGGCTGTGTGGTCCTGCCTCAACTGCTCGCAGGAACAGGAAGTCGTAATACAGCAGGAAGGCGACCAGCAGCATTTGGACAAAATCCAGCGATCGCTGCCAATCCAATCCGGAGGGATCTTCGCCCTCGCGCAGGAACAGCGCCATCACGATCGGCGCGTCATAACACAGGTAAAGAAACTGTGAGATCGGAGACGACGGCACCGTGGCATGCAGCCAGTTCTCGTAATAAGTCCATACGATGTCGGAGGTTCCGTATGCCAGAAAAGCGAGGAAGAACAGTCCCCAGAACGTGCGCGCCAGATCACGGCTGCGCCACGCAGCGGAGAAGGAGAAAGCAGCCGCAGTGAAACAGCAAAGTACCTGAATGACGTTGGACGCCAGCGAGCGCTGCTCTTGCGATCGAAGCAGCAGGAAGGCGCCGATTTGAAGAGCCAACAGCAGCCATGCTGCCCGTGCGATCCGCCGCCTCATGATTGCCGGAGACCTCTGCGCGCGTTCCCACTGCTTCCCCGACGTGAGCTCCAGCCTGTCCGATCACACCGCATCCAACAACCTCCAAGCCCTTGCAAAAGATTAGGAGCCCAAAGAAACGAGAGCCTTCTAGGATTTTTGACCCGCTTTGGTATGAAACGAATGCTATTGGTCCCGCGATAACTGAGTCAAACACAATTGGGACACTGCCAGCTTCTAGTAACCCATCTCGTGACTAGTTTTGGGAAGGGCGGTGCGTCAGCGCCAAGGCCCGCGAACGTCTACAATAAAGGAACGAGTTCCCCCATGCCTGACGATCCCATCACAGTCTCTCCCGGTCCGCAGTTCCGCCTGGCCATGTTGCTGGCTATCGTCGCGGATGCCTTGCAGCTGGTGATTTTTCCCGCGTTCGTCGAAGGTGCGCTCTCGCCCGCCGACGACCTGCTCGATTTCGGGATCGCAGCCGCGATGGTGCGTCTGCTGGGATGGCATTGGGAATTCCTGCCGACCTTTTTCGTCAAGCTCGTGCCCGGCGTCGATCTGGTCCCCTTCTGGACGATCGCCGTCGCCAGCGTCTGGCGCAAGGCCAAAGCCGCTGGCGTCACTGGCGAAGTTTCCGACCCCGATAAAAAATTCCTGCCCCACTGAGACGGATACAGAGCCGCATCAGAAGGTCTGGCTCCGATTCAGTCGCGATCGTGATCGCGGTCATCCCAGTCGCGTTCTTCATGCCAGCGCCGCTCGTGCTCATCCCACCAGCGATGATGCTCGCTCCAGCATTTTTCGCGTGCCTCCCGCAACTCGTGGCGTTCGTGATCCGCCTGCCGGCTGTGCCGCCCGTGATGCTCAATTGCTTCATGCAACTCGTGGTCGGCATGGGAGATCCGCCGCTGGCAGCGCTCATCGATTTCTTCTTTTGACTGCGCGAACGCTCGCGGCGCCGCGGTCGAGGCTGCCAGCGCCGCCACCATGCCCATCGACAACATCCAGGATTTCATTCGTCCAAAACGCACACAATCCATGCCAATCCTCCAACAGGGTGATTTGGTTTCTACCGCGGATTGGATAGATGCCGATCGTTGGCCCCGTTGCGCTACGGTGAATCTGGTAGTTGCGGTGGTGGCTCTTGCTCTCGAGTTGTTAGAAATTGATGTTTTGGTTCGCCCCTTGGAGCTTTGCTTTTTTCCTCCTGTTACCCACGGTTTGCGGGGTGGGCTTTAATCTTGCGCTCGTGCGGAGTTGGTTTTGCCGTCTCGGGGGGCTTGCGTGGGGACGGAGTTTGTTGCGGTGTTGATTGCGAGTGGGGAAGCGCGGTTTTCTGCTGCGCGGGCTGCGGGGTTTTGAAATCGTGCGGGGGGATTGCGGCGGGCGGGGGCACGGTCGCTTCGCGACCGGGACGGACGAGGGCGTCCCTCCCTACACTTGCGCTTGGCTTCGCCTGCGCTGGACGGGCGAAAGCGCCCCTCCCCACACGGTCCGTCCCCACC
>QIAL01000112.1 GCA_003225535.1 Acidobacteriota bacterium | reverse complement strand
TCGTGGTTCTTCCAGTTGCTGAAGTCGGGAAGGTCGACGACTAACTTCACTCGATCCTGGGAAGAATCGTGAATCGCTTACGCCGCGGAAGGCGGTAGGTGGAGAAGTCGTCGTGGTCGATGGTGAAGATAAGGCTTAGCCGTTCGCGGGCGGCGAGGTGGACCAGCGTAGCGTCAGCGAAATCCATTGGGCGGTCGGAGTATTCTGCCATCAAGGCGTGGATTTGCGGCAGCTCTTCGTTGCCGATGCTAGACATGACGACTGCGCCGGAACGCAAGAGTGTCCAGACAGCCCGGTCATCGCGCACATTGCGCCCGACAAGATGAAACGCCTCGGTGAGAACCGCCTCGGTCGTCAGCCACGGCAGCCGATTGCGGTTGTAGGCTTCGACGCAGGCTACGTGCCACTCATCGCTGCGGTCAATTAGGGCGAGAATCGCGCCGGTGTCAATCAGCCCCGCTGGCCGCCCGGCGCGCACTCTTGCGGAAGATTCTACTGAAGGCACGGGATTCCTTTTCGTGTTTGCGGGCTATGATCTCGCTTACGAGTTCACTGGTTCGGCCCGATCGGGCGGGGTCTCCACCGCGGATCGAACCGATCGCGCCCATGGCTCGCTTTCGAATGGTGGCCTGCTCGACCCCATCATCAACGTCACCGTTGCGGCGTTCGGCCAACCATTCGGCCGTAACGCGGTCCAGCAGCGCAGACAATGAAGTGCCTTCCCGCCGAGCCTCTTCCTCGAGTGCAGCCTTCTGGTCAGCCGAGACCCGCCAACTGTAGACTTCCGTCTTCATGCACTACAGTGTAGTGCAAATTGATATAGCAAATCAACAGACTTCTATCCCTTCCTGCCCCGCGCCACAGCCTCCCGGGCTTCCTTATCCGCCGTGCGACGCCGTTCAGTCTCGCGTTTATCCCAGAGCTGCTTGCCTTTCGCCAGCGCCAACTCGACCTTGACTCGGCCATTCTTGAAGTACATGCGGACTGGTATCAAGGTCAGGCCCTTTTGCTGTGTCTTGCCGATCAGCTTACGAATCTCTTCGCGATGCATCAGCAGCTTGCGGGTCCGTAGCGGAGCGTGATTGTGAATGTTCCCGTGCTCGTAAGGACCGATGTGCGCATTGAGCAGCCACAGCTCCCCGTCCTTGATTAGACCGTACGAATCCTTGAGATTGGCAAGCCCTCCCCGGACGGACTTCACTTCGGTCCCGGTCAGCGCGACCCCCACCTCAAATTTTTCCAGCAAGAAATAGTTATGCGAAGCGATCCTATTAACAGCGGCATCTCTCTGCCCGCTCGCAGTGGGGTCTCGCCGCGGAGACTTCTCCGGATTTGGTTTCGTTTGATGCGCGGATTGGCGGGCCATAGGAGTGAAAGCGAAATTTCATCTTAACGCAGAACGGCGTCGGACCTAAGACCTCGGGACCTGCAGAGCGGTGGCGAGGTCGAAGGTCTGAGATCTGAGGTCCGCAGTCCGAGGTCCCGGTTACCCCATTGGTCCTACGACTAAAGAGTGTAACTCTCGTGCGCGCAAGCACTTCGGGACCATAAAATGGCGATGCTATAATCGCCCTACCGCGAGTTTATTTTGCGAATTCAGTGGTTTCCCCCCGCAAGAGCGTCGGTGAGACGGGTGGAAACGCCGGAAACCGCTGTCCGGCGAAGCTTGCATCTTTAAGGAGTATGGAGTGAGGAACAACGAATGAGACGCCTAATGCGTCCAGCTCTTTTCTTGTGGCTGGTCGCCATAACCCTCCCCGCCGTCGCTGACAAAGCCAAAGACTTGTACGCCAAGGGTCAAGATGCTGAGGCCCGCCAGCAGTATGAGGCTGCCTACGATTTCTACAAGCAGGCTTACGACCTGAAACCGAAAGAACTCCGCTATCGAGCCTCATTCGAGCATGCCCGCCTCGAGGCCGCGTCCTCGATTGTGCATCGCGGCCAGAAGTTGCGGGAAGAAGGTAAGCTCGATGAAGCCATCGCAGAGTTCCAGAAAGCGCTGACGGTTGATCCTTCTCTCTTCATTGCGAAGCAGGAATTGCTGCGCACGCAGAAGATGATCAATGACCAGCAGAACCCGCCGCCGCAAGCGGCCGGGCCGCCAAATAGCCTGCTACAGAAGATCCACGAAGCTGCCGGTCCCGTTGAACTCACGCCCATTTCCAATATTCCGATCACCATCAAGATGACCGACAAGTCCGACACGGTCTATCGCACCGTCGGACAGTTAGCCGGCATCAATGTGCTGCTCGATCCCGACTACACTCCCCGGCCCATCAAAGTCGAGTTGAATGGCGTCAGCCTGGAAGAAGCGCTGGAGATCACCGCGCTCGAATCCAAGACGTTCTGGCGCCCGGTCACTTCCAATACCATTTTTGTTGCCGCTGACAACCCTGCCAAACGGAAAGAGCTGGAACAAAGCGTTCTCAAGACTTTTTATCTTACAAATCTTTCTCAGCCCACCGAACTCCAGGATGTCGTGAATGCCATTCGTGCCGTGCTCGATGTGCAGCGCGTGCAGCAACTACTCTCACAGAATGCATTGGTCGTGCGCGGCACGCCCGATCAGATCGCTCTCGCCCAGAAGTTGGTAGAGGATCTCGATAAGGCCCGTCCCGAAGTCATCATCGATATCGCCGTCATGCAGGTCAGCAAGGACCGCTCGCGCACACTGGGCCTGAACCCGCCCACCAGCGCCACCATTCAACTGCAGAACAACCTCAATACGACGACCACTACTGGCACGACCAATTCGGGCTCAGGTGCAACGGTCACCCAGAGTACTGGATCAAACGGCATCAACCTCAATACTTTGGGGAATCTCAACGCCACGAATTTCCAGGTGACCATCCCGGCCGCGAATCTATCACTCGTAATGGGCGCCAGCGACACCAAGCTGATCCAGAATCCGCAGATTCGCGCGCTGGATGGCCAGAAGGCTTCGCTCAAAATCGGCGACCGCGTGCCGGTCGCCACCGGATCATTCCAGCCCGGCATCGGCGGAGTCGGCATCAATCCGCTGGTCAACACTCAATTCCAGTATCTCGACGTCGGAGTCAATATCGACATCACGCCGCGCGTCCACGCGAACGGCGAGGTCACGCTCAAGATGACGATGGACGTTTCCGCTGTCACCGGTCAGCAGAACATCGGCGGTATCAGCCAGCCCATCATCGGACAGCGCAAGATCGAGCACGAAATCCGACTGAAAGATGGCGAGGCCAACCTGCTGGGCGGCATTATGGAAGACCAGCAGACCAAGCAGTTGAGCGGAATTCCGGGCCTGGCACAGATTCCTATCCTTAAATATCTCTTCGGCCAGACAACCCAGGATCATTCCGAAAACGAAATCGTTTTCGCTGTCGTTCCTCACATTATCCGCTCGACCGACGTCAACGAAATGAATCAGCGCGCGATCGACATCGGAACCGCGACCACGATCGAGTTGCATCATGCGCCCAGGCCGGCAGTCGCGCCCTCGGCCTCGACTGCTCAGCCCAACCAGAACGGAAATCCATCGATCGTCCCCATCGGTTCGGCACCGAATCAACCCGCTCGCCCGACTCCCTCGCAGCCGGCCGGCCAAAATAACCCCGGAGGCAATCCCAGCTTCCTGTTCGATCCGCCCCAGATTCAAACGGAAAAGGGCAACACCTTCGCCGTGAACCTGCTGATCTCCGGCGCGCAGAATGTCTATTCTGTTCCCGTTCAGCTGAACTATGACCCCAAAATGCTGCAACTGGTGAACGTGTCGAATGGGGGGTTCCTCTCGCAAGACGGACAGGTTGTCACGCTCGTCCATCGCGAGGACGAATCCATGGGCCAATCGCAGATCACCGCCTCGCGGCCCAGCGGCGCCGGCGGTGTTTCCGGCCAGGGAGCCGTTGTCACAGTAACTTTCGAGGCTAAGGCCTCCGGACAGACTCCTCTTACCATCACCCGTGGTGGAGCGCGTGATCCGGGGCTGCAGGCGATCACCGTCAATGGAGCGCAGGCTTCCGTGACGGTGCAATAGTTTTCACAGTTTGAAGTGGAGCAAAGTAGAGATGGTAACCAGAGCTCAAAATAGATCGATGGCAAGGAGAGCGCGCGGCTTCACCCTGATCGAGCTGATTGTTGCCGCGACCATCCTTTCTATTCTCACGCTCATGGCCTTGCCACTTGCGCGCGTGACGGTCCAGCGCGAAAAGGAGAAGAGGCTTCGCGAAGCGTTGTGGGAGATGCGCGACGGCATCGACCGCTACAAGGAAGCCGCCGACCGCGGCGCCTTTCAGACCAAGGTCGATAGCCAAAACTATCCTCCCGATCTCGACGAGCTGGGCAAAGGGATTGAGGGGCAGGCCGGCAAGAAATACCGTTTCCTGCGTTCTATCCCCACAGACCCTATGACCAACAGTAAAGAATGGGGCCTGCGATCGATGCAGGATGATGCCGACTCCGATTCCTGGGGTGGACAGAACGTCTTCGACGTCTACACCAAGTCGCAAGGCACAGGACTCGACGGCACGAAATATAAAGACT
>QIAL01000111.1 GCA_003225535.1 Acidobacteriota bacterium | reverse complement strand
GAGGATCGGTGCCGTTCCATGTCGAACGTATCCAAGCGTGCTGCTGGTCCTCCGTAACCGCCAGGGCGCGTGCGGATCCGGCGAGAAAGTTCAGATAGTAGACGTCGTAGCCGGGCCCTGCAACCACAGAGTGATATCCGCTGTGCACCAACACTGCATCGCCGTCGCTTGCTTTCAATGTCCGTTCGCCAGCATGTTCTCCACCGTACAGATGCTGGAGGGCGAAGCCCCCGGACTGAACCCGGTAGTAGTAGATCTCGTCCAAGTCGACTTCAGCCGGTGGAGTATGAACATCGTGTTTATGAGGAGGATAGCTCGACCAGTTTCCGCCGGGAGTATAGACCTCTATGACCATGAGCTTGTCGGCGGGAAATGCGGGAGCAATGACGTCGACGATCTGCCGGGAAGCGTTTCCTCCCCCGCGAAGACTGCTGGCGACGTCGCGCGGAGTGATCAACTTAGGTTGTCGTCGAGCGTCGGAGGGCACGCGGCACTCGGCAATCTCGCAAATTGTTTCAGCCTGAAATGAAACCTCGCTCTGGGCGGGGAGATAGAGAGCGTAGGGAAGTCCGTCGAATACCGTTTTGCGCTTTCCCAGCGGCACGACTCCATGTCCCCAATCGGCCGCGCAGGTTCCACCCAGGATCACGAAGGCAGCCTCCTCGCCTTCCGTGCTTGTCCGATAAACGTCTCCCGGCTGCAGGCGGCGAACGAAGAAACTCATCCATTCCCAATCAGCCTTCTCGCGAGGCAGGCAAAGTAGTTCTCCCGCCTTCTGTGGCGGCAGATCTACGGAATGAGCAAAGGAAATCTTTTCTTTTGATGGTTGTCGCATGAGAAAGATATATTCGTCTAAACGATTTGACACTATCGCAAAAGATCCTTTCCTTGTCAATCTTGCCGTGGTTCCCGGCCCATTTCGGAGCCGCCGGGAATCGTAGAACCTCATTCATACGCCATTAACAATGCACAGGTAAATATGGCTAGAAGTCGATGCACAGAAGATTTTCTTGGGGGTCATGAAAACTTTGTTCTTGACCTGCGGAATAGTTCGTTGATATAAGCGCACAATATAAACGTTTTGACAAACCCGAACTTGACCCCGGTTGACTAGATCCAAGATGGGCGAAGCAAAGCTTCGGAGGAACTATGAGAGCGAATGGGCGTGGATATTGCGGAGTTGACGCAGCAGCAATTGATGGTGGACGAGCGAGGAATGCCTGTTTCCTGTTGATGGTTTTGGCGGTGATCTTCGGCGCGAGCGGCCATTTGCATGCCAAGGTCGACGCCGGAATTTCGGGAATTGTCACCGATTCGAGTGGTGCCGTGATATCCGGGGCCACCGTGCAAGTGAAGGCCGTCGAGACGGGAATTGTGGAGAAGCGACAGACAAACGTCGACGGTTTCTATGCCTTCGTGGATCTACCGCCCGGACATTACGACATCGAGGTGAGCGAGTCCGGTTTCACTACCCTCCACCAGACCGGCATCGTATTGGATGTGAATTCCGCAAAGGTCCTGAACTTCAAGTTAAGCGTGGGCCAGATCAGCGCGACGGTCGAGGTCTCGACCGATGCCGTGCAGTTGGACACTGCGAGCACGCAAAATGGCGAAGTCATCCGCGCACAGACCATCACAGCCGTGCCACTGGTGACGCGCAGTTACACGGACCTTCTGGCTCTGCAACCGGGAGTTACGCCCGTCTCCTCGGGCCTCGCCGGCGGCCAGGGAGGCCAGTTCAGCGCCACCGGTTTTACCTTTAACAGTGTTTCGGGCGACTTGAACGCAGGGAATCTTTCCGTCAATGGCCAGCGTGAATCAGCGAATGGCTTTCTTCTGAACGGGACTACGGTGCAGGAGTTCGCCTTCTCGGGAGCCGGGATGATTCCAAACCTGGACTCCATTGCAGAATTCCGTATCGTGACCAATAACTTCGATGCAGAATATGGGAACTACGCCGGCGGCCAGATCAATGTCATCACGAAGTCGGGCATGAACAAATTCCACGGCAGCGCCTTCGAGTTTCTGCGCAACCGGTCCTTCGATGCCCGAAACTATTTCTCCTCAGTGAGAGACGATCACAAGCAGAATGAGTTTGGAGGCACTGTGGGTGGCCCCATCGTGCACGACAAACTCTTCTTCTTCGGAGATTATCAGGGCAACCGGGTGATCATCGGGCAGAGCGGTTCGAATGGGACCTTTGTTGTGCCAACGGTAGCGGAACGCAGTGGCGACTTCTCGACCGTGGCCGCTTCCATGACCGGAACAGTCCAGGGGCCCGCATGGGCGCAGGCTCTCTCCAACACCCTGGGATATGCAGTGACGGATGGCGAGAACTATTACGCGCCAGGGTGCGCCAACACGGCGACTTGCGTCTTCCCAGGTGCACAGGTCCCGACGTCGGTGTTTTCTGTACCTTCCACGAACTTGCTGCAGTTCATCCCTCCGGGCAACGCAGGGGATGGCGTGTTCTCTCCCGTTGCTTCACCGATACGGCTTTCTGACAACAAAACCAGCGGTCGGGTGGACTACAACTCACATCTGGGATTGCTCACGGGCTACTATTTCTTTGACCAGTTTCGCCAGAGTACACCGAACATATTTCTTCCCGGTTTCGGCAGCGACAACACCGGACGCTCCCAGATCGCAGAGATCGGCGATTCGAAGACCCTTGGCACAGCGTCGGTAAATGACTTGCGCGTGGGCCTAACGCGCCTGAGATTCCTGATGCATAAACCCACGGGTGGTGGCAATGTCACACCAAAGTCACTGGGTTTTGAGCAGGGGGCGGACACTTTAGGGATTTCACCTTCACTGCCTCAGTACGCGCATGTCCCAAACATCCATCTCAACAATGGTCTTAGTTTTGGGGCATCCGGCGGGCCTCTAGGTGTTACCGAAACCACAGTTCAGGTAATTGATAACTTCAGCAAAGTCATCCGCACCCACACCCTAACGTTCGGCGGACAGTTCCGTTACAACCAGTTGACGGAATACAACGGAGGGTCGAACGGCGATTTCACATTTAACGGTGCGGAAACCGGAGTGGATTTTGCTGACTTTCTGATCGGTGCTCCAACGGGATATTCGCAAGGACAGGGGTATCCTTCCTACGGGCGTTCGCGATATATCGGTCTGTTTGCCCAGGATAGTTGGCGTGTAAAGTCAAATTTGACTCTTAACTACGGATTTCGGTGGGATGTTAGCAGGCCATGGTCTGAGAAGTATGGCCAACTGGAAACTCTGGTCCTCGGCCTGCAGTCTACAAGATTTCCCGGTTCGCCCACGGGCTGGGTTTTCCCCGGCGATCCCGGCATCCCGAGTACCTTGGCTCCGACTCGGTATAACAATTTTGCCCCTCGTGTCGGACTCGCTTACTCTCCTTCATCGGTCAGTGGCCTTATGAAGGCGTTGACCGGCGGACCCGGTAGGACCAGCATTCGTGTGGGTTGGGGAATGTTCTACAGCACCTTCGAAGGTGCTACCAACTTCAACGAGATCGGGGACGCGCCGTTCGGGGCATTTTATGGCAGCCCGGTGCCGCCGGAATTTGTGACGCCCTTCGTGGATCGAGGTACCGGCCACATTGAGGGTCAGCGATTTCCAGTGCCCCTTCCAACGACGAACACTGTAATCAACTGGCCGAATTTCCTGCCCATCGGCACTTCGCCTGCTTTCTGGTACAGAAATGTTTTGCCGTACACCGAAGAGTACCAACTGTCGATTCAGCGACAGGTCGGTCCGAGCACTTTACTGACTGCCAGCTACGTCGGAAGCCAGGGCCATCACTTGTTATCGTCGCTGGAGGCTAACCCTGGTAACCCGTCTCTCTGCTTGAGCCTGAGCCAAGCTAGTCAGGTTACAGATGGAAACACCTGCGGACCGAATAAAGAGAACGGAGTTTATCTCCCAGTAGCAGGCGGCACAATCAACAGCACCCGTGGTCCATTCGGTGGCAACTTCAGCAGCGATGGCTACTTCATGACCATCGGAAAGTCCGGCTACAATTCCGCACAACTAAGTATTCAGCAACGAATTTCGCGGCTGCAGTTCCTGGCCGGCTATACCTATTCCAAGTCTCTCGACAACGGTTCCGGATATGGTGAGCAGATTAACTTTGTTCGTCCGAATGAGAGGTCGCTTTCGTCGTTCGACATCAGACACAACTTCGTTGTCAGCTATGACTACCAGATGCCCTTCGACCGCTGGGGCGGGCCGAGTAGGTTGGTGAAGGGGTGGAGGTTGAGCGGAATCACCAGGTTCTCCACCGGTCTACCCGTCACACTGGTTGAAACCGACGACCTTTCTCTGCTCGGTACCGGCGGTGCCGGGGCTATCTCGCTCCCGATCGATATGCCGAATTTTGCTGGCGGCGCTGTGAGGGTCGGCGACGCGCGTTCGGCCGCAACGCCCTACTTCAATACTTCGCTATTTAGCCCGGAAGCCACTCAGGCGGCGCCAGGTACGCTGGGCAATGCGAGGCGGCGGTTCTTTTCGGGCCCCGGCCTCAACAACTGGGATATGGCTTTGCTGAAAGATACGCTCATTAAGGAAGGCATGAATCTCGAGTTCCGTGCAGAACTGTTCAACGCCTTCAACCACGCCCAGTTTAATCTGCCAGACGGGAACATCACAGATTCCCAGACCGTCAGTCCGGATACTGGACGACTCCAGGGGTTTGGCACGATCACATCCGCGAAAGATCCGCGGATCATGCAGTTGTCTCTCAAACTGCTCTTCTGATTGCGCCAAAGGCTCTGTAATCGCGTAGGTCAGATGGTTCGCCGGGAGGCGGACCATCTGAGATAGAATCTTGGCTCTATCCCTTGCATGAATATGTCGGTCGCTCGTATTCGCGCCCCTCGCATTTGAGACAATCAGGCCCCAGACCCGAGAAGATCGCATGAAACAAATGAAAAATCCTGGTTCAAGGCGGGCCTTCATTAAGGCTTCAGCTCTGGGCCTTGGGGTGATTGGTTCACGCGCGTCGGCACTGGCCTCAGCGAGCGCATATCTCTCAGATCCTTTTATCACTGCCCCTGACGCAGAAACAAAGCCACCTGAATCGGATGTTGCGGTCTGGTTTACGAATCAGAAACAGCGCTTTGCTGCGGGCCCGCCGATTCCATGGCAGCCGGCATCAGCCACAGTGTCGAATGATTCCGTTCGCCTCATCGAAGCCAACAAGTTTCAAGACATTCTGGGATTCGGTGGTTGCTTCTCCGATGCGGCGTGTT
>QIAL01000110.1 GCA_003225535.1 Acidobacteriota bacterium | reverse complement strand
CCCGGTAGGAAGCGGTCGAAGAGCCATACGGCCACCACGCAGAGCAGTGTCCACCAGAATATGTTCCAGAGCAGCAGGGCAAACCACGTCCGGTTATCGAGCAGCCGGTTCAGGCCGCCGAACAACCTGGGGGCCAAGCGGAACTTCAGGTACCCTGCGCCGGCGGTGGGCACCGGAATTCGGTAATACGGATTCATGGCGTGGCTATCGTCGATTGCGGTGATCTGGCTCAGATTGAGGTACATGCTCAGGTCTGGCGCAAACATCGGAGGCAACGCGGTGGGTCCCAATTGAGCTCTGGCTTTGAAGGATGGGAACAAGTAGATGGCGATTACCAGAACGATCGCGGCGACTTCGAAGACAATTTTGCTTCCTGTGCGGGAGGCAATCATGAACGCTGATGATAACAGTGGTCATCAGGCCGAGGAGCGCAGGGAGAGGATGATTGGGCTTCCCAACGTTCCCCTCACCTCCTGATATCATTTCGTAAACAAAAATCCCCGCGAGTGCGAGGAAGGCTCCTGTCAATGGATTCGCAAGGTCGCGTCGTGACCTATCTTTCCCCTCCCATGCCCGTAAACATGGGAGATTGGTGGTTTGACGTCGCGACTAACGATCATTTTTGGATTCGCCGGCGTTTCGAGGTTATGCAGCGGCTGGCAGATGCCGTGATCCGGAATTGCACGCGCGCGGCTGAGATCGGCTGCGGCAATGGATTGCTGCAAAGAGACATAGAGGACCGTTATGGAAAACCGGTCACCGGCTTCGAACTGAACGAGGTGGCTCTGCAGAAGAACCTGAGCCGCATGAGCCCTCTCTACTGCTACGACATCCATCAACGCAACCCGGATTTCCGCGCGCGCTTCGATCTGCTGCTCTTGTTCGATGTACTCGAACACATAGATGACGAGTCGGAGTTCTTGCAATCCGTCAAGTTCCATTTGGCGGACGCTGGCTCGATCCTGATCAATGTGCCTGCGCATCAGTCTCTGTACTCAGACTATGACCGCGCTGCAGGGCATGTTCGCCGCTATTCGACGAATCAGTTGGTGAGGGTTGCAGAACGGAATGGTCTCAAGGCTCGGGCTCTTACGTATTGGGGCCTTCCTCTCATCCCACTCCTGTTGCTGCGGAAGATGATGAGCCTCGCGCAAGGCAATGGGAAAGCTGGCTTCGATAGCCGGGGACCTGGCATCAATACCGCGCTTTCATTACTGGCGCGGTGCGAACCGCTTCCGCAGCAGTTCGTGGGCACGTCGGTTATGGCTGTGGTGGAAAACCAGACCTAGGGAGCGTATGACAAAGGATCCGCGCATTTCGGTCGCAATCCCGCTTTACAACGAAGAGGCGGTGGTGCCCGAATTGCTGCAGCGGACGCTGACCGTTCTGGATGGTATGCCGGGCGGTCCTCATCAGGTCGTGCTGGTGGACGATGGAAGTTCAGACTGCACCTGCATTCTCCTCGAAGAAGCTGCTGAAAAGAACCCTCGCCTCACGGTGATAGCCCTCTCGCGCAATTTCGGCCATCAGACTGCCCTGGCCGCAGCTTTGGATTACGTTTCAGGCGAAGTAACGATATTGATGGATGGAGACTTGCAAGATCCTCCGGAAGCGATTC
Source organism: Acidobacteriota bacterium (assembly GCA_003225535.1). Classification (GTDB taxonomy): domain Bacteria; phylum Acidobacteriota; class Terriglobia; order Terriglobales; family Acidobacteriaceae; genus Sulfotelmatobacter. Next base: position 3,692 of record QIAL01000110.1, on the reverse strand, counting down.
CTCTATTTGTGGAGACCTACAAGCAGGGCTACGACGTGGTGTATGCGCAGCGTGTGAAACGTAAGGAATCTTGGTGGCTCCGCGCTTGCTATTACCTCTTCTATCGTTTACTTGCGGCCCTCTCTACGCTTCAGTTGCCGCTCGATGCAGGGGACTTCGGGCTCATGTCAAGGCGGGTCATCGATGAAATCAGGAAGATGCCAGAGCATCATCGTTACATCCGAGGCATGAGAACATGGGTCGGCTTTCGGCAGATTGGTATTCCCATTGAACGTGCTCTTCGCCACGCGGGTCGAACCAAATATAGCCCGTTGAGGCTGCTCAAACTGGCATCCGATGGAATTTTTGCTTTCTCCATTGTTCCCCTTCGCGCCGCCGCGATACTCGGAGCAGCTGCGACAGGGCTCTCAGTCCTGTACGCGATTTATTCGCTGTACGTTAAGTTTTGGCTGCATTCTCCTCAGGGTTTTACCGCATTGATCTTGGCCATTACATTCCTTTCTGGCGTAAATCTGTTCTTCCTGGGAATCATCGGCGAGTACGTAGGGAGAGTCTACGAGGAAGCGAAGGGACGTCCGCACTACGTGGTCCGCAAGGTAACCATGCAGAGCCAGCATAGCGACGGTGTAACATCTCAGTGCCTGGATGCAAACAAAATGCTGAGTGAACGGCACGAGCATGATTAGACAATCGATGGGGGCAGGTCTGTGGTCGCCGTCACGGCAGTCTTCCGCCCATCAAGCATCTAGTGTTCCCGACTGAATCAGCGTTGGTGAGCCGCGGACAGTGCTTTAAGACTTCGCTCAAGACAATCTTCGGCATGCGGACCGATGATTTTCCCCAAAAACCCAGACATTCAGCCCGACGCTCGCGAGAGTTGCGAAACTAGTTACATAGAGTCTGCCCGCTCATGCAACCTCTCCTCTGCTTGAATCTTGCATGATCCCACCAAGTGCTCCAAACACTCTCAAAAATGAGCCCAGTCCGGATTTCGGGGCGGCGATATAGTTTGTCAGAGACAAATCGTCAGAAATGGGTGGCATTATTTGGCGAACTTTAACTAATTGATTCCCTGGAAGGATGTTGAAGATCTCATAGCCCTGCGGCCTCAAAAGGTTCTCAAGTCTCTCAATCCGCGATTCCCGAAACCGAAGGGTTTGGTCGTCAAGCTCGCTGCCCGTAACGACCAGAAAATGATTCAGCACTTCGAAAATCAAAAAAGGCTTGCTCTTCTCAATGGTATTAAGAAGGCCCTCAAATACTTCGAGCTCCGCCCCCTCGACATCAACTTTGATCGCACAAACGGATGCCACGCCAAGCTCGGAGACCACATCATCGCCCTTCCTCACACAAACATAGCGGCCCGAGGTGTAGAAGGAATCAGGCCGGAAGCCATCCACGACACTTGCCGTAGCCTCGTAGTCACTGCGGCCGCCATGAATCTTCATAACCCGGTTCGTGTTAAAAAGACCAACAGGAAGGATGCTGAAATTCGAGATGCGATTCTCTTCCAGAAATCTCTGGAGCATAAGACAGCAAGCGACTTGCGGCTCGAACCCGATATATTGGCGAGACGAGTCCAAGGCTAACACCTTAAACATCGTCTGTCCGAGATTGGCACCTACGTCCAGGAATGTTCCTTCACGGCACTGCAGGATGGTCCTGAAGAGGACGTCCAACCAAGTCTCTTTCTCCTGCCAACGCACTCCACTCAACGCAAGCGGGTTCGCAAAGAGCCCTTTTATACGATATGCTTTGTCCCCTAGCTTCACGTTTCTTCCCCGCGCCAAATCTCCTGCCGTGGCTGCTTTTTTTAAAAGGCTGATGAGGCTCACGATTCATCTCCTTTCGCCCGAGTCTGGAAACACCAGCGCAATCTATCACAACTGAATCTCGTGCCGTTTGACGTTGTTGTCGAAAAACAGGTGTTAGCGCTCGAATTTCGATTTCTTTCGATTAAAGCCACATTTGTTCGTTTGTCACATGAGGCTTGAAAGGGCTCGGCTTCAGCCGCTGGAGTACTCTGTGCGGATGCTCCATCCTGCTGGCGTTTTGTGCGAAAGGATGGGCAGCACGGACCTCAAAGTTTCAGGTGAACCGTCAACGGCCGGGCGCGGACGAAAGCGTCCGCCCCTACACAAAAATCTGGGGAGGTCTAGGGGCCGCCTGAGTCCTTGGTTCGCTTCTTCCTTAGTTGACCGCTTACCGCCTTCTACATTCTCCAATTGATAGTTGAGAGCGGCTGCTCGGCCCAAGATAGCAGATGCGCTCGGATCAGCCGGATCGGGGTCGATAGGCTCCGCCGGAAGAGGGGAAAATAATTCATGAAATCACTCAATAGCTTACTGATGGGAATGGCGCTTGCCATTACCCTTGCCTGTACGAACACAAAAGCTCCCGATGTTACCGACAACATCCGTCATGCCTTGGACGGTGCTGGACTGTCGGATGTGCGCGTGAGTCAGGATCGCGACAAGAACGTGGTGACGTTGTCGGGCAACGTTGCGACGGATGACGAGAAGACGCATGCGGAATCGATCGCCAAGGCGCAGGCCGGTTCGGCAGTCGTGGCGGACGAGATCGGAGTACGTCCGAAGGATGACGAAGGCACGGCCAAGAAGGTTGACTCGGAACTCGATTCCGGCATCGACAAGAATCTGGAAGCGATGCTCGTGCAGCACAAAATGAATCGGGCGGTCCGCTATGACGTGAATAACGGAGTCGTGACCTTGAAAGGCGACGTTCCTTCTCAAGGACAACGCTCAAATGTGGAGAAGCTGGCGCAGCAAGTGCCGAACGTGAAGCAGGTTGTGAACGAGCTCGAGGTTAAGAACCAGAGGGCAACTTCGACCAAGTAAGCGTGAGTGTCGCAGCGCTTCTCGCTGGGGCGGACGAAGGCGTCCGCCCCCATACAAAACCGCGACTATTTTGCAGGAATCAAATCGAACTTGCCTGAAGACTCTTCGTAAAAAATTGCCCCTTCCTTCTTGTCTCCGCCGCTCCAGTGTTTGTGTCCTCCGGGCACTCGCAAGAAGTCACCTGGGCCGATACGCTTCTCGCCCGCTTCGTCTTTGTACACATACGCACCCTTGACGCCGACAATCCAGACATCGTTAGTGTGAGTGTGCATGCCCGCATCATATCCGGGCGCGAACTTGCTGAATGTTCCGTGCGCGCCAGCGTTGGCGTCGCCCCAAACAGCCGCTGCGGTAACAGCCGCGTTACCGGGTTGCATTGCGGTGTAGGTTGCGTGGCTTGAAGAAACGAAGATGACTTTGTCACCTTGCGCTTGTCCCTGAAGCCGTCCCATGGACCAAGCCGCGATTATCCCCACAACGATTGCAACCATCAACAGTGAACGTTTCATTACTCCTCCTTGTGGCAGTTTGCCGCTTGCGAATGGAGCCGACGCATTCTACATGGCAGAAAGGCGCGCGCCAAGAAGGATCGAAATGCTGGCTGCGCGATTGGTGCGGCTGAAATACTCCTGCACCTCGCGCTCGAGGTAGCCCGGAGAAAAGACGGTCCCGCTTGCGATAGGGGGCAAGAGTGTCGACGCTGCTGACCGGCGCTTCGCACCGGGGGGGGCGGACGAAGGCGTCCGCCCCTACACAGTCGCTACTGGATCAGCGAGCCGCCGTTCCCTCCGTTGGTTTCTTCTTCGGGAGCGATCACTACGGCTGCGGCTACGC
>QIAL01000109.1 GCA_003225535.1 Acidobacteriota bacterium | reverse complement strand
AAATGCTTGAGAGCCTGAAGCGACGTGCCGCGAAAGCGCATGTCTTGGATCGTATCGACGCACGCGTGACTTCGGCGGAAACCATGGGCATCGGCGATCTCGAAGGAACAGTGGATTTCACTCTCGCGTTTGCCATGGTGCACGAGTTCCCCGACGCGAAATACTTCTTTGCGGAAGTGGCGCGAGCTTCGAAGCAGAATGCGTGCGTATTGCTGGCCGAACCTCGCGGCCACGTCCGCGACGACGCGTTCGCCACAGAACTGGCCGCCGCTGCGGTTACCGGACTAAGCGTGTCCGAGCGTCTCGCGATCAAGAGAAGTCAGGCAGCCTTGCTCTTCAAAAAGTAGGGCCTAGGGATGATTTTCCCTAGATTGGCAGGGTGTGAAAGAGTCATTCACTGGCAGGAAAACTGCTTTGGGACGATATAAATCCTTTCGCGTCAGGAAGGTAGAGCGTTCCCGCCGTAGCAACCCGCCCGGTACGAAAACCTAAACCCTTTAGGCAATCCATGAATCTAAGTATTTGAGTGATGAAGTAACGGCGGAGGGGGAATCACTCACAATAACCCAGGTACTGGCATACACGCTCAGGTATGGAAGGTGGGTCCATGATTGAAAGATTGCTGAATTATTTCTTAGGCTGCAGGCACGCACGCTACAGCTTTCCCGTAACCGTTCGTCGCGCCAAGCGCCGCCCCCAGGCCGCTTCACTGACTGGAACCTATGTTGCCTGCCTCGATTGTGGCAAGGAATTCCCCTACGACTGGCAGCAGATGAAAGTCATCACTTCCCCCGAGCGTCATCGCGAGCAGCTGGCCGAATTGGCTAAGCACGCCGCGTAGAAACTGCGTTAAACACGAAGGTGCACGAAGGAAACTCGATTTCCTTCGCGATGCGTTGTGTCCTTCGTGGTTATTGCTTTTAGTGAGACGGATATTCCGCCGGAATCGGCACCGGCACCCGTTTATCGATGGGAACGAATTCCCTTTCACCGGGTCCGAGATAGACCTGCCGCGGCCGCGCGATCTTTTGCTCTGGATCTTTCATCAGCTCTTCCCATTGCGCGAGCCAGCCAGCGGTTCGCGGTATCGCGAACAGCACCGTGAACATCTCCGGCCGGAAGCCCATGGCCTGATACATGATCCCTGAGTAGAAGTCGACGTTGGGATAGAGTTTGCGCTTTATGAAATATTCGTCTTCCAGCGCGATGCGCTCCAACTCAAGCGCGACGTCGAGTTTAGGACTGCGTCCCGTAACCTCGAAGACCTGCTCGGCGCACCAACGGATGATCTTCGCCCTCGGGTCGTAATTCTTGTAGATGCGGTGTCCGAAGCCCATCAGCTTGAAGTGTCCGTCCTTGACGCGCTTGATATAAGCCGGGACGTTATCTTTCGTTCCGATTTCCTCAAGCATCCTCAGCACTTCTTCGTTGGCACCACCGTGCAATGGGCCGGCTAGTGCCGATGCCGCCGAGGCCACGGCGAGATAGGGGTCGGTTTCCGAGCTTCCCACCGAGCGCATTGCACTCGTGCTGCAATTCTGCTCGTGGTCAGCATGCAGAATAAAAAGAATGTCGAGCGCCCGAGAAATCGCCGGATGGGCGACATACTTGGGCTCGACCATCTTCCACAACATGTTCATGAAATTCTCGGTGTAGCTCAGATCGTTGTCGGGATACACGTAGGGGAATCCCACGTTGTGGCGGTACGACATGGCCGCGATCGACGGCACTTTGCCGATAAGGCGAACAATCTGATGCATACGGTCTTTGGGACTGCGGACCAGCTTCGCGTCGGGATACACACTCGAAAGCGCGGCAATGGTGCTCACGAACATCGACATTGGATGTGCGGAGTAACGGAATCCCTCCATGAATTTCTTCGTAGTCTCGTGCAGCATGGTGTGGTGGGTGATGTCGTAGATCCAACTGTTCAGCTCTTTTTCAGTTGGCAGTTCGCCGAACATCAGCAAATACGCTACTTCCAGGAAGGTGCACCGTTCCGCCAGCACTTCGATGGGATATCCGCGATAACGCAGGATGCCCTTGTCTCCGTCGATGTAGGTGATGCTGCTTTTGCACGAGGCGGTGTTGAGGTAGGCGGGATCGTAGGTCATCAGTCCGAAATCGTCAGGACCAGTTTTGATCTGGCGCAGATCCATGGCCCGGATCGTTCCGTTCTCCACCGGAACGGTGTAGCTCTTATTGGTGCGATTGTCGGTGATGGTGAGTGTGTTCTCTGGCATGAGGTGTCCGCCTTTACCCGAGCGCGATCGGAACAAGCATAGCCGAGCCTATGTCCGTTACTCAAATCGATCTGTGATTTAAATCACAGGTTCCTGTGACGCAGGCGCGATGCCACGCCTCAATTCAATCCTCAGGAACTATTCAAACTCGAGCATCACGATTTCCGGATTCGAGCCCAAACGGAGAGGAGGCCCCCACGTCCCCGCTCCGCTCGACGTGAACACCTGCATTCGCCCGATTCGGCTCAGTCCGTACACAAACTGTCGATAGACTCGGCGAGCCATCCAGCTCCAGGGGATGAATTGGCCCAAGTGGGTGTGCCCGGAAAGCTGCAAGGAAAACCCGAGCGCTTCGGCGGCTGCAGGATCGTCTGGCGCGTGGGTCAGCAGGATGCTGGCGCGCTTGGGATCGAGCGGTAGGCGCCTCAGTGCGGAGGCCAGGCCTCCATGCGTAGCGGCATCGCGATACGGAACCCCAACAATCTGCAAGCCGTCGACATTGACCCGCTCATTCTTGAGAACGCGCACGCCCGTGGCAGCAATCGCATCCAGATATTTGCTGTCGTCGCCGAACTGCTCGTGATTCCCTGCCACGAAAAAGACACCATGCGGAGCGGTCAACCCGTTCAACGGCTCGGCAGCCTTGGCGGCGTCGATGGCAGTGCCGTCAAACAGATCGCCGCAGGCGCTGCAGGAATCCGCGATTGCGTACGTGGCCCAAGTGCACGTCAGTGATCAGCGCTGCCCTGCGCCCACGCCAGGCATCGGGCAGATTCTGCAGCCGTACTCGGGCGCGAGTAATGCGGGTCCAGTTGGCGTTCCCGATTCCATACGCTCCGAGCGCGATGGCGAGCGCGAACAGAACTTGGACCATCCGGTGAAAATCGATTCCCACGCCGGCCAAGGTTGCGATTCCGAGCAGCACCCAGGAGAAGAGCGCCGCGAGAAATAAAAAACTCAGAAAGCCCATCCACGAGGCTGCGCCCTTGTAGAGTACGCGCACTGGTCCGCTGGTGTAGGAGAAGGCCAGCACAGAGGCAATCACAAAGCTGATCGACAGTGGGCCAAGGGTTGCTTCCAGAAGGCGCGGATGGGCTGGCACGTGGCGGAAGGTCCATGTCTGGTACAGAAAGTAGTGAGCGAGGAAAAGAACGACCTGGACGACTGAGATGAAGGTGATGAAAGTCTGTCGACGGCGCACGATTCATTGGATTCCGAAAGGGTGCGGCGGGATTCCCGAAAGCACCAGGGGAAAAAGGGCGGTTCTCTTAGCACCGCCCTCAAAAGACCGGTTCTTTCAGGAACCCAACCTGCTCTTCAGGCTAGCTGGCCACAGAATTAACCGCATCCAGTACTGGTCTCGCCAGCCGTTCCTTTCGCGATCCGCCTCCTTAGACAGGCGTGCTCTGCTGGAGCGCTTTATCGAGCGAACGCTCTGACCATCCGACTCCGTTCGATTATCTGGTGTATCGGCGAGCGACCCATTATCTCTATCATCGTTAAGCAGCGGAGCGGCCAACCTCAGAGCCTCGATCTCTCGACGTAGTTGCTCGATGAGACTTTCTTTGGCTCGCAGAACTTCGTACAGATCGCGCATGTCATTCTCCTGGGAAACGTGGTTTCACTTTGACTCTGATCCCACTATGGCAGCTGTAATCCGAGCCGTTGTAAGTGCTTCACACTTCTACGGGGCCCCACGAACCGAAGAACCAAGTCGGCTCTTGATCACGATGAAGATCACTGTCATTCGCACTATGGACTTTGGACTTTAAAGAATTACCTCTCCGCAGCCGGAAACTACATTAGGTATTTTCCGTAGAACCCTACGGGAAACACTGTATCTCATCGGACGGAGAGTCTTGTCGGGCTCCCGACTCGCGCTCTCTTGGCCTTATTGGTTAAGGTTAATGTTGATGTTCTGCTGAACCCGATACTCAATGCCCTCATCATCCCATCCCTGGATGGTGATGATGTGAGTTTCGTCCAGCGCAGTTGTGATCTCGTGTCGCAATGTCGCATTGCTGGAAGTGGCGACAACCGTGCCGTCGAGGTAGGCCTTCATCGTCGTGATCGGTTTCGGGTTGAGCAGGATTTGTGCGTCGAGGTTGAACGTGCTGCCCACGTACGCCTCATCTTGCGGCGAAATTATGTTGATTCCGGTACTGTCGGGTTTTGCAGTTCCTGGAATCAACGAATGATCTCTAAAATAGCCCACTAGACATTTTCATGTCGGCGCGCGTCCACTCCTCCAGGAGTATCGAGCAGTCATGATACTCGCTGCCTATTTTGTGAGCATGCTGTTCGTGTACCGGAGGAACCCTTGCGCAGCCTACAGATTGCACTCCCTCTACTACTTGCCTTCGCGAGTCCCTCGGTTTTCGGCGACCAGGTGGCTTTCAAGAATGGAGACCGGTTGACCGGTGCCATCATGAAGTCCGACGCAACGAGCCTGCAGATAGCTACCGCAATCGCTGGGGAGGTGACCGTGTCGTGGCAGGAAATTCAGGAACTCCATTCAGACGTTCCGCTGCATGTGGTTCTGGCCGATGGGAAGGAACTCGTCGGCAGTTTGGCAACGCGCGAGGGGAAATTGGAAATTGCTACCGGCGCCGGCAACTCGGTTGAAGTTTCAAAGGAGCGCGTCGTGGCTTTGCGTAATGATGCTGAGCAGTTAGCTTACGAGAAATCCCAACACCGGAGCCTTCTGCACCGATGGGACGGTAATCTGGACGCCGGATTTCAACTGACTCGCGGCAATAGCAAAACCAGAAATTTCCGATTCGCGTTCGGCGCAGTGCGCAAGGTTTCGCGCAAGGAGCTGACTCTTTACGCCGAGTCAATTTACTCCATCGACGATGTTGCGGGTGCATCGCCGCATGTAACTGCAAATGTGAACAGAGGTGGGGCACGTCTCGACCACGACTTTACCGCGCGCTTGTTCGTGTTTGCCAATACTGATTTCATGAGTGATGGTCTGCAAGACTTGAACTTGCGCTCAGTCGTGGGCGGCGGCATCGGCTATCACCTCATCCATCGCGACAACGCCACGCTCAAGCTTCTCGGGGGAATAAATTTCACGCGCGAGGACTACGTAGAGATTCAACGCAACCTGGCAGCTGGACAGGTGGGTGAAGAACTTACTCTCAAATTGGGGAAGAGCACCGCTTTACTGCAGAATCTCGCGTTTTTCCCAGATCTGACAGGCAGCCGGGGCAACTATCGGACCAACTTTAGTCTGGGCACGGTCACGAAGATCGCAAAATGGTTAGGATGGCAAAACAATTTTAGCGATACCTACGTCACCAATCCTCCCGCTGGAAAAAAACAGAACGAACTCGTGTTCACCTCTGGCCTGCGCTTGGCATTCGCTCATTGAAAACAGTGCGTCACTGGCACAATCAGGCAATGCCCACTCAAAACCCCCGTCGGCAGTCAAAGAGTGCACTGGAAATATCACGTCAAATGCTCATCGGCACCCTCATCAGCTGAGGCACGGCTCAAGGAAACACCTTCGCCGATTTAGCCCACTCGCACATCTGCGGACTATTCTGGCCCGGGCTACTGCCGCCGACCGCCGGTTGAGCGTGACACATCGCACAACTATTGCCGTTAAACGTTGGCCCCAGACCGGAGCCCGGTTCAATCGTGCCCGAGACCGAATCCACCTCCTGGAATCGCGTCCACGCCTGGAAGAACGTCTGCTGCTCGTTGGCATTCAAGGTTGAAAAGTAACTGCCTGCCCCGGCAGCGCCAGCGCGGACATGGATCTTTCGCTTGTCCCCACCAGGACTGGAACAAAGGTTGACAGCAGAACGGCTGCAATAAACACACTTCGAGTATTCCCCGCTGGGGGATGAAGTACGAGCGGAGCATGACTCCTCCTTTCGGGAGTTAGGTTGAAGGGTCCCCAGTTCGATCAGTGCGCGAGACTGATTGGGCATCGGAACGTGAGGGTGCAGGGGCCTCCGGATGCTGCGCAGGGTGGAAGGTTTTTAGTTCGAAATGCCTCAAGCTGAAAGAAATCTGTACGTAGTTACGGAGTCAGAACAACGACGTTGGCCCGAGACACTCCAAGCTCAAGATTCTTCTCAGGGATATCGCCTTTTGTTAGGGGGTCTGGCCGGCGGGTGAATAATTCGCCGGAACGCGAACAGGTTGTTCCGAAAAACAAAGTGGATCATCCAAAGCGAGCACCAGTCGCGTAGCGGCGAGATGTGAGAGCCCGGCTGGACAGCCAGAAAAAACCGAGTCCGCTGTAGCGGACTGGGTGTATGCGAACCGCCTCAGCGCGTGTTCATCGAAATGGAGTCGCTCACCGAACCTCCCGGCCCACAACCGCAACCGGGTCGACGAGTAGGTAGTGGTGCAGTTTTAATTTTCAAACTGCACCACTACCGACGAGTATAAAGGCTGTCTCGGCAGTTGACGTTCCCCTATAATTGCGGACTGATACAGACCGATTGAATGGAGCCACGATGGGCTGGTTCAAGAACAAGACTTCTCGATCTCCGGAGCGGCTAACGCCACATGTCGTCAGATTCACCGGCGAGCAAGATGGCCCAGCGGAGCGCGATCTCAAGGATCGCTTTGTAGCACTTCTTCGTGGTGAGCCTATCGTCCAGCGTGCATACTTGGCTTGTGCCGAGCATGGCGATGTCTCGGGCGTTCATATCACTCTATGCTTGAAGTGTTTTCCCCGTACGGAGGACGCATCACTTTTACCGAAGTTGGCAGGTATTTTCGGGAGCATGTTTAGCTCCCAGGAACATCTCGACATCAGATTCTTGGAAGACATCGAAGAGCGCGAGCTGCGCTCGGTATGTGTACCGTTCTACGAGTCCACCCCTTCCGCCTAGGATTAACTGGCGTAACCTCTCCATTACGCTTATTTACCGCAGGAGGCTTCAAATCGAGCCACCCTACTGCTGACCGGACAACTTCTGCCGGCTGGCATCACTCGGCGCCGCCTGCACCACCGTGACCGGCTGCTGCAAGGTAAAGTTCAGCACAGTCTCTGACGGCAGCTTGATCTGCTGGCTTTTGCTGGCTGCCTGTACGCCGCCGCCAACCCCAGCTCCCGCCGCCGCTCCGATCGCCGCTCCCTTGCCGCCTCCGGCAATCGCTCCGATGATCCCGCCGATTGCCGCTCCCGCGCCGACCTTCTCGGCGGTATTCTTTCCGCGCGAACTGCCTTTCTTGGAGTATTGATCGGTCTGGACGTTGTAGGTTTTGCCACCGGACGTCAAACTGTCGAGCTGCATCACCACCGACGACTGCCCGGCAAACTTGCCGGCACTCTTCACTTCGATCAGGTGTCCGACCAGTTCCACTCCTGCCGGCACCGCTTCTTCTCCGTCAGACGTCAGAGGAGCATTCAGCGTTGCATGAAACGTGTCCCCGGTCTGATTCTTCTCGCTGTCGATGGGATCAATGAGCCGCACCGTCAACTGCGTCCCTTGATCGATGATCAACTTCTTGGCAGCAGGAGGTGGCGGAGGCGGCTCCTGCGCAGTCGTTGCATTTTCCGGGGGAGGCGACGCGTTGTTGCCCGAAATCTGCGGTGGCGCTCCGTCGGCACCCGTCGGGCTCGCAGAATCGTCCACCCCTTTGCGGCTTGCAGTATCATGCCGCGATTTGCTCGGCTTGGTGGACTTGGCGGCGTTGCTCGCACTGGGAGGAGGAGGATTATCTGCAGGAGATCTGGCCGGTGGAGCAGCCATCGCCGGAGGAGTCATATCCGTAACCGCGCTCGGCTTCCCGACATTGCTCACTTCGAGATTATTGATCACCGTTTTGACGCCCGCGATGCTGGCGGCTTGCTTCCCCGCCGCTTCGCGCTGCGCGTCATTGTCCACGGTGCCCGAAAGTGTCACAATGCCGCCCTCGGCCTTCACCGCGAGTTGTTTGCTTCCCAAGCCAGAGTCCTGGCTGAACTTGTTTTGGACCTCACTGGATATCTTCGTGTCCTCTGGCTTCTTCGCGCACCCGACCCCAATTCCTAAAATAACAGCCAATAAGAAACTGATAATAAGCGGAGAATTCCTTTTCATACGTTCGACTCCCGACACCGGCCGATCGGAAACCGCCTGTGTCCCCCTTAGTTTAGAAGCTCCAAGGCTTCCATGCAGATGTAAACGCAGGAACCGGCACAGCGATCCCAGAACCACATAGGTTAAACTTGGTTATCGCAAGGGCCCGTAGCTCAAAAGGACAGAGCATCGGATTTCTAATCCGAGGGTTGCAGGTTCGATTCCTGCCGGGCCTACCAGACCCTGTCGCGCGGGTCCCATTGCAAGGGCGGGCTTGGGTGGAATTATGACTCGATCGATCGCTCCCGTTTTGCTACTGCTGGTGCTCTCGTCCTTCCTCGTAGCGCAAACCGACGTCAGGGACAACGCTGATCTAATGGTGACTGTTCGCACCACCGACGAGCGGAGCATCGAGGTCCCAATTCAGGTTGAGTTGATTGCCCCGCGAGGACCCGTCGCGACCGTCCATATTACCGGGAGTGAGCCCGCACAATTTCGAGTCATAAGCGGAACGTCGTACCGCGTGAAAGTGTCAGGTTTGGGCTTCGAGGCGGTGACCACTTCGTACTTCGAGATCAATCCCCTCGAACAACTGCACACTGAGACCGTTCATGTGAAGCTTGAAAACCAGAAGCAGGCCGGAGAATCGTCGCCAGG
>QIAL01000108.1 GCA_003225535.1 Acidobacteriota bacterium | reverse complement strand
TCGCTCCGATGCTCAACCAAACTGAACGACCCAAGCCGACTCGCACCGAAGTGTTTGGTGCGATTTTTTGTGGCCTTCTTCCCTATTTAGGAGGCTTGCTGGTGATATTGACTCGACGGATCGACTGGCTTGCTCTCGCGGGCGCAGCGATAAGCGTTATCTCGACTTCAGCCGCTTACACGTTGCGAAAATCTTCTAACCCGGTCACTGCGAAGCAAAGGCTCATTGTCGACCCACTGTTGTATGGATTTGAGTTTGCCTTTACTGCTGCCGTGATACGTTATGTGTTCATGCCACACGGGGATGTTCAAATCCTGAACATGAAAATGGCGTCCCCGGTAATTCTCTGTGTTCTCGGTGCCATTTCATGGTTCGGGATGGGCCTATGGTTGCGGAGCTTTAGGGTTCGAAGCAAGCCACCCGCGTCCCGCGCTCACCTCTCCTTGGAACAGAGGCAGCAGAGGATTCGAATGGGAAGCTGGATCGCTTTTGCTGGGGCTTGCTTTTTTGTGATTGGAGCGATCCTCCTCGCATGGCTTCAACAGAACGCGGGTCGCTGACGTAACATCGCCATAGCATTGGCACTCCCACAGCGCTGTACCGGGCAAAAGAAAACGCGGGACCGGTTACATCCGCCGGTAGAGACGTTTAGGGAAGCTTAACAACAGCTTTACCCGATCGGGGCCGCGACTCCAGGCTCGCCCTGACGTAGTGTCGGGCCACCTCCGACGCGTACCTCATCCCAACCAACTCCTTGTGGGCGGCCAGCCATTCGCTCAATCGAGTCGACCCCGAAGCTGGCCCTTCCGGCGCCAGCAGGTTGCCCATCAGTCCGCGATACTCCTCCCACGTGAGCACCACGTCCCCGAGAAACCATCCCGCCACCAGAGTCGCAAGATACGCCAGAGTGGCCGGCACATGGACGAAACGCACCGACTGTCCGATCGAGCGCGCGATCAGTCTGACCAACTCCTCGAACGTGTAAGTTTCCGGGCCCACCGCATCAATCACCGCATTCCCAGGGGCGTCCACGGCCTCAGCCATGATCCGCGCCATGTCTTCCACATAAATCGGCCGAATCCGATACCGGCCGTCGCCCGGTATCCCGAACACAGGGAATCGCCGCACGAACCAGGCAATGTTGTTGATGAGGATGTCTTCGTCTCCAAATATCACGGTCGGCCGGACAATCGTGTACGAAAGCCCGGAGTCGATTACGGCCTGCTCCAGTTCCGCCTTCCCGCGATAGTAGCCGAGCGGAGACTCCGCCGACGGATTCGCAATGCTCACATGCAGGATCCGCTCCACTCCAGCATCCTTCGCCGCCGCAATCAATGTCCGTGTATTCCGTACCGCCGTCTCGAACGTAGCCTCTCCCCGAGGGAATCGCACCCAATAGGTATTGATCAGCGTAGATGTGCCAAGGAGAGACTTTCTGAGTTCCTCGGGGCGATCAAAGTTGTAAGGAAAGACCTGCACCACCTCGCCAAAAGGATTTTCCCGCCCCGGATGCGCCGTGAGAGTCCGAACCGAATATCCCTGGTCAAGCAGAAGCCGCGCAACGTACTTCCCCGTGTAACTGAACGCGCCGGTAATCGTGACTGTCCCGCCCCCGGCCTTCTCGTCCTGCATCGGTAAACTCCTATGCCATAAGTCTCAGCCATTGTCTTGTCATGCTGAGCGAAGTCGAAGCATCCCTGCCATCTTCTGAGCGGCACGGCGTGATGGAATTACCGCCCCCGTAATTCCTTAGAAGTTCCGATCGTGCTTTGAAAGGGCGCGGCTTTAGCCGCTGAGGGTCGCCTTACGCACTCACCGCTTCCACTAACTCCAGCGCTGTCTTCCGCAACGGCTTCATCAGCGGCAACGACGAAATCCTCAGCAGATTCACCAACAGCCCCAAACTTTTCTCCATCAACCGCTGCGTCCGCTGCTGATCCGGAGACCGGTCGTAAAGCCAGAACATGATGAGCGCCATCTGGTACAACCACAGCAAATAAGGAAGGCGTGGCCGGAGATCCGCTGGAATCTTCACATCCCCACCTTCAAGCGCAACCCGCATCTGTTCGATCGCCGCCTCCCGAATCAGCCGCGACTCCTCGCTGAACGGCGAAAGCGGATCCGCCCCATCCGGCGCATGGCGGAACAACGCCGCGCAGAACTTGCGATTCGGTGCCAACAGCTTCAGTCGCTGATCGAGCACCGCCCGAATCCGCTCTTTCAGCTTCTTCTTATCCGTGAGCGCTCCGCCCACCAGCGGAGTGCTGGTCTCCTGCATCTCGCGATAGAACGCCAGCACGATCGCGTCTTTGGAAGAGTAGTAGTAGTAGGCTCCGCCCAGAGCCACGCCCGCTTTGCCCGCAATGTCGCGCATGGTCGTCTCTTCGAATCCCTTTTCCCGGAACATCTCCATGGCGGCTTCATAAATCTTGCGCCGCGTATCTTCCGCACGCGACGTGACTCTGGGCTTGATCGTTGTATTGCTCATAGTAAGTATTCCCGAACGGTGGACACCGGCGCGGTGCCCGCCGGCAAAGCACAAGGCTCAAGTTCAACCCGCCGCAATTCCCCGGCAATCGCTTCCGGATCCTCCGCGCTCAGCATCCTCGAAAGCCAATGCCGGTTCTTCGACAGCGCCGCGAACGCCTGCCGCGCCAGCGGCATCAGCACCGGATGCGTCAGCCGCGCCGCCCACTCGCGGTACTCCACCATGGCGTACATCACCATGATCCATGCCCGGTCGTTTAAATACACGGCCCCTTCATCGCTGATCACGGCGAGGTCTTCTTTCGTCGCCATGCGATCCAGCTCAGGAAACAGACGCTTGGCCTTCTCCGACCCCTGCTCCACCAGCGCCAGCCCAATCCAAGATTGTTGCACCAGGATCCAGTTCTTTAACCGGCAGCACAGCTCGCACTTCGGATCGTAGAGCACATAAAGTTTTTCCATATGCGACCTCCTTTCGCACAAAGGGGTTTCGAGTCCGACGCCGGATACACCGTACCTGACGTCCGAAGCCTCACGCGTAACCCCTGACCCCTGGCCCTGACCCCTGATTCCCCTCACCGCGGGATCGCAACGTTCAACCTGGCATCCGGCGCCACCGGCGGAGGCGGCATTACCGGAGGCCGCGGTACCCGTGCGCTCCGCCGGATGCGCGAAAAGACGTACAGATTAAAGAAGTGCATCCCGCCGAGAATCAGCAGCACCATCCCCATTTTGTCGCTCAGCAATTCGATCGCGGACCGGGAGTTATTGATCACCTCCGCCGTCTTCAGCGCCAGCGACACGAACCCGATATTGATCAGATAAAACCCCACCACCAGCAGATGGTTCACCGAGTCGGCCAGCTCTCGATTGCCGTGAAAGGCGTCCACCAGGAAGATCGCCCCGCGCTTATAGAGCGTGCGTGCCACCCAGATCGTCAGCGTGACGCTGATCAGCAGGTACGTCAGGTACGTCACTACGATGATGTTGTTGGCTGTCATAATCTCCCCTCCCCAAGGGATATTGAACGTGTTCAAAATAACTGTAATCCTGCGCCAGAAGGCTGTCAACAAGAAACTTGAACGTGTTCAACTAACAGTTTTTCAATGACTTTGCCGCTGCCTCCCAGCCACTGCGAGGGATGGCCAAGGATTGGAACCGGTCACTTTGATTCAGGATCGTTTTGGCAAGACCCGACTTCGAGGTCTGTGAGAGGACCGAGATGGCGCGGGGACGGGGGCAGGAACTAGGCGTACTCTCCCGCTCTATCCCGCAATCTCAAACAGACGGAACTTAGCTTCCGACGGAATGCCAGCCCTTCACGATCGCTTCAATGCATGCCCGCGAACACATTCTTCAACCCAACAGCCGAAACCGCCGCTGCCACCGCACTCACCACGCAGAGGCCCCAAATCACCCTGCGGTCCTTCGGCAGAAGGGGCAACAGTGCAAAAAATACAAACGGCAGTGTCGGGATGCAGAACCGAATAAAATTGCTGCGAGCCCAAATCAAGTAGTCATACGAGAAGATCGCGAAAAGATAGAGCCCGCAAAAGATCGCTTCGTTGGGATAGCTCTTTGCGTATTTCCGGAAGTTGCTGGAAAACATCATTCCCGCACCGAGCAATACAAGCCCAATCCAGAAAAAGCTCAACACCAGGTTTGTCCAGGGCGCCGGATAGGTCAGGGTTCCGACCACAATCCCGTGCAAGGGCCATCCGAATAAATGCCCGTGAGGCCCAACCACTTTCGCCGCGCCGTAGTCGCGCGAGGTGTAGCTGTGCACCGTCAACCACGGATCGCCGAAATAGCGAGCTAATGGCAA
This sequence comes from Acidobacteriota bacterium, assembly GCA_003225535.1. Classification (GTDB taxonomy): domain Bacteria; phylum Acidobacteriota; class Terriglobia; order Terriglobales; family Acidobacteriaceae; genus Sulfotelmatobacter. The sequence continues at coordinate 9,338 of QIAL01000108.1, read as the reverse complement.
CACATAAAGGATCCCAATCAACAGCCCGATTCCCAGCGCGGCCAGAAAATGCCAGAATTGTTTCCGGTAGAGCAGCACCAGCCCAATTCCCACCAGCACAAAGAACATCAACGGTCGAACCGTGACCGCCAACGATGCCAGCAGCGCCGAAACCACAATCCGATCCCGCCGAAATGCCAACAGCGAACCAAGCCCCAGCGCGACGGCCAGGGGTTCGGATCCGCCCAGATACGAAACCTGAAGCCACGCAACATTTGTGAACGCGAAGTATCCCGCAGCCGTTGTGCCGAACAGTCGGGCCGTGAGGCATACCGACGCCACGCATCCGGTAACCGCAATCACCCAGAGCGCCACACCTGTCGGAACACGGAAAAGCAGCGACACCAGCGCGATCAAGTAGGGATACCCCATGAAATGCTGCACCTGAAGATCATGAAAGTCCCAATGCAGGATCGCATTCGCAACGTCCCGGTAAGCGGCGTTATCGCCGGAGTGAACCACAAGGTCTGTGGATTTGTGTAGAAGAAACAAAGAGGTCCAGAACACCACAAAGCTGACGGCGAGCAATAGGAAAAGCTCGCGCTGCGTGGGTGCGGCGTGAACGGCCCGCGAAACAGTCTGCGGCTCCTCGGTTTGCAGTTTCGTCATCCGGCACCACGTTTGGCAGTTGCGCCCCGGTTTTCTACCGGACAGAACGTCGATGACATCGGAGCAGCATGCAGCCTAGCCTCCCCGCGTGTGTCCGCGGCGGTTGTTGTGTGAAGAATGGGCTGCATCAAAGCGACGATTTCTGTGGCCAGTTCACCTGCCCGCCCTTGTTGTAGGCGAGATTTCCAATATGCCCCGCCCGAGCCGCCGCGACCCCGGTTTCCACCGGTGCATTCGGTTCCTTCCGTGTCTTGACGCACTCGAAAAAATTCTCCATGTGCGTGATCGTCCCGTCGCGGAAGCTGCGTGCGGTGAGCACCGGATTCTGATCCCGCTGCACGCCCTCGCGATACACCGTGAATCCTCCGCGGTCGATCTTCAACGTCGCATCCGTCCCCCGGAACTCCAGCCCGCCATCGTCGATCGACGATGCCATCATCCCTTCATACACCACATCAAACCCGGGATAGCGGAACGCCGCCTGGATCGTATCCGGACAATCCCACTGATCAAACACATACTTGTCGGCGACCATGCAAGCCTGCTTCGGTGTATCGGCTTTCATCGCCCAATGCACCACATCGATCCAGTGCGTGAACAGATCAGTCATCGCCCCGCCGCCAAAATTCCAGAACCACCGCCAGTGCGCAAACTTCTCATCACTGAACGTCTGTTCCGGCGCCGACCCCAGCCACATTTTCCAATCGAGCGCCTGCTGGTCGACGGGCTTGGATACCCAGCTCCGCTGGTAGTTCTGCCACCAATACGTCCGCACCTGTACCACGCGCCCTAGGCTTCCAGCCTGAATCAAATCGACCGCGTCGCGGAAATGTGTCCAGCTCCGTTGCTGCATCCCGCATTGCAAAATCTGCTTGCCCGACCGCACCGCCTTCGTGAGTGTGGCGCCCTCTTCAATCGTGTGGGTGACGGGCTTTTCGAGGAACACGTCTTTCCCCGCCTTCAGCGCCTCGACCGCCATCGGGACATGCCAGTGATCGGGCGACGCGATGATCACCGCATCAATGTTCTTGTCGAGAACTTCCCGGTAATCGAGATGGGTAGTCGCCATCCCATTGGATCGCTCCTTGACCGCATCGCGGTTGGGCCCGTACACGTCACTCACCGCGACAATTTCGTACGCGCCGGCCTTGTCGGCGGAATCGAGCAGCCCCTTCATGCGATGTCCCGCCCCAATCACTCCGACACGAAGTTTGTCGTTAGCCCCAAACACGCGGGTGGAAGCGAGCGCCGTCATTCCGCTGGCAATCATGAAGCTGCGCCGAGTAATCATAGGGACCTCCTGAGTGCGGCATGATGGTATCAAAAGTTTGTGTACGTGTGGACGCCTTCGTCCGCCCCGCGACCCTGAGCGAAGCGAGGGGACCGTGCCATTGCCACAGGTCCAGAGGCGGAGAAACACATCGAAAGCTTAGGAGCCGATCCCAATCAATTTCGGTGTATCCTCTTGAGCATTATGAGCATCCCAATGTCGAAGTTTTTCGCACTAGCAATTTTCGCCGCCATGTCTCTGCCTCTCCACTCCCAACAAGAGCAGGCCAAGCCCGAAGACACCGAAGTCTGGCAGCCCGAACCGAAAGTCGTCACACCAGCGGCGGAGTGCGGCAAGCCCCCGTCAGACGCAATCGTCCTCTTCGACGGAAAGAATCTGGACGAGTGGGTCTCAGCCCAGGATCGCTCGCAACCCGCAAAATGGACCATCGCCGACGGCATTCTCGTGGTGAGCAAAACCGCCGGCAACATCGAAACCAAGCGCGCGTTCCACAACTACCAGTTCCACATGGAATGGAGAGTCCCCGAAAACATCACCGGCTCCGGACAGGCAAGAGGGAACAGCGGACTCTTCCTGGCATCCACCGGCACAGGCGACGCAGGCTACGAACTGCAGGTGCTCGACTCCTACAACAACAAAACCTACGTCAACGGCATGGCGGCGAGCATTTACAAACAAAGCATCCCGCTCGCCAACCCAACTCGCAAGCCGGGACAATGGCAAGTCTACGATGTCGTGTGGACCGCTCCCACGTTCAACGACGATGGTTCGCTGAAGACTCCGGCGTACGTGACCGCATTCTTCAATGGCGTCCTGGTTCAGAATCACTTCGAACTGAAAGGCGAGACGCGCTACATCGGCCAGCCTTTCTACAAGAAATTCGATGGCGCCCCCATCAAGCTGCAAGCCCACGGCGATAAAAGCGAGCCCCTCAGCTTCCGAAACATCTGGGTGAGGGACATCCCGTAATTGACTCGTGCCGCTGCCCAAACGACTTCGGCCTCCGGCGTCGCGGAAAAAAGATTTAGTGGAAGAGCGCACCTTCAGGGCCGCGTCAGCTATCCCAGATCATGCGGGCTTTAGCCCCTGAGGCGAACGATCTCGACCTGACATAGCTTTATGACGTCGCCTTGAGCGAATCCTGCACTTGGTGCGTTGCCTTTTTCTCGATTAAAATTAATCCAGGTTCTGTGATCCTATGTCCTTAACCAAACAGCAAGCCCTGGAGATGTTCGAGTCCGATGACCTGATCGGCATCGGGATGGAAGCCGACACGGTACGACGCCGCCTGCATCCCGAAGGTGTCGTCACCTACATCATCGATCGCAACATCAATTACACGAACTTCTGTACCGAGTACTGCACCTTCTGCGCCTTCTATCGCCCTCTGAAAGGCCCCGCGGCGAAAGAGGGCTACATTCTCGACTTCGACACCATCTACGACAAGATCCGCGAGACCGTAGAACTTGGCGGCACAGGCGTGTTAATGCAGGGCGGCTTGCATCCCGATCTCAAGATTGATTGGCACGAGAAGATGCTCCGCGGCATCAAGGAGCGCTTTCCCAAAGTGCACCTCCATTGCTATTCGGCGTCAGAGATCATCGCGATCGCCGAGTACAGCAATCTCACTATCCGCGATACGATCCTGCGCCTGCGCGACGCCGGCCTCGACTCAATCCCCGGTGGCGGGGCAGAAATTCTCGACGACGAAGTCCGCTACAAGATCGCACGCCTCAAGTGCCTGACCGAAGACTGGATCAATGTCCATCGCACCGCGCACCAGATCGGGATGCGCACGACAGCGACGATGATGTTCGGCGTCGGCGAAAAGTATGAGCACCGCATCAATCACTTCCAGCGGCTCTATGAACTGCAGGAAGAAACCGGCGGCTTCACCGCCTTTATCCCGTGGAGTTTCCAGCCGCAGAACACCGCGCTCGGCGGCCGTCACTGGGACGAAGCTACAGCAGTGGAATACTTGAAGGTTCTCGCCATCTCGCGCCTCTATCTCTCGAATTTCCTCAACGTGCAATCCAGTTGGGTGACGCAGGGATTGAAGGTCTGCCAGATGGGCCTGCGCTTCGGCGGCAACGATGTCGGCTCGGTGATGCTCGAAGAAAATGTAGTCCGCGCCGCAGGTGTGACCAACTGCACGACAGAAGAAGAGTTGCGCCGCATCATCCGCGACGCTGGATTCCGTCCTGCACAGCGGGACACGCTGTACCGGCAGTACTTCCTGAACTAACCAGTTCCGTGGAAGAGCGGCCCTTCAGGGCCGCGTTAGGTGGTGCATGACGAACACGGGCTTTAGCCCGAGGTTTTTGAAATGCCATTTCCGATCAAAACTTGTGTCGTTTGCGGCGAAGAATTCGAACTGAAACCCGGCAAGCCCGGCTTCGCCAACCGCTGTCCCGAATGCAGTGAAGAAGACTCCGCCAATGCCGGACCGAAATCCCCGGAAGGCTGGAAGTCCGACAAAGGCGCCAACGCTGCCCGCCGCGAAGCGATGCGCAACCTGCTCTACCGCAAAGACAGCTGACATCTGTCCTCTGTGTTCCCCCGTGCCTCTGTGGTGAAAAAAAGCATCAAATTGCACGAGTTGAGAGTAATGAACGTGTTAGCTCGCATCTAACCTCACGGTGTCGCCAACTGCGACCAAAGTTTTGACAATTTGGTTACATCTCTCCTCAATCCAATTTCAGATCGCTGAATCCAATTCACTACGCGCTAAAGCAATTTTTATCCGGATTGAGTCCGTACATTCGGGGGATCCACGTGTGTCTGTCATCAAGCCGGTGCGAAGAGTGCGCGTCACGAGTGATCGTGAAATCCGTTTCTGAAAGAGGATAGTCATGCAGAATCTCAGGAAGTATGTGTTGTTCGCGTTCATGGCTGTATTTGTGGCGTCGCTCGCAATTGCGCCGGCGCACGCCCAAAGCCGCCTTGAGGCGAACGTGCCGTTCGACTTTGTATTGGGGCAAACCACGATGAGGGCCGACACCTATCGCATCGCAAGCGACGGTTCGTTCGTTACGTTCGTTGACGCGGATGGAAGGGCCCGCTATAGCATGTATGTGCCGGGTTCCGATGCCGCCGACAGCCATAACGGCGCGCCCTACCTCGTCTTTACTCGCTACGGAACGGAAACGTTTCTCAGCAGGATCGTCTTCTCGACCGACCGTACCTATGATCTGCCGCGCGGCAGCAAAGAGAAGGAGCTTGCGGCACGTCTGAATTCGAATGAACAGGTAGCAGTGTCGATCGGTGCCGCACGGTAGGCCGATTTGTTGTACGCGAGCGGAAACCAGCATCGCGAGAGCAAGTGCGCAGAAGGCTCGCGATGCTGTACGCCCGCGCAGTTCCTCCAACAATTTCCGGGGAATCTGATGGAGCCAGCAGGGAAGGTGCCGGCGAGGACGCACGCAGCGTTAGGCTACTGCCTCAAGATGCAACTCGATGTTCTCCCAGTCCTCGTACGTCTTCGCGATGTGAAACACGACCCGCAGCTTGCTCATCCCCGTGCCCATCCACGTTCCATCGATGTCAGATGCTTTTGCCGGCTTGTGTTCGGTCTTGATCGGCGCAGTGGCGCGCTTGAACTCGAGAGGCAGAGGTTTCCTTTGCGACCACGTCCCTGAAATCGATTTACTATCGGTCGCGACAGTTCCTCGTAGATTCCCTGGACAGCCGTAACGTCGAGATTCAGTTTGGATCCTTTGAGAATCGCCGATTTGACGGGGATGTCGTTAGCGCCCTGATCGACACTGTTGAGCGTGGCCATCAGGCTCCCGTCCGCAGCTTTCGTGATATGCAACACGAGCCGCAGTTCTCCCATGCCCGTATTGAGCGTCCCTTGCTACAGCTCTCCGACGGTGAAAAACTTATTAAACCCGGGTGCCCCACCCTTGTTGCGGTTTTTGCGACAGGGTGGGAGTTTGACTTCTCTATCAACCAATCGACTACCGCAATCCACACTCCGCGACTCGTTTCTCACTCCGCCACGTTCAACTCATCGATCGATCGTTGCAAGCATCGCGCCGCCCGCATATTCATCTTCCAAATCCCGATAAACAACAGCACCACGAACAGGTCGAATGCTCCCGCTCCAATCCATCGCACCGGCCGCGGAAACGACACCGCGTAAGCGATCGTCAACATCACATAGCCCGGCACCATCGGCGCCAGATACCAGGGCCACACATTCTTGATCGCGTCACGTTGCCGTTCCAGTTCTTCCCGGAAAAACTGCACAGAACTCGAAGCTTCCAGCCCGGCAGGCAGACTCATGACGAATCCTTTGCGGTGAAGCTGAATCGCAATCCAGATCATGGCCACGATAAACAGTCCGTAGGCGATACGGAACAGAACGTTGTGCGTGTCGTACAGGAAATATGCGAACAGGCCGGACACGATCACGCAGCCCACCGACTCGCGTAGATTTCTGCGCCGTATCCTGCGCTCGAACTTCCCCGCTCGACGCCGAATTTCCTCAGCCGACATTTTGATCCCCTCCACGGGCTGGTTCTGCCAGATTCTCTGCACGGGATTTTCAACTTCCATCATGACTCGCTCCCTCCCTGCTGAAACTGGCGTGCCAGCATGTTCTTGATGCGATGAATCTTGGTCGCGACGTTCCCCGCTGACAATCCCGTAATCTCTCCAATGGAAGCCGCGTCGAGCCCTTCCAGATAAGAGAGAATCACGTGCCGGTCGAGCGGCTTGAGACGCTGAATCAGGGTGAGCAGTCGATCGAGCGCGTGCCCGCGATCGGCCGCACTCTGTCCGCTGTTGGCGTCCGGAAGGTTTTCCAGTTCCTCCAGTCCGACCAGCTCCTGCGCCCGCGTGCGTCGTTGCCGCAGGACATGCGACGCGCCCACGTTATGAGCCACGCGATAAATCCATGTCCGCAGCGAGCAACGCCCGTCAAATCCGTCGAAGCTTCGCCACAGCGCAACATGAATCTCCTGCACCAGATCGCGCCGCAGATCCGCGTCCGCCTCGTAAGCCCGAGCCAGTCGCTCCAGCGCCGCGCCATAGGTCTGTGCGGCGTCGCTATACAGGTCGTCCTGCGCGGATGTCATTCTGGATACCGCCGCCGGAATGGTGTCAATTGCACTCACAACTAGGTAGTCGATGGACGTGGACGTTTCTTACACGCGAAATCTTCACTGCCTGGGAAATAATGTTGCTCTTAGCGTCCGGTCGCCTGGAGTATATTCCGACGGTAGCGCCGGCGTCCCGCCGGCTGTGACGGAGGCGTCCCGTCTCCGAGGCCATATGAGTTGGGTGTTCATCCGATGTTAGGGAATGCAAGCTAATGATGCTGCGGCGGAAGGACTATTGCTGCAGTACAGTCCCGGAGTCTGCGGCGAGGAATTGAACCGATTCTACTTGTACTAGTTGCTTGTGACGAATCGTCGTACCCGCGGGGCTGCTCAGTTCGAACTGCCAGTCGAACTGGCCGGTTGCAGGACGGCTTCAGGCGCCTCGAATTCGATGGGTTTGTTGTAATCGGAATAGGAATAGTGGCCGCTTTCCATGCTCATCTCGTACGGCAGATGATCGTCCAGGCCGATGCATATCGAACCTTTCTGGGACTAAGAGAACGGTCCTTTGGTCGAACTTCCATTTCCGGCAGCGGACACCAACGGAACTTGATCAAGCTTCCTGACGGATGGGCCGGATTTCTGCAATTGATCAATCACAACACTGTAACCGGCCAAAGTTGCTTTCGGATTCTTGTTATCCTGCGGAGCCAATTTCTGTGTCAGCAACGCCCAGTAGTCGGCTACGATGGACGCCTGCAGCTCGATATTGAAATCGCTCAGGTTGCTCCCCCGAGTCAGGTTATAAGGATAGGCTTTTACATAGTCCCCCACGGTTTGTAGAAATAAGTCCACAGCGGCATTCACCGGGTAAATGCCGTGTCCCGACTGCCAAACGTGCACCATCTCAGGAACAAAAACCCATTGATTGTCCGCAGTCCCGTCCAGAGGGTCTTGAGCGCAAGCGACTGTTCACAGCCGATGACTTGCGGTTTTCCCGTCACATCCAAGTTTCTTGCCTTTGACCCGAAATTTGCTCAAAACTTTAGAAGTACCGCCACGTCTAACCCCCGACGGAATTTCTGAAAGCGGATCAAAATAAGGAGCACTCCACAATGAAACGTTCTTCGCTTACGTTGGTTGCGGTTACTCTGCTGGCTGCCGTTGGAATGAGTCTTCAAAGTCAGGCCCAAACGCAGAATCAAGCGCCGAGCCCGGCGCGCTCTCGATCCGATGAGATGTTGGACAGGTGGAACGACATCGGGAATAAACTCGTCGCGATGGCGAAAGATTTTCCCGAAGACAAATACGACTTCAAACTCCAGAAGGACCAGCGCACCTTTGCCCTGAATCTTCTCCACGCTGCCGCGCTCGATTTCGTTCTTATACGCAGGATTTCCGGATCAAACATCGGCCCTAACTTCGGCGAGGGCGACAATCCCACCCGTGACGCTTTCAAGACCAAGGCCGACGTGGTGAAGTTCGTGCAGGAGGCCGTCGCGGACGGAGCCCAAGTAATTCAACAACAGGGCGACACGGGTCTGGACAATACAACGAAATTTTTCGGCAACCGGATGGCCCACAACTCCACTATCTGGACGTTCGCCATCGAACACAGCGGCGAACACTATGGCCAGCTCGTCGTCTACTATCGTGCGAACAACCTGGTGCCCCCGGACTCGCGGCGCTAATGCGGTAATGAGGTCCTTGAAAATTCAAGACCGCAATTCCTGACTCCCGCATTTTCGTCCCTGCCGCGACAGTTAATCCAGGCCTATGTCGGGGCGCTCCTAAAAAACGCAGAGGTGAATGCAACAGTGATTGTCAGCGTGATAGTCGGGAGCGATGGCAGCGTCAAGTGCTTGAGTATTATCAATCCAAAACACCCGCTCTGCAAGTTCATCGTCCAAACAGATCCGGCGATTTCATCCTATCTGGATGAAACTGAGGTCAGCACAGCAGGACGTAAACCCCGAGAGGCTGACGGTCCGCAACACAGTTGTTGAAACATCTCGATTCCACTCATCGACCCTAGCGCTTTTGAAGCCCGTCATCTGACTAGAGTCGATCCGAAACGCGGAGATCACTTCTGGCCAACTACGATCTCGTGCGCAGGATGCGACGCAGCTTCAGCGGGTCACGCCCCTGAAGCGTGTGAGGCCATAAATCGCAGCGCTCAAACGCCGCGTCACCGAAAGAACTGAGCCTCACAATTCGAATTGCGAAATCCCCGCCCAAGGTGATCCTGGACGGGGCCGCTTAAAGTCAAGTTAGCCGATCGCATCGACGTCGGCGACTTTTATGCCGCTTGCCGTCAGCGTTCCTGTTACCTTTACCCGGAGGCCGGCGAACTG